>JBOHLR010000001.1:0-58874 GCA_050729555.1 Allostellaceae bacterium
AGGGGATGGTCACGGTGCCTCGCGGCCGACACCATAGAGCCGTCGCCCCGGCCATTTCCACCCCACGCACGAAAAAAGAAAGGCCCAGTGTGGGGTCCGGGCCTTCCTTCGCGCTCCCCCCGTGTGGTGCTTACGGGATGAGGATCTCGACGCGCCGGTTTTGCGGCTCGCGTACGCCGTTGGGCGTCGGTACGCGCGGATCGGCCTCGCCTTCCCAGGCCACGCCAATGTCGGCATCCGGCACGCCAAGCGCGATCAACGTGCGGCGTACGGTTTCGGCGCGCGCCCGCGACAACGCAAGATTGTAGCGCGGCGAGCCGGACGTATCGGTGTAGCCGGTCAGCTTGATCTGGGTCCTGCCGTTCTGCTGGAACGCGGCAGCCGCGGCGGCGACCACGTCATGCCCCTGCGGCGTCAGCGCCGCGCTGTTGAGGTTGAAGAAGACGATATAGGTCAGCGGCGCCGGCGGCGGCACTGGAACCGGCTGCACCACGGGCGGCCCGGCTTGCGGATTCGGCTGATAGGCCGGCGGACCCGCCTGCACTTCGGGTGTCGGTTCCGGCACGCCGAAGTACCAGGTCAAGCTGGCGAGCACGTTGTGGCTTTCGTTCTTGAGACCGAGGCGGCCGCCGGACGCGTAAGTGAACGACGGATCGACGGTGGCGAAGTAGCGGTACTCGAGACCGAGCGCCAGATTGGGCAGAACCATGTAGTTGACGCCCACGATCGGCTCATAGGCGAAAACATTGTCGGACGAGTTGGATAACGTCGTGCCGTTGGCGCGCACATTGTCGAGCGAGACATGCGACATGCCGACGCCGATACCGATATACGGAACGAAGGGCGTGCCGGTGCGCAAATCCCACAGCGCACGGACCATGCCAGACGTGTTCTTGACCGAGCCGCTCGCCGTGGTCGCCGCGACGTTGTTCACGTCGATGCTCTTGATGCCGGAATGGCTGAAATCGAGGCCGAGTTCGAGGCGCAGCTGATCGAACTTCCAGCCGACCGCGCCACCGACGACATAGCCCTCTTTCTGCTTGGCGGTGACGTTGTCGCCGGTCGTGCTGTGGCCGGTCATGTCGTTCATATGCGACCAGCCGCCTTCGCCGCGGATGTAGGGGCCATCGGGTCCAGTCCCCGGCGAACCAAAGGTTTGGGCGAAAGCCGGCACGGCCAGCGCACACAGCGCCAAGCTCAAAGCCGAAGCACGCATGAAATTCATCGCGATCTCCTCACCGAACGCAATTCGGGATGGCGGGCGGCGGGATTATTATGGTTAATCCTAAAAACGGCAAGTATTTACTTATCTTTAGACTGTAAAAACGCGTTTCTATTGTTTGATTTCTGACGATTTACTTTACAAATATTGCACAGAACTAGATCAATACCCGACAGCGCGTCAAATCCGCCGACAGCGTCCGCACGGGAGTCGGCTATTGTGTCAGCGCGGCGCACGCCGCCGGCAACGGTGGCCGTGGCGGCGGCACGGTCGGTGTCGGCGGCTTGGGCTTGCTCAGCTCCAGGGCCCACCACGCGAAGACCGCCGGATTGCAGCCTTCACCCGCGGCCACAGGCGGCTGCTGGACGCACAAAGGCGAGCCGGCGGGACATTTCAGGCGGACATGAAAATGCGCCATGTGGCCGTACCAGGGATGGACGCGGGCAAGCCAGCTGCGACCGCCCTCACCCGCACCGCCATAGCCGCGGCACAACGCCTGTTTGATTGCCGGATTGACGAAGATGCGATCGACGGCCGGATCGCGTGCCGCCAGCCGCAGCAGCGTCACCTGGCGCGGTCCGAACCGCGCCGGATCGATCGCGCTCTGATCGGCGAGTACCATCGAAGGTGGCTCCAGGGTCTTGCGCGCCGCAATGGGCAAACCCGGCACCGTGTCGAGCGTGAACCAAATGTCGACGTCAACGCCGGTCTCGTGCGACACGTGATTGGACGACATCGGTCCGCCGCGCGGCTGGGCCATATCACCGACATAGAAGACTGGCAGCCCTGCAACATGCGCCTCGCGTCCAAGCCGCTCGACGAATCCGACGGTCTCCGGATGGCCAAAATAGCGGTGTTCGCCCGGCCGCAGCACTTCGAACCCCGGCCCGTCCCACGGCAACGTTGCGGCGCCGGCGAGGCAGCCGTTCCACGGCCGGCCGATGACCTGCGGCGGACCTGCCGTCGGCGCCAAGGTCGGGTTGCTCCACGACGCGGCGCTGATCGGAACGCTCAGCAGCATCCCGATCGTGACGGTCGCAATCGACACGGCAGCGCGCATGATGGCCTCTCGGTTCGAGCTTCGACGTAATCTGGCGTGTGGAACGCAAATGCGCAAAGGAAAGACCATGAATGCATCACCGCAGATTCTGATCGTCACCGGGGGAAGCCGCGGTATCGGTGCGGCTGTCGCCGTCGGCGCCGCGCGGCGTGGCTACGGCGTTGCGATCAACTACAAGGGCAATCGAAAGCGCGCCGACGCGATTGTGTCGGAAATCGCCGAGGCCGGCGGTAAGGCGATCGCAGTCCAGGGCGATGTCGCACAGGAACCCGATGTCGAGCGGCTTTTCGTGGAGACCGACAAGGCGCTCGGCCGCGTCACGGTGCTGGTCAACAACGCCGGCATTCTCGGTCCGCTCGGTCGGATCGATACGGTTCCCGGTCCCGGGCTTTTCGAACTCTTTGCGATCAATGTCTTCGGCGCAATGTTGTGCGCGCGGGAAGCCGTAAAGCGCATGTCAACCAAACGCGGCGGCAAGGGTGGCGCGATCGTCAACGTGTCTTCGGCGTTGGCGCGGCTCGGCGGCGCCGGCGAGACCGTGCCCTATGCGGCGACCAAAGGCGCAATCGAAACCTTCACGTTCGGTCTTGCCCAGGAAGTGGTGGAAGAAGGTATCCGCGTGAACGCCGTCGCGCCCGGTGTCGTCGACACCGAGATTCACCCGGCTGGCCGAATGACCCGCCTTGGTCCGGCTTTGCCGATGAAACGTCCCGGCCAGCCGGATGAAGTCGCGAACGCGATCCTCTGGCTGCTATCGCCCGAAGCGTCTTACGTTTCGGGCGCGATCCTCGGCGTCTCGGGCGCTCGCTAGGCGGGCCGCTCGCGCCAGAAACGCAGCACGATCGCCGCCAAGATCAACAGCATCGCGACGACAATGGCGACGCATCCCGGCCAACCGGCGCGGTCCCACGCATAACCCGGCAATACCGCGCCGAGACTGCCACCGACATAATAGCAGGTGACGTACAGGCCGACCGCCGACGAGCGCGCACGCTGTACCGAAACCGCCACCGACGCGGTTGCGGACGTTTGTACGATGAAGCCGCAACCGGCGCCGATCGCCAGGCCCGCGATGATCACCGTCAGGCTGCCGGTCAAGGTCAGCAGCAAGCCGCAGATCCAGATGCCGAGCACACCGAGCACCAGACGGCGACGGCCGAAGCGCCGTACCAGCCGTCCCGTGAGCGGTGTCGTCGCCACGCCGACCAGATAGACGACGAAGATCGTGCCGAGCGCGGCAGCCGACAGATCGAACGGCGGCGCCGCAAGATGGAAATTCACGTAGGTGAAGGTGGCAACGAACGAGAACAAGACGCCGAAACCAACGGCGAAGATCGCGTCGAGCCGTGGATCGAGGATGTGGTTGACGATGTGCCGTAGGGCGTGTACCGGACCGGCGCTGGCGACGAATTGACGCTCGCGGGGCATCAAGACAATGACGCCGGCCGCTGCTACTGCAGTCAAAACGGCAAGACCCAGGAACGCGCCACGCGTGCCGTAAGGCCCGACCAGAATGCCGCAGAGGAATCGGCCGAAGAAACCGCCGAAGCAGCTGCCCGACAAATAGATGCCGGCGACGCCGGTCGCTTGTGCGGCCGGCACCTCGTCGCCGATATAAGCGACGGTAACGACGAAGATCGGCGGCAGCAGCAAACCCTGGACGAAGCGCCAAAACACCATCGCCGATAGCGTGGTCGACAGCGCGATCAACACCGTCGGCACGATCAGTGCGATCATAGCGGTGACGATCACACGCTTACGGCCGATCAGGTCAGCGCCGGCGCCGGTGAATGGCGCGATGATCGCGACCGCCAAGGTGGTGGCGCTGATCATGTGACTGGCCGCGCCCGCATCGACTCCGTAGAGGGTACGGATGGTCGGCAGGATCGATTGCGGCGCGTACAGATCAACGAAGCTGCAGAAACCAGCGAGCCAGACGGCGGCTGCCCGGGCGGTCGCGGTCATTGCCGCAGTCTACCATGGCCGGGCTTTTCATCGTCGCCGTCCTGGCGTAGAAAGCGCGCGAATGGCTGACCCCAAGAAAAGCCGCAGCTATCGCGACGCCGGAGTCGACATCGACGCCGGCGACGCGCTGGTCGAGGCCATTGCGCCGTTTGCCAAGGCGACGGCGCGCGCCGGCACGGCGGCCGGCCTTGGCGGATTCGGGGCGCTGTTCGACCTCAAGGCGGCAGGCTACCGCGACCCGATCCTGGTCGCCACTACCGACGGCGTCGGCACCAAGCTCAAAGTTGCGATCGCGGCGAACAAGCACGACACGATCGGCATCGACCTGGTGGCGATGTGCGTCAACGATCTGGTCGTTCAGGGTGCCGAGCCCCTCTTCTTCTTGGATTACTTTGCGACCGGCAAACTCGCCGTGGCGCAGGCAACGACCATCGTCAAGGGCATCGCCGCCGCGTGCCGTGCCGTCGGTTGCGCGTTGGTCGGCGGCGAGACCGCCGAGATGCCCGGCATGTACACCGCCGGGGACTATGACCTGGCCGGTTTCGCGGTCGGCGCCGTCGAGCGCGGTCAGGCGCTCGACGGTACGACCGTTGCGGCTGGTGACGTCGTGTTGGGACTCGAATCCGACGGTCTCCACTCCAACGGCTTCTCGCTGGTGCGCCGCGTCGTCGAGGAGGCCGGGCTGTCCTATAGCGCACCGGCACCGTTCGCGGCGCCGCATAGCCTGGCCGACGAACTGTTGCGACCGACGCGACTTTACGTCAAGCCATGCTTGACGGCGCTGAAGGGCGGCGGCGTCAAGGCCTATGCGCACATCACCGGCGGCGGTTTGGTCGAGAACATTCCGCGCGTGCTGCCCGACGGTCTTGCCGCCGAGCTCGACGCCACGAGCTGGACGTTGCCGCCGGTCTTCGTTTGGTTGGCAAAAACCGCCGGCATCGCCCACGCCGAGATGGCGCGTACCTTCAACTGCGGCATCGGCATGGTCGCGGTCGTGGCCCCCGTACAGGCCGACGCCGTCGAGCGTGTGCTGACCCAAGCCGGTGAACGCGTCCACCGCATCGGCCATATCGTCAAACGCGCCGGCGAAGCGAGCGCCCATCTCGTCAACATGGAGCGCGCGTGGCCCGGCTGAGGACCGGCGTACTGATCTCGGGCCGCGGCTCCAATCTCCAGGCGCTGATCGATGCCTGTGCGGCGCGCGACTATCCGGCCGAGATCGTTCTGGTCATCGCCAATCGCGCCGACGCCGCGGGCCTCGAGCGCGGCGCGCACGCTAAAATTCCGACGCGCGTCGTCGCACACCGCGACTTCGCGGAGCGCGCGGCGTTCGACACTGCGCTCGACGCCGCGCTCAAAGAGGCGCGCGTCGAACTCGTCTGCCTCGCCGGCTTCATGCGGGTTCTCGGCGCCAACTTCATCGACGCCTGGCGCGACCGTATGATCAATATCCATCCGTCGCTGCTGCCTGAATTCCCCGGCCTCGATACGCACGCCCGCGCACTCGCGGCGGGCGCCAAGCGCCACGGCTGCACCGTCCATTTCGTGCGTAATGAAGTCGACAGTGGACCGATCATCGTGCAGGGCTCGGTACCGGTGTTGCCGGGCGACAACGCCGATAAATTGGCGGCGCGCGTGCTGGCGCTCGAACACCGTGCTTATCCGCTCGCGCTGCGTCTGGTCGCCGACGGCCGTGTTCGCGTGCGGGGCGCCAGTGTCGAGATCGACGGCCGGCCGGGTCCGGTGCGTCTCGACGCCACAGCCTGACCGTGCGCTCTTTCCTCCTCCCGGCGGCGTTTTGGCTGGCTATCGGCCTGGTCCAAATCTTCAACTGGAACGAGGCCGGGCCGTGGAAGGCGCTGGTCCTGCTCGCCTTGTTGGCTTACGCGCCGATCATGCTGCGCGCGTTGCGCGAACCGCACGCCGAGACGCCCGTACCGAGGGCCGTGATTGGGCTCGTCGCTGCACTGGCGGCGATCGAACTCGTTTACGGTGGGGTGCGGTTCGTTCATCCCCGCCTGATCGACATGGCGACAACGACTCTCGCGGCCGGCCACGCCATGCTGGCCGGACAGAATCCATATACATTACCGATCGATCCCGAAATTGGTGGCGCGTTCGCCGGCTACAAATATCTGCCCGTGATGCCCGCAATTTACCTCCCGCTCGGGTTGGCGCTCGGCGCGCGTGGCGTCCTGGTCACGAACCTGCTGCTCCAAGCCGTGACGGTCGCGCTGATGCTGCACCTCGGACGGCGCGCCGGCGGATCCCGCGTCGGTTTCGTCACCAGCGCGCTGTATCTGTCGCTGCCGCTCGTGGCGCAGCAGCTGCTCGCCAAGGGCACGACCGATCTGGCGGCGGTCGTGCCGCTTCTGCTTGCCTTTGTCGCGTTCGAGCGCAGCGATTTCCTATCGGGCCTCTGCGTCGGCCTGTCGGTCGCAGCCAAGCTGTTTCCCGGCGTGGTGTTCGCGCCGTGTCTACTGCCGCCCGGCGCCGGCGCACGGGTGCGCTACGGTCTCGGCATCCTATGCGGTATGCTGCCGATGCTGCCTTACGCTCTCGCCGCGCCCGGCGCGTTCTACGACAACGTCATCCTGTTCAACGCCATCCGCCCGCCGGACAGCACCAGTTGGCTCGCTTTCGCGCCCGACGGCGCGGCGCTCGTCGCGCGGTCGATCTTCGTGGCGCTGGCATTTGCCGTCGCGGTCCATGTCTGGCGGCGCGCGCCGGATATGACCGCGCGGTGCGCCTTGTCGGCGGCGCTGACCCTGGCGGTCATTCTGGCGGCGCCGACGGCGCACCACAATTACCAGCTCTGGTGGCTGCCGTTCTATGCACTGGCCCTGGGTGCGACGCTGACGCAACCCCTCGGGGGTTTGCAAAAACCGGCGGCCGCGCTATAGGTTGCCCAGTTTCCAGTTCAGGGGCGTTTGATGAGCACGTTCGATCTGCAACCGCATCGTGAGACTTGGCTCGGGTTCGCGCGGCTGCTTCGTTGGGCAATCGGGACGATCGTCGTCGTCCTCGTGCTGCTTGCCTATTTCCTGGTCTAAAGCTCGGGAAAGAAGAAGGCGATTTCGCGCTTCGCGGTCTCGGTCGAATCCGAGCCGTGGACCGAATTGGCCTCGATCGATTCGGCGAAATCCTTGCGGATCGTGTCCGGCGCCGCTTTGCTCGGGTCCGTGGCGCCCATGATCTCGCGATTGAGCGCGACCGCGTTGTCGCCTTCGAGCACCTGGACCACGACCGGCCCCGAAATCATGAACGCAACGAGGCTGCCGAAAAACGGCCGCTCCTTGTGCACGTCATAGAAGCCCTCGGCCTGCGCGCGCGACAATTGCATCGGCTTTTGCGCGACGATCTTGAGGCCGCGCGCAGTGAAGCGGGCATTGATTTTGTCTGTCAGTTTGCGGCGCGTCGCGTCGGGCTTGATGATCGAAAGCGTGCGTTCCTTGGCCATGGGCCGAGCCTCTTTGGTGGCGTAAAAGTCGCGGGTTTATAGCGGGACCGGCGGGCGGCTTCAACCCGCGCCGACCTGTTCCCAGCCCTTTTCGGTCTGCTGCCAATAGGTCAGGGCATGGCCGGCGGCCTTGGCCTGCTGCCAGCGTCCGCGCGCCGAACTCACTGCGGCTTCGTCGTTGCCGTCGAAGACGTCGAGCACGCGCTTGTAGCGGTCGACATGCTGCGACGTCGCGCCATCGACCAGCACCAGCATGTCAGCGTTGTTGGGATTCTCATCATCGACGGTGAGCCAGATCGGCTGTTGCGCGGCATTGCCATCCTTCGCCGAACCGTGCGGCAGGAAGGCGGCGTCGCCATAGGTCCACAGCAAGGCGTTGAGATGGTCGACGCGCTCGGCTGAGCCGGCGATCAACACGACACGATAGCCGCCGGCAAAGGCTTTTTCGAGCAGCTGTGGCAAAGCGCGATCGAGCGTCAGGCTCCGCAGGTGATAGAAGCCGATCTCCGTCACTTGCCGTCGCGAACCTCGTAATTGTCGCGCACGAACCGGTTCAACAGGCGTACGCCGTACCCGGTCGCGCCTTTCGGCACCGTCGGCTTGTCCTTGTTCGCCCACGCCGTGCCGGCGATGTCGAGATGCGCCCAGGGCACCTTGTTGACGAAGCGTTCGAGGAAGGTTGCGGCGGTGACGCTGCCGGCGTCGCGGCCGCCGCTGATGTTCTTAACGTCGGCGGCGTCGCTATCCATCATCTTGTTGTAGGCGTCGCCCAACGGCATGCGCCACAAGGCCTCGCCGGTCGCCTTGCCCGCCGCAGTCAATTGTTCGGCGAGCTTATCGTCGTTGCTGTAGAGACCGGCATGCTCGTGCCCGAGCGCGATGATGATCGCGCCCGTCAGCGTCGCGAGATCGATCATCGCCCGCGGCTTGAAGCGATCCTGGCAGTACCAGAGCGCATCGGCCAGAACCAAGCGCCCTTCGGCGTCGGTGTTGAGAACCTCGATGGTCTGCCCCGACATCGATTTGACGATGTCGCCCGGACGCTGCGCCGTGCCCGAGGGCATGTTCTCGGCGAGCGCCCCGATACCGACGACGTTGACCCTGGCCTTGCGTCCGGCCAGTGCCTTCATCAGGCCGATAACCGCGCCGGCGCCGCCCATGTCCCATTTCATGTCTTCCATGCCGGCGGACGGCTTGATCGAGATGCCGCCGGTGTCGAAGGTGATGCCCTTGCCGACAAAGGCGACCGGCACCTGTTTCTTGTCGTCGGCGCCGTGCCACTGCATCACCAGCAGCCGCGGCGGCCGCGCGCTTCCCTGCCCGACGCCGAGCAACGCGCCCATGCCGAGCGCTGCCATCTTCTTCTCGTCGAGAATTTCGACCGTGACACCGAGCTCGGTCAGCGTCTTGGCGCGCTCGGCGAGCGTTTCCGGATAGATCACGTTGGCCGGCTCGGAAACCAGGTCGCGGGTGAAGAACACGCCGTCCGTGATCCGATCGAGCGGCGTAAAGCGGCGACGCGCGGCATTAACGTCCTCAACGAGGATCGACAAGGTCTTGAGCGACGGTTTCTGTTCCGGCTTTTCCTTGGTGCGGTATTTGTCGAAGCGGTAAGAGCGCAGTCGCGCGCCATAGGCGAGGTGCGCGGCAATTTCGGCAGCACGGTCGCCGGCCTCGATCAGCACCGCCGCTTCGCTTTCGCCCGCGCCATTGAGCGCCGCCAGGATGACGCCGCCACAACGTTGCCACAGCGCGCGATCCGCGGGATCGGCGTTGCCGGTCCCGACCAGCAGCACGCGCACCACGCCGAGTTTGGCCGGCGCCAGAATCGCCAGCGCCTCTTCCGCCTTGCCTTTGAAGCGAGACGCACCCAGCGCGCGACTCAAGGCCTTTCCGCTGCGGCGATCGAGTTGCGTTCCCTGAGGCGACAGTTTGCGTCCATCCGCGACGAAAAGGACGAGCGTTCCAGTCCGGGGCAAACGGGGTGACATGAATTTGATTTTCATTGGCAATCCTCGATGCAATACCGCGAAACATCGATAGAGCGTTGAAAACCCTGATGTGTCAACCGGCTCAACCGCGCAGGCAGAGCGGCGCCAAGGCGATGACTCGCGACCAATGACCGCCATCGGCGGACGGATATCGCCAATGATCGACAAGCGTCCAGCCGTTGCCCTCGTGCGCAAAGAGCGCCGCTTCGCCGGCGGGAACGCCGGTCATGCCCGATGGCGTGCACGAGATCACCGCCCATTGATCGGCGGCCAGTCCGGCGAACGGATCGGGCGCCAGCGTCGACACGTCATCGAGAATCAAGTTTGGCCGGCGCGGCGGCGTCATCCGCAGCAGACCTTCGAGGACGGGAAACAGACTGCCGCCGTCGCCCGGCAGGATCAGCGCGACCCGATCATCCCATCCGACCGCATCGGCAATGTGCCGCGCGAGACCCCAGGCGCGCAGCTGCGGCGTCTCGAGATCAAAGCGCAACCAATGTATGAACCCGACCGGGCACACGACGTACACAACGATCGCCAGTACCGCCAATCGACCCCGATGCCGCGCTTGTTGCCGCTCAAACCATGCGCGCGACGGCCCGCGCAGCATCAGCACCAGCGTCACCATCAGCAATAGCGCTAGATGCGTGTTGTAGCGGAAGAACGAGTGCGCATCGGTTGTCATCTGGCCGCTGAAATGCCCGATATAGCTGACAAGCAGCGCCGCATTGTATATGAGCGCGACGACCAGCAAGATTAGGCCGGCACGCTGGCCTGCCGTGTCCAGGACCGGACGACGCCACGCGCAAACCAGAAATCCGATCAGCGCGGCGACCAGCGGCCCGAAGAATACGATCTTCTCGCCAACGACGTGCGCGATCTGACCGAAGACGGTCGGCAACAAATGCCACTGCCATTGACCCAACGGCATCCAGGTTAATTCGACATCGGGATTGGCAAAGCGCGCATGCACGTACCAGGTCCACGCGGCGCAGAGTATCGCGGCCGGGATTGCGGCGACGACTGCACGCTGGACGACGGCGCGACGCCGATCGCCGAGTGCCGGCGGCTGCAACGCCGCCGCGAGCACCATGCCGAACACCAAGGCGATACTGTCCTGCTTGATTTCGATCAGCGCGGCAAGCGCCGCCGCGAACAACCAAGCCGATGCGTGATCGCGTCGCAAGACGAGATACCCGGCGACGGCGAGTGCGACGGTCACCGACGGCTCGCTGTATCCCGACAGGTGATAGCGCGGCACGAACCCGGGATTGAGCGCCGTCGCCAGCAACAAGCCGAACGCGACCACGCTCCACGCCGGCGGTTCTGCCCGGTCGTCGCCGCCAACCACCAGACGGGCAAGCAACAACCCGGCGGCGAGTTGCAATGCCACGTTGAAAGCGATCAGCGCGACGAACGGAAACCGCAGCGTCACCAAGCCGGCGATCAGCGCGACGAATTGGAGATTGTAAGGCGCGGCTGGCAGCAGCGAATGCGCCGCCGCCCTTCCGGCGGCGGGAAACAGGCCGTGGTCATACAGGTAGGCGGCATTGGGGAGGAGATTGAGAAACGTATCGGGCTGGCTTGGCCGCGCCGACGCCATGACGGCTAGCAACGGCAGCGACAGCAACAAGACACGCCCCAGTGCGCGCCAGTCCGCGGCCGTCAGCCGGCTTTGCGGCCAGATCAGGCCGAAACCCCCGGCTGCCGCCAGCGCGACGGCCGGAACGCGCAACGACACCGGCAGGACCACGCCCCAGACGGTGAGAACCCAGCACGCGACGCCCCATCCCGCGACTAGAGCGATTTCGGGCAATGCGCCGCCGCGACTCACCAAGCGACCAAGGCCGATGAATATTAGCGCCGCAAAGCCGACCGCGGCCCAACCGACAAGCTGAGCCAAGCTCGGCACCAGCAACGCGATCATGGCGGCGCCCCAGGCAGACGGTAGATCTGGAAGCGCGGCGAGATGAAAACCGGTTGCAAGCCGCTGCCGGCGCGCGGCGTAAACGGCTGTCGGCCGGCGAACGTGATGTAGCGGCACTGCGCCAATGCCCGCGCAACCTCCGGCGGCAGCGGCACGCCGCCGCCGACGTAGAAACGCCACAGCGCACCGGCCGAGAGCTGATCCGCGATCGCGCCGTACGCGCGCGTGAACGCAACCGGCTGCTGCGTGGCGTAAGTGAACAGGGTGGGTACGAAGGCGTCGCGGCGCGCTATCGCGAGGACCGGAAAATGCAGCAGCGGCGTGGCCTCGACGTTGACTTCAGCGTCGGCGAACGCGACCGCGACGGGCGCGCCGACCGGCAACGTATCGAGGCCAGCCAGCAGATCGGCGTAAAGTGCGCCGCTGCCCTGCCACATGGCCGCGATGACGCCCATCCGCAACGCGAACAAGGCGAAGGCGGCGGAAAGGAACAGCCGCCCTTGCCGCGCAAACGGCGCCTGCCAGGCGCTGCCGCCGATCAACAGCAACGCCATCGCGAGTGGCATCCGACGATCGGCGCCGGTGGCGCCGAATAACGTGTCGGGCATCACGACATAGAGCAATGCGAGAACCATCAGCGGCGCCGCAGTCGCCGACGCGACACGCAACCACCCCCGCCAATAGGCGTATGCGGCGCCGATCACCGCCAAGGCGAAACAGGCGATATCGAACGGTCGGCTATAGAGGTCGAAGACACTGAACGGCAGATCGAGCTTGCGGACCGGCCGCGCAAAACGAATGCCCGATCCAATCGCCGTCGCCGCGTGCAACGGCACGAACTCGATCGCGAACAGCGCCAGGCCCGGCAGGAAAGACAAGAGCAGCACGAGCACGGCGCCAGCGGTCGCCCCCGGCGCGGCGCGGTCGCGCCATAGCCGGCCAGCCTCGTAGCCCGCAACCATTGCGCCGAAGATGCCAAACGCCATCAGATGCGCGAAATAGACAGCGAGCGCCGCGAGCACGCCGAAGCCCAGCCGCACGGCGATACCGCGTTCGCGCAACGCAATCCAGCCGGCGAGCGCCCAGAATGCAAAACCCAGACCGAATAGAAAATTGACGAAGCCCCACAGCAGCAATCGGTTGTAAACCAGGAGGAACGCCGTCAGCGGCCACGCCGACCAGCGTCGATGCAACGTGCGATGAAGCACGGCGACGCCGCCGGTCGACGAAAAATACGTCGCGACGAGAAACAATTTGCCGGCAGTCGACAACGACACCACGCCGAGCAGCGGCGGCACGAGCACGTCCATCGCCAGATCGGGCAGCGGCCGCCACGCCAGCGCGTAGTATTGCCGCAGCGTCGGCGAGCCGCTCAAGGCGGCGAGCAAGTGCATGCGCGCAAGATGGTTCGGATAGTCGACGAGGGGCGGTAGCGGAGTCAGAAGCAGCGGAAAGCAGGCGACCAACAGCAAGGCCACGAACGCGGTGGCAAAGACGCGGAACGGCATGCCCGCAAAATCGATCCCGCCCCGATCCGACACCGCATCTCCATTCGCCACGCGCCGGGAGATTTCCATGCCGTCGGTCCGCCCGCAAGTCGCTTCGCCCGGCGGACGAATCGCCCAATCCATCGCGCAGACGCGGCAATTCCCGCTATGGCCGAAGGCGCGCCGCACCTATAATCGCGCGTCATGGACCGGATGACCTGGTACTTGTTCCGCCAAACCCTGATCGTGACGCTTTCGGTCGGCGTCATCTTCAGCGCGGCGGTGTGGCTTTTGCAGTCGCTGCGCCTCGTCGACTTGATCGTCAATCGCGGGCTTTCGATCGGACTTTTTCTCTATCTTGCGGTCTTGATCCTGCCGCGTTTCGTTGACGTCGTTCTGCCGATCGCGGTGTTCACGGCGATCATCTTCATCTACGCGAAACTCATCGCCGAAAGCGAGCTCGTGGTTATGCGCGCTTCGGGCATGAGCCAGTGGGCGCTGGCCAAGCCGGCGCTAATGGTCGGCGCCGCCGGTTTAATCACCCTCTATGCGATGGCCTTCTACTTCCTGCCGGCATCCAATCGCGCGTTCAAGGATCTGCAATTCGAGATCCGCAACAAGTTCGCCACGGCCCTCATTCAGGAAGGCGTGTTCAACACGCTCTCGGACACGTTGATGGTCTATGTCAAAGAGCGGGATGCCAAAGGCGATCTGCTCGGCTTGCTGATCGAGAATACCACCGACAAGGACAAGCCCATCACGATAACGGCCGAGCGCGGCGCACTCGTCGAAACGCCGGAGGGACCGCGCATCCTTATGGTGAACGGAACGCGCCAAATATTCGATCACCTTACCGGCAAGCTGTCGTCACTGTCGTTCAAAAGCTACACGCTCGACCTGTCGGAGATGCAGAGCGCGCCGACGCTGCGCGACCGCCAGCCGGATGAACTCTATCTCGGCGAACTGCTCGACAATCTCAACAACCGAGCACTCATGGTCGAGCTCAACATGCGGCTCTCGGGTCCGTTGATGGCGTTGTCGATGGCGGCCATTCCCATCCTGTGCCTACTGCCAGGCGAATTCAATCGCCGCGGCCAAGCGCGCCGCATCCTCATGGCCATCGCCGCCGCTTTGGCGATGGAGATCGTCGATGTCGGCCTGACTAATCTGGCGCGCAGCACGTTGACGGTCATCCCGCTTATCTATGCCAACGCCATCGGGCCATTCCTCGCGGCGCTGTGGCTCTGCTGGCGCTCGGCCGCCGCGCCGCTACCAGCCGGATTTTTCGTGCGGCGCGCGATCCGGTAGCTGCTATGTCGCCTTGGAAAACGCTTTTCCGTTACATCGCGCGCCAGTTCCTGATCTGGTTCTTCGGCGTCTTCCTGACGATGATGGCGATCGTGTTCATGCTCGACTACGTCGAGCTGATCCGACGCGCCGGCACTAAAGCCGACGTCACGTTGCTGGTTCTGCTGAAACTCGCGCTGCTCAAACAGCCCTATATGGCGCAGCAGGTTCTGCCATTCGCCGTCCTGTTCGGCACCATGATGGTGTTCTGGCGGCTGACGCGGAGCCATGAGCTTGTCGTCGCACGCTCCTCAGGAATCTCGGCTTGGCAGTTCGTCGCGCCGCCGTTGGCGGGCGCATTCCTGATCGGTGTTCTCTCGGTCACGCTCTTCAACCCGATTGCATCGGTCACGCAGGCGAGTTACGAGACCTTGGAAAACCGTGTGCTCGGCGGAAACCCGCAATTCGCGCTGTCGAGTACCGGCCTTTGGCTGCGCCAGAGCGACAACAACGGCAATCCGTCGATCGTTCACGCCGAGCGGTTCGTGCTGCCGCAACGCGCGCTGCACGATGTCATGTTCCTCTTCCTGGCACACGATACGCGCCTCGAGCGTCGGATCGATGCCGAGCAGGCGACGCTCGGATCGGGCGTCTGGACGGTGCGCGATGGCACCGATTGGTCGCCGAACAGCCAGCCGCGGCAATTCGCTGAGCTGACCATCCCCACCAACCTGACCCCGGTCAAGATCCAGGACAGCTTTGCGCCGCCGGAGACCATGTCGTTCTGGGAGCTGCCCGGTTTCATTCGCCTGCTCGAGGCATCCGGTTTCTCGTCGCAGCGCCATCAGCTTTATTTCGATACGCTATTGGCGAGGCCGCTCTTGTTGGCGGCCATGGTGCTGATCGCCGCCAGCTTTAGTTTGCGTATGCAACGCGCCGGCGGCGCGACGTTGATGATTGCCGTGGGCATCGCCAGCGGGTTCCTGCTTTATTTCCTGTCGGATATCGTATTCGCCCTCGGGCTGTCAGCGACTATTCCGACGATGCTCGCGGCCTGGACACCGGCCGGGGTATCTTGGCTTGTCGGAGTCAGTCTACTGCTGCATCTCGAAGACGGCTGAGGGTATGAGTGGGGGGAAGTCGTTCGCCGGATTTGTAGGCGTCGCCGCGCTTGTCGCTGCGGCGTCGCCGGCGGTGGCGCAAAGTACCGCGCATGCGTCAAACAAGCCGATCCTCTTCCAAGCCGACCAGGTGGAATACGATCAGGATCTCGGCCTGACGGTCGCCCGCGGCCACGTCGAGCTCGATCAGTCCGATCAGATTCTTCTGGCGGATACCGTCACCTATAATCAGCGCACCGACACGGTCACGGCATCGGGGCATGTCAGTCTGTTGCAGCCGGGTGGCGATATCGTGTTCTCCGACTACATGGAGCTGCACGACAACATGCGTGAAGGCTTCATCAAGGATGTCCGTATTCTGCTCTCGGACGGTTCGCGCCTCGCTGCGAACACCGGCCGCCGCGTCGAAGGGAACCGGACAGAAATGCGGCGCGGCGTATATTCGCCTTGCGAGTTGTGCGCCAGCGACCCAACAAGACCGCCGGTATGGCAGATCGAGGCCGCGCGCATTGTCCACGACAAACAGCAACAAATCGTCGAGTACCACGATGCGATCATGGAGCTCGACGGCTGGCCCATCTTCTATTCACCGTATTTCTCCCATCCCGATCCGTCGGTAAAGCGGGCATCAGGTTTCCTGCCGCCGTCTTTTGGCGCCGGTGGCACGCTCGGCTTTCACATCACGCAGCCTTATTTCTGGGCGATCGCACCCGATAAGGATCTCACCATACGTCCCATGTTGACGACCAACGCCGGCGACGTCCTCGACGGCGAATACCGGCAGGCGTGGGGTTTCGGGAAACTCGACATCGACGGCAGTATCGAGGCCGGCGACGCTCAGGTTCAGACCAACCCGCTCGGTGTGCCTAACACGACCGATTCAGCAACGTCGATCCGCGGTCACCTTTTCGGTACCGGCACGTTCGACCTCAACAACGACTGGCGTACTGGGTTCGATGTTCAGCGCGTGTCCGACCAAGCCTATCTCCTCAAATATCACTTACCAATTGGCTTCACGCTGCCGACCAACTTCCTCACCAGCCAGATTTATACTGAGGATTTCGGCACGCGCAGCTACGGCAACATCAGCGCTTATTCGTTTCAAAGTCTGAACTCGCTGGTTGGCGACGGCATCCAGCCGATCGTCGCGCCGGTCGCAACCTACGACTGGACCAGCCCAGCCGATCCCATCGGCGGTCGCCTCGAATTGACCGGCAACGCCCTTAATCTCGAACGGCACAGCGGCCCCGATATTCGGCGCATTGCGACAAGAGCGGATTGGCGGCTGCCGTTCGATGGACCGCTCGGCGATCGTTATCAGTTTTCGATGTCCTTGCGCGCAGATGGCTACGATTCCGACAATGTCCAATCCACGCAAAACGCGCAGGTGCTTCGTTCTGGCACCACCGGCCGTGTATTTCCACAAGGTGCGCTGCTGTGGCGTTATCCGTGGGTTCGCAGCGACGGTGCTACCAACGAGGTGATCGAGCCGATGGCCGGATTCATCGCCGCGCCCAACGGCGGCAATCCGGCGATCATCCCCAACGAGGACAGCGCAGGCTTCGAGTTCGACGAGACCAGCCTGTTCCGGCCGGACCGGCTGCCGGGCTACGACCGCGTCGACAGCGGGCAACGCGTCGATTACGGCCTACACACCGGAATCTACAATGCCGAATACGGCAGCAGCAGCCTCTTGATCGGCCAAAGCTACCGGTTGGAAAAAAGCAGCCCATTCGATATCGGTAGCGGCCTCGAGAATCAGGTATCTGATGTCGTGGGCGGATTGCTGCTCTCACCGTCGACATTTCTCGACTTGTACTATCGCATGCGCCTCGATCACGCGACCTTGGCCATGCGCCGACAGGAAACCGGCTTTACGACGGGACCGGCCAATCTGCGTGTGAGCGGCTCGTTCATTTCATTCAAATCGATACCGGGCCTGACCTCGCCCTTGACGATCGGCGACCAGATCAGTGTCGCTGTGTCTACGGCACTGACACAATATTGGTTCCTCGGCGTTCACGATACGCGCAACATCAGCCAAGGCGGCAACACTGTCTATTCGGGCGTCGACCTGACGTACCGCGACGATTGTTTCACAGTTACCACGTCGCTCCAGCAATCCGGCGTGCAACTTGGTGATGTCCATCCCGGCACCAGCGTTCTGGTCACATTTGTGTTCAAAAACCTGGGCGAAGCCGGCACAAAAGTGCTATCTGCCCAGTAACAACCTGAATTCGTCGACAGTAGGAAAACCGCGGCCGACCAGTGTATCTTCCGTATCCGGAGACGCTTGGCCCCCGACCAGACGAGACCTTTGTCAGACCATGAAGCTGTTGCTTTCACTTGTCCTATTGGCGTGCGTTGCCGTCGGCGCCCAGGCGCAGGAAGAAAACCGCATCGCTGCCGTCGTCAACAACGACATCATCAGCATGGACGACCTTTCGTCGCGCGTCTCCCTGCTGCTGGCGTCGTCCAATATTCCCGACACACCCGCCAATCGTCAGCGGCTGGAACCGCGCGTCCTGCATCAGATGATTGACGAGAATCTCGAAGTGCAGGAGGCCAAGCGGCTCAACGTAACCGTAACACAAGAAGAGATCGACAACGCGATCGCCAGAATCGAGCAACGCAACAACATGCCGAAGGGTGGGCTCGATGCATATCTCAAGCGGGCGGGCGTTCCGAAGACAGCACTGACCAGTGAGCTGACCGCTGAAATCGCCTGGTCAAAGGTCGTGCACAATCAGCTCTCGGAGGACGTGTCGGTGTCCGACGAGGAAATTAACGAGGCGATGGCGCAGATCAAACAAGACGTAGGACAACCGCAAAGCCACGTTGCCGAAATCTATCTGGCGATTGACAACCCCTCACAGGCCCAAGACGTCGAGCGCCTCGCCAACCAACTCATCCAACAAATCCGTGCCGGGGCCAATTTCTCCGCGGTTGCTCAGCAGTTTTCTCAGTCGCCGAGTTCCGCGGCCGGCGGCGATATCGGTTGGGTGACACCGAGCCAGCTGCCATCGCTCCTGGGCCAGGCTCTTGGTAAGATGAACCCGGGCGAAATGTCCTATCCGCTCCGGACGCCTGGCGGGTATTACATCCTCTATATGGTCGACCGTCGAATCCCCGGCCAGGTCAACCCGAACGACGTGCACCTGGGGTTGACGCAGGTCATCTTCCCGCTGCCGCCGACCGTGGGACCTGCCCAGGAACAGCACGTTATGGCCGAGGCCCAGCAGGTCTCTGATACGGCGAAGAGCTGCGGCGAACTGGCGAAACTCGGCCGCGATCACAATCCGCCGCTGACGACGCGCAACGGTGACGTCACCGCCGCGCAACTGCCGCCGGATATTCGCCCCCAGATCTTGCAGTTGAAGCTCGCCGAAGCCAGCAAACCGGTCCGGCTTAGCACGACGCCTGGCGTCGCCGTCTTCATGGTGTGCTCGCGCAACGAACCGAACACCGGCATGCCGACCCGCGAGCAGGTGGGCGAGAACCTCGCGCGGGCGCGGCTCGACGCGCTGTCGCGTCGTTACTTATTGGACCTTCATCGCTCGGCCTACGTCGACATCCGGGCATGACCACAACGCTCGCGCTCACGATGGGGGAGCCGGCGGGAATCGGCGGTGAGATCACGCTCATGGCATGGCGCGATCGCGCTACGAGCGCGGTGCCGCCGTTCTTCATCATCGACGATCCGGCGCGTCTGGCAACGCTGGCGCGAACCATCGGCGTTGATGTGCCGGTACGCGCGATCGATGACCCGAGCGAGGCCCTGCGCGTCTTTTCGGGTGCGCTACCTGTCTTCGCCCAGGCTTTGGCGCACCCGCCGATACCCGGCCGGCCCGACCCAGCGAACGCGCCGGCGGTGATCGCCGCCATCGAACGCGCCGTGACGCTCGTACGCAGCCAGCAGGCGAGCGCCGTGGTCACCAATCCCATCCAGAAAGAGACGCTCTACGACGCCGGTTTCGCCCACCCCGGCCATACCGAATTCCTGGGCGCGCTCGCGCATGTCGCGCATCCCGTGATGATGCTGGTCGGTCCCGAACTCCGCGTCGTGCCGGTCACCATCCATCTGTCGCTGGTTGACGCACTTGCAGCGCTCTCGACAGCGGCGATCGTGACGTGCGGCCGCGCGACGGCCGCGGCGCTAACGCGCGATTTCGGCATTGTCCGGCCACGGCTCGCGGTTGCGGCGCTCAATCCGCACGCCGGCGAGGCCGGCGCGATGGGGCATGAGGAACGCGACATCATCGCACCGGCGGTGGCGGCGCTCGCGGCGCAGGGTATCGACGTCAGCGGCCCGGCGCCCGCCGACACGCTGTTCCATGGGGGGGCGCGAATCCGCTACGACGCGGTACTCTGCATGTATCACGACCAGGCGTTGATCCCACTGAAGACGCTCGACTTCGAGCGCGGCATCAACATTACGCTGGGCCTGCCCTTCATCCGCACGTCGCCCGACCATGGCACGGCGCTCGACATCGCCGGCCGGGGCGTCGCCAATCCGGCCAGCTTGATCGCCGCCCTGACGACGGCCGGCGCCATGGCGGCACGGCGCGCTACGCAATCGGCCGAGGCCTGAGAACCGGCTTGGCGGACGACACGCCGCCTCTGCCGCCGTTGCGCGACGTCATCCGACGCCATGGGCTGGCGGCGCGGAAGACGCTCGGCCAGAATTTCCTGCTCGACCTCAACCTGACACGGCGCATCGCGCGCAGCGCGGCGCCGCTCGCCGCGTGCAATGTCCTTGAAATCGGTCCCGGCCCCGGCGGATTGACGCGGGCGCTGCTGCTCGAGGGCGCGCACCGCGTCGTCGCGATCGAGCGCGACGAACGATACCTGCCGGCACTTGCGGAGCTTGCGGCTGCGTTTCCCGGTCGCCTTGAGATCGTGCCGGGCGATGCGCTGACGATCGATCCGGCAAGTTTGGTTCCAGCACCGCGCAAGATTGTCGCCAACCTGCCCTACAATGTCGCCACCCCGCTGCTGATCGCCTGGCTGCCGCGCATCGCGGATTTCGTCGATTTCACGCTCATGTTCCAGAAGGAAGTCGCCGCGCGGCTCGCGGCCGCATCAGGCTCGCGCGACTATGGGCGGCTGTCCGTCTTGACCCAATGGCTCGCCACCGTCGAACGCCTGTTCGACATCGCACCCAAGGCCTTCGTGCCGCCGCCCAAGGTGACGTCGACGGTCGTGCGTCTGACGCCGCGGTCGGCACCGCAAGCGTCTTGCGACCAGGCGACGCTGGAGCGCGTCACCGCCGCCGCGTTCGGTCAGCGACGCAAGATGCTGCGGCAGAGTCTGAAATCACTCGGCGACGCCGCCGCCTTGCTGGGCGCCGCGAACGTCGAACCGACGGCGCGGGCGGAGACCTTGACGGTTGTGGAATTCTGCGCGCTCGCGCGGGCGCTGACCGCGAAAGCGCCTTAGACGCGGCGCAGACGGTTGACGAACTCGTCGAGGCCGAGCTGGCGTTGCCGGCGCAAGCGCTCGGCGGCGAGAATAGCGGCGACTTCAGCGATGCTTTTCTCCAGCGTGCGGTTGACCACGACATAGTCGTATTCCGCCCAATGGCTCATTTCGTCAGACGATTTCGCCATCCGCGCGCGAACCACGTCGCGGCTGTCCTGCGCCCGCCGTTTGAGGCGACTTTCGAGCGCGGCAACGCTGGGCGGAAGGATGAACACAGAAACCAGATCGTCGCGCATGCGCGCCTTCATCTGCTGCGTGCCCTGCCAATCGACGTCACTGACGATGTCGGTGCCGCTCTCGAGCGCGCGCATCACCGGCGCCAGCGGCGTGCCGTAATGGTGGCCAAAGACCTGGGCATGCTCCAGCAGCTCGCCATTCTGCACCATGGCGGTGAACCGTTCGGATGTGACGAAGTAATAATGCTTGCCCTCGGTCTCGCCGGGCCGCGGCGGCCGTGTGGTTGCCGAAACCGAAAGGTTGAGCGTGCGATCGCGCTTGACCAAGGCGCGAGTGATTGTCGTCTTGCCGGCGCCGGATGGTGACGACAGCACCAGAAGAATTCCGCGTCGTTTGATGCCGTGCACCGCCATGGCTACTCGATGTTCTGAACCTGTTCGCGCAACTGCTCGATGGCGGCTTTGAGACCGAGCGCCACCCGCGTCAATGCGAGGTCCGGGGATTTCGAGGCGAGCGTGTTGGCCTCGCGATTGAATTCCTGGCACAGAAAATCGAAGCGGCGGCCGATCGGCCCACCTTCCTTCAGCAAGCCGCGCGCCGCATCGACATGCGCAGCGAGCCGGTCGAGTTCTTCGCGCACGTCGCCACGCGCGACGATGAGCGCGGCTTCTTGCGCCAGACGCTCTTCCGGTAGCGCTGGGACCGCCTCGAGCAGCGCCGCGATCTGCTCCTTGAGCCGCGCCTTGGCCGCCGCCGGCTGCGCCGCGGCCGTGCGCTCCGCCACGCCCGCCAGCGCCGTGATCTCGGCCAGCCGCGCCTCAAGTGTCGGCACCAACCGCTGGCCTTCGGCCAGACGCATCGCCGCCAGGGCATGGAGCGCCATCTCGAAATCGCGCTGGATCGCGGCTTGCCTCTGGTCGTCGGCGGGATTTTCGGCCGCCTCGTCGCCGCTTTCCAGCACGCCTTTCAACGCCAGCAGGCCGTCGATCCGCGGCGGCGCAGCGCCGGTCTCCCGCGCCAGCTCTTTGGCGAGCGCCATGATTTCTGCCAGCGCGGTGCGATTGACCCTCAGCGGCGCGGTACCGAGCGATTTCGTCACCGTCAGCGTGACGCTGACGGCGCCGCGCTTCAGCCGTTCGGCCAACGCCGCGCGCAATTTGGGTTCAAGCGCATCGTAGCCGGCCGGCAGCCGGCAGCGTAAATCGAGCGATTTCGAATTGACGCTCTTGATCTCCCACACCCACGCGAGTCCGTTGGCATGCCCCTCCGACCGCGCGAATCCGGTCATGCTGGCAACGCTCATGGCAGGGCGAATCCTCTGTGTAGCCCAGAGCTTATAGCCTTGGCTCGCCGCGGCAACAACAGCAGCGCTATTGTCCGGCGCCGGCTGTTTTGGCCTGTGTGTGCGTGCGCAGCTCGCCGATGTTCTTGTCCTGCTGCGCGAGTGTCTTGGCAAAGCGATGGCCGCCGTCGCCATCGGCGACAAAGTAGAGCTCGCCGCGTAGATCGGGATGCGCCGCTGCAATAAGCGCCGCCTCGCCCGGATTGCAGATCGGTGTCGGCGGCAGGCCCTTGAATTTATAGGTGTTGTACGGCGTATCGACGAGCAGATCGTCGTGACCAAGCGCGCGACCGAGCGGCTTTCGGCCACCATTGGTCAAACCGTAGATCACCGTCGGATCTGCCTGCAGCGGCATGTTGATGCGCAGTCGGTCGATATAGACGCCAGCGACTCGCGGGCGCTCATCCGCGCGCGCGGTTTCGCGTTCGATGATCGAGGCCAACGTCACCATCTGCTGTGCGTTGGCAAGCGGCAGATTCGGCGCGCGTCCGGCCCACGCTTTTGCCACGACCGCGTCCATCGCGTGCGTCATGCGCGCGATCACCTCGTTGCGTTGCTCGCCATAGATATAGAAATAGGTTTGCGGCAGCACGCTGCCTTCGGGCGGCGGAATCGTAATCGTGCCGTCGAGCGCGGGCGCCGCGTCGACCTGCGCCACGATATCGGCGCTGGTGAGGCCTTCGGCCACCGTCAGTTTATGGCGCACGACCTTGCCGGATAGCAGCAGGTCGATCACCGCCCGCGGACTGATCGCCGCGGCGAATTCGTACTCGCCCGCCTTCAGTCGGTCGGCGGTGCCGGTCACACGCGCGGCGGCGGCAAACGCCCACGGATGCGCGATGACGTCAGCATCGCCGAGGGTTTCGGCAACCTGATCGACGCTCGACCCTTTGGGTACGACGATGATTTTGGCTTTGACGAGCGGTCCGACGGCGAAGTAAACGCCGACGCCCCATCCGAGCACAGCCGCCGCCACGACCACCAGGGCGATGATCCCCAGCGCGCCGTAACGGAGCCACCGCATATTAGGGCGCCGGGCCGAAGATCAGCGACGCGTTGGTCCCGCCAAATCCGAAGGAATTGCTCAACGCGTAACGCACCGGTCGCTGCTTCGCCTCGAGCGGCACGAGATCGATGTCGCAGCTCGGCGACGGGTTTTCGAGATTGAGCGTGGGCGGCACCGTGCAATCGCGCAACGCCAGGATCGAAAAGATCGCTTCGACGCTGCCGGCGGCGCCCAACAGATGGCCGATCGCCGACTTGGTCGACGACATCGACAGTTTGTAGGCCGCGTCGCCGAACAGCCGCTTGACGGCGCCAAGTTCTATCTCATCACCAAGGGGCGTCGAGGTGCCGTGCGCGTTGACGTAATCGATCTGCTCGGGCGTGAGCTTGGCGCGGTTGAGCGCGTTGCGCATGGCGCGGAATGCGCCGCTGCCGTCCTCGGCCGGCGCCGTGATGTGGTGCGCATCGCCGGACATGCCATAGCCGACCACCTCGGCGTAGATCTTGGCACCGCGCTTCTTGGCATGCTCGAGGTCCTCGAGCACGACGATGCCGGAGCCTTCACCCATCACGAAGCCGTCGCGGTCGCGATCCCACGGGCGCGAGGCGCGTTGAGGCTCGTCGTTGAACTTGGTCGACAGCGCCCGCGCCGCGGCGAAACCGGCGATGCCGATGCGACAGATCGCGGCTTCGGTGCCGCCGGCGACCATCACGTCGGCGTCGTCCCACATGATGATCCGCGCGGCGTCGCCGATCGCATGCGCGCCGGTCGAGCACGCGGTCACCACGGCGTGATTGGGGCCGCTGAAGCCGTATCGGATCGAAACGTGGCCCGACGCCAGGTTGATCAGGCTAGCCGGAATGAAGAACGGCGACAGCCGGCGCGGGCCCTTTTCGTGGACGGTCAGCGCGCCTTCGGTGATGGCAGGCAATCCGCCGATACCGGAGCCGATCATCACACCAGTGCGCTCGCGATCGACCGGATCGATCGGCTTCCAACCGGAATCCTCAACCGCCTGCTGCGCCGCCGCCAGCGCGAAGACGATGAACTCGTCCATCTTGCGCTGTTCCTTGGGCGGAACCCAATCGTCGACATTGAACGAGCCCGATGCAGTCTCGCCGCGCGGCACCTGACCGGCGATCTTCGCCGGCAAGTCCGACACGTCGAAATTCTGGATTGCGCGTATGCCGGATTGGCCTTCGAGCAGGCGTTTCCAGACAGTCTCCGTCCCCACGCCCAAAGGCGTGACGACGCCGCAGCCGGTCACGACAACGCGTCTCATGGACGAAACGCTAGGATTTGTGCTGCTCGATAAAGCTCACCGCGTCCTTCACGGTCACGATCTTCTCGGCCGCATCGTCGGGAATTTCGCAGCCGAATTCCTCTTCGAACGCCATGACCAATTCGACGGTATCGAGGCTGTCGGCGCCCAGATCGTCGATGAAGCTGGCGTTCTCGGTGACTTTTGAGTCGTCAACACCCAGATGCTCGACGACGATTTTCTTAACCCGGTCGGCGATATCGCTCATGAGACTTACCTCAGTAAGATTGACGCGCTGCTCGCTACAAATGTTGGTTGATCAAGGTGTTAGACACCCGCCCGTACGCCCGGGCTACGCCGTCGGACGAGGCGGGGCTGACATAACATAGATGGCGGGCCATGGCCACCCTCGTTCGAATGGCGGTTCACAGCATCGCCAAGCCGCCGTTGACGTGAAGCGTGTGACCGGTGACGTACCGCGATTCGTCGCTGGCGAGAAACAGAACACAGGCTGCGACCTCGTCCGGCGCGCCTTGCCGGCCCAGCGGAATGGCGGTTTCGAGCTTTGCCTTCTGCTCAGCCGACAGCACTTCGGTCATCGCCGTCGCGATAAAACCGGGCGCGACGCAATTGACCGTGATGCCGCGCGACGCAACTTCGGCGGCAAGCGCCTTGGTCATGCCGATCATGCCGGCTTTCGCCGCGGCGTAATTTGCCTGACCCGGATTGCCGGTGCTGCCGACGACCGAGCCGATGCCGATGATGCGGCCCCAGCGTCGTTTCATCATGCCGCGCAACGCCGCACGCGCGAGCCGGAAGCCAGCGGTGAGATCGACTTCGATCACTTTGGCCCAATCTTCATCTTTCATCCGCAAGGCCAGCCCGTCTTTCGTCAGGCCGGCGTTGTTGACCAAAATGTCGAGCTGGCCGAATCGTTCATCGGCCGCTTTGATCAACGCCTCGGCCGACGCCGGGTCACTGAGATCGGCGGAAGCGATTTCCGCGCGCGCGCCCAGCGCTTCTTTGAGCGCCGTCAATTTGTCGACCTTGGTGCCGGCCAGCAGCACCTTGGCGCCGGCGCCATGCAACGCGCGAGCGATCGCGCCGCCGATCCCGCCCGATGCGCCGGTGACCAGCGCCGCTTTGCCGTCTAGGTCGAACATGGAATTCCTTCCGCCGTTCACAGCGTCTTGAGAAAGGCCTCGATCTCGGCCGGCGTACCGAGCGACTGACCGGTCATCTCGCGGTCGATCCGCTTGGCGAGGCCGCTCAGCACGCGGCCCGAGCCGACTTCGACCAATGCGCTCACGCCCTGGCCCTTCATGTAAAGCACGCACTCGCGCCAGCGCACCAGGCCGGTGACCTGCTGCACCAGCAGGTCCTTGATCTCGGCCGGATCGCGCACCGCCGTGGCGGTCACGTTGGCAACCACCGGCACCACCGGCTCGACGAACGTGACCGCCGCCAGCGCCTCTGCCATCTCGCGCGCCGCCGGCTCCATCAACGCACAATGGAACGGCGCGCTCACGGGCAGCATGATGGCGCGTTTGGCGCCGCGCGTCGCGGCGTGCACCACCGCGCGCTCGACCGCCGTCCGATGACCGCTAACCACGACCTGACCGGCACCGTTGTCGTTCGCCGCCTCGAGCACTTCGCCTTGCGCCGCTTCGCTGGCGACGGCGCGTGCCGCATCGAGTTCGAGCCCGAGCAGCGCCGCCATTGCCCCCACGCCAACGGGCACGGCACGCTGCATCGCCCGGCCGCGCAGCTTCAACAGCCGCGCCGCATCGGCGACCGAAACCGCGTGCGCCGCCGCGTGCGCCGAATACTCGCCCAGCGAATGGCCGGCAACGAACGCGGCGTGGCGCTTCAGGTCGAGGCCGCCGTCTTTTTCCATCACGCGCATCGCCGCCAGGCTCACCGCCATCAGCGCGGGCTGCGCGTTCTCGGTAAGGACCAGCTCGTTCTCCGGTCCCTCGAACATCAGGCGCGACAGATTCTGCTTCAGCGCCTCGTCGACCTCGCCGAACACAGCGCGCGCCGTCGCGAACGCAGCATGCACCTCGCGGCCCATACCGACCGCCTGCGAACCCTGACCGGGAAAAACGAATGCGCGGCGCATGCTCGACTCAGGTCAAAACCGGACCGGCGTCATCGCGGTGTATGGTTGGCAGCGCAACTGCCAATCAAGAATCTTCTCCTGATCTTCGGCCGGCTCGACATCTTTTTTCTGCACGTCGTAGCCGGGCACGGTGCAAATCTGATTCGCCTTCCACGCGAGCAGCTTCTGTGCCGCGGCATCGTCGGCCGCCTTGCCCGTCGCGGCGGACACGCCAATCACGTCGCGCGCCGGATCGCGATCGATCGGTACGCAACCGGCGACGAGTGCCGCCAGAGCCGCGAGAAGCCACGCCCGCATGATTCCTCCCGGCGCACCGGATACACCCACGTCGGTGGCCTGTAAAGCGGCTGCAACGCACGCGGATCGGGCCGCCGTCGGCGCGAAATGCGGCGCTTCCGCGGTGCAACGCCTTGCTATACTCGCCGCCAGCCAGCGACCGCCGCCATGATCGACCGCTACGTCATCGAAGATCGCGCCAAGAACACGTTCTCGCTGTCGCGCGAGGCGCTGGTCTCGCCGGCCGTGCTCGAGAAAGAGCACCGTGTCGTCTTCGACACTTGCTGGATCTATGTCGGCCACGCCTCGGAACTCGCCAAGCCTAGCGATTTTCGCACGCGGCATGTCGCGGGACGGCCGGTGATTTTCTGCCGCGACAAGACGGGCGCGATCCATGCGTTGCTGAATTCCTGCCGCCATCGCGGCGCGACGGTGTGCCGCGAGCGCGAGGGCAATGCGCGCCAATTCATGTGCATGTACCACGGCTGGACCTACGAGACCGACGGCGCGCTCAAAGCGGTGCCCGGCCCCGAAGCCTATGGCGCCGCGTTCGACAAAGGGAAATTCGGATTGGTCGCGGTGCCACGGCTCGAGCACTATCGCGATTTTTATTTCGCTTGCTTCGATCGCGCCGCGCCGGCGCTCGCCGATTATCTCGCCGGCGCCAAGGAATATATCGACTTGATCATCGATCAATCGCCGTCCGGACGGATGGAGATCATCGCCGGCGTCCAGGAATACGACGTCAAGGCGAACTGGAAGCTGTTGGTCGAGAACAGCGTCGACGATTATCACCTGCCGACGGTGCACACGACCTGGCTCAACTACATGAAAAACGCCGGCGTCAACGTACGGCCGCCGAAAGAGGAGGGCCTGTTGCTGCCGTCCAAAGGTTGGGGCAAGGACCTCGGTAACGGCCATCTCACCACCGACAACGTCAATTTCCGCGGCCGGCCGGTCGCGCGCTGGATTTCTATCTACGGCGAGGACGCGAAGGCCGATATCGAGGCGATCCGCCGAGAGCTGGTTACGCGTTTGGGCGAGGAACGCGCCGCGCGCATCGCCGACACCAATCGCAACTTGATCGTCTTTCCCAATCTGGCGCTCAACGACGGCTCATCGGTGACCGTGCGTACCTTCTTCCCGACGGCGCCCGATCGCATGCGCGTCACCGCCTGGTGCCTCGGTCCGGCCGAGGAAACGCTGGCGCAGCGTGCGCGGCGGCTGGATGCGTTCCTCACCTTCTACGGACCCGGCGGCTTCGCCACACCCGACGACGTCGCCGCGCTTGAAGCGGTGCAGCAGGGGCTGGCGGCATGGCGCGAAGTCGGCTGGTCCGACATGTCGCGCGGCATGGCCAAGCCGGCGGATGCGCAACTCAATACTGACGAAGGCCATATGCGGGTGTTCTGGCGACGGTGGAGCCAGCTGATGGACCGCGCCGGATGAGCGACCGACGCAAGACGGCGAGCGCGACGCGCGAAGAGATCGAAGAATTCCTCTATCGCGAGGCGGCGTTGCTCGATGCCTGGCAGCTCGACGACTGGCTCGCGCTGACGACCGCGGATTGCGGCTATTACGTGCCGCCCAACGACAAGCCCGGCGCCGACCACCGCTCGACTCTGTTTACCGTCGCCGACGACCACGCGCGGCTGATCGAGCGCGTCAAACGCCTCAAGGATCCGAGCGCGCACGCCGAATACCCGCCATCGCGGACGCGCCGGTTGATCTCGAACGTGCGCGTGACCGGCCACGACAGCGATACGATCGAGGTCGCCGCCAATTTCGTGGTTTATCGCTTCCGCCGCGGCGACGACCGGCGCGAATATGTCGGGCATTACCGCTTCAAGCTGCGGCGTGAGAACGGCGCTCTCAAGATCGCCGAACGCCGCGCGATCCTCGACGGCGAGGAGCTTGGTGCGCTCGGCGCGGTGAGCTTCATTCTCTAGCACGCCGCGTTATTAAGTCCCTGCGCCATCAGCGGTTTTGCCGCTTGCACCGCCCCCATCTTGCTGTATATTCCGCGGCCTCCTTGCCGGCCTTGCCGGCTAGGCCCGGGTGGCTGATGCTCAATCCTCGACCAGCGCCGGGCCATTAACAGCCATAGGGAGCTTGGATGCCGTTCTACGAAAATGTCTTTATTGCGCGTCAGGACGTCTCGTCCGCCCAGGTCGAGACGCTCACCGATACGCTCGCCAACCTCGTCACCGAACACGGCGGCAAGGTCACCAAGCGCGAATATTGGGGCCTGCGCAACCTCTCCTACCGTATCAAGAAGAACCGCAAGGGCCATTACGTCCTGCTCAACCTCGATGCGCCGCCGGCCGCGGTCAACGAACTCGAACGCAACATGCGCATCAACGAGGACGTGCTGCGCTACCTCACCGTGCGCGTCGAAGCGCTCGAGGAAGGTCCGTCGGCGATGATGCAGGCGCGGTCGCGCGGCGAAGAACGCGAACGCGAGCGCAGCCGCCGGTTTGACCGCGAAGGCCGCGAAGGCATGCCGGCCGAAACCGAGGGAGGCGGAGCATGAGCGACGACACGCGCGGCGGCGAACGCTCCGAACGCGGCGGCGGTCGCCAGCAGACACGCCGGCCGTTCTTCCGCCGGCGCAAATCGTGCCCGTTCTCCGGGCCGCATGCGCCGAAGATCGACTACAAAGACGTCAAGCTGCTGCAACGGTTCGTTTCGGAGCGCGGCAAGATCGTGCCGTCGCGCATCAGCGCCGTGTCGACCTTGAAGCAGCGCGAGCTGGCGCAGGCGATCAAGCGGGCCCGGTTCCTCGGGCTCCTGCCCTACAGCTTGCGTTGACGGAGGCGAGACGATGATGGAAGTCATCCTGCTCGAGCGGGTCGAGAAACTCGGCCAGATGGGCCAAGTGGTGAAAGTGCGGCCCGGTTTCGCGCGCAACTATTTGTTGCCGCAGAAGAAGGCGTTGCGCGCCACCAAGGAAAACCTCGCGATTTTCGAGAAGCAACGGACACAGCTCGAAGCCGCGAACCTGGCGCGGCGCGGCGACGCCGAACAGGTCGCACAGAAGCTCAATGGCATCTCGGTGGTGGTCATCCGGCAGGCCGGCGAAAGCGGTCAGCTTTACGGCTCGGTGACGGCGCGCGACATCGCCCAGGCGGTGACCGACGCCGGCTTCACCATCGGCAAGGGCCAGGTCACGCTCGACAAGGCGATCAAGACGCTCGGCCTTTACCCGATGCGCGTCCGGCTGCACCCCGAAGTCGCAATTCAGGTGACGGTCAACGTCGCGCAATCGGCCGAAGAAGCCGCGATGCAGGCCAAGGGCATCGACATCACCAAACGCGCCCAGGAAGCGCGAGACGGCGACGAGGCCGCCACGGCACCGGCGGAGCCAGCGCCCGAGGCCAAGCCGAAGAAGGCGAAAGCCAAGGCCAAGACTGACGACGCGGATGAGGCAGAAGCAGAAGCCAAGCCCGCCAAAGCCGCCAAGGCGTCGAAAGCCGATAAGGCCGAGAAAGAGGAAAAAGCCGACAAGCCGAAACGCGAGAAGAAAAAGAGCGCCAAAGAATAGGCTCGCGCGCGCCGGCCGCGTCGAGCGACGGCACCGGAGGCGCATCGATGCGAAGCGTGACGTTGCCCGGCGGCGAGCGGGTTCCCGCGCTCGGCCTCGGCACGTGGATGATGGGCGAACGCAGCGGACGCGAGCCTGAGTCCGTCGCCGCCCTCAAATGCGGCATCGATCTCGGCATGACCCTTATCGATACCGCCGAAATGTATGGCGACGGCGGCGCCGAGGAGTTGGTCGGCCAGGCGATCGCCGGCCAACGCGACCAGGTTTTCATCGTCAGCAAGGTTTTACCGTCGAACGCATCGCAGACCGGCGTCGTCGCCGCCTGCGAGCGCAGCTTGAAGCGGCTCGGCACCGACCGCATCGACCTCTATCTGTTGCATTGGCACGGTGGCATGCCGTTGCGTGAGACCGTGGCCGGCTTCACCGACCTGCGGCGCGCCGGCAAGATCCTCCATTGGGGCGTCTCCAATCTCGACCTCGACGAGATGAACGCGCTCTGGGCGGTGCCCGGCGGTGACGGCTGTGCCGTCAACCAGTTGCTCTACAACCTTGGCCGCCGCGGCATCGAGTGGGACCTGCGGCCGGCGCTGAGTGCGCGCGGCGTGCCGATCATGGCCTATTCGCCGCTCGAACAGGGTCGGCTGCTTGTCAATCGGGCGCTCAAGCAGGTCGCCGCGGCGCGGGGCGCCACGCCGGCCCAGGTGGCGCTTGCCTGGCTATTGCAACAGACCGGCGTCATCGTCATTCCAAAGGCGGCGAACCTGGCCCATGTCGCCGAGAACCGCGCCGCCGCCGAAATTGTGCTGACCTCGGCGGAACTTGCGGCGCTCAACCGGGCTTTTCCGCCACCGCGCCAAAAAATGTCCCTGGCGGTGCTCTAAACAGGCTTGTATCCGGACCACAGATTGCAGAAAATCTCCGAAACCGGCAAAAAACACCGGGGACGGCATGACTGTCGGGATGTTGCTGCGTCACCTCGTTCGTCGAGGCAGCCTGCGGGTCATCGACGCGACCGGCAAAACGCGCGCCTATTCCGGCGCACCGGGCCCGGCGATCACCATTCGCCTGCACGACCGGGCGATCGAGCGGCAGCTGCTTTTCAACCCGCGCCTGATGCTGGGTGAGGCTTATATGAATGGCCGCCTCACGATCGAAGACGACGCCAGCCTCTACGATCTGCTCGATTTCCTCGGCGCCAACATCAACCTGGCGCCGAAAAATGTGCTGACGCCGCTCTATAATGGTCTCGGTCGTGCGTTTCGCGGCTTGCAGCAATGGAATCCGGTCGGCCGCGCCCGCCGCAACGTTGCTCACCATTACGATCTGTCGGATGCGCTCTACGACATCTTCCTCGACCGCGACCGGCAATATTCCTGCGCCTATTTCACGGCGCCCGACGAGACGATCGAACAAGCCCAAGCCAACAAGAAGCGCCATATCGCCGCCAAGCTGATGCTTAAGCCTGGCCAGCGCGTGCTCGACATCGGCAGCGGCTGGGGTGGGCTGGCGCTTTACCTGGCGAAGGAATGCGAGGTCGACGTCACCGGCCTAACGCTGTCGGTGGAGCAGCACAGGGTCTCCGAACGCCGCGCCGCGGCCGCCGGGCTGGCGTCACGCGTGCGCTTCAAGCTGCTGGATTACCGGCAGGAGCGCGCCCAATACGACCGCATCGTGTCAGTCGGCATGTTCGAACATGTCGGCGTGCCGCAATATCCCACCTTCTTCAGCCGCGTGAAGTCGCTGCTGACCGAGGACGGCATCGTCCTGCTCCACGCCATCGGCCGCTCGGACGGCGCCGGCAGCACCAACCCCTGGATCCGCAAGTACATTTTCCCGGGCGGCTATTCGCCCGCCCTGTCCGAGGTGCTGCCCGTGGTTGAGCGCACGGGCCTCTGGGTCACCGACATCGAGATCCTTCGGCTTCACTATGCCGAGACCTTGCGCGCCTGGCGCACCCGGTTCATGGCCGAGCGCGAGCGCGTCAAGACGCTCTATGACGAGCGCTTCTGCCGGATGTGGGAATTCTATCTCGCTGGCTCCGAAATCGCGTTCCGCTATCAGGGCCACATGGTGTGGCAGATGCAGATGGCCAGACGCGTCGATATCGTGCCGTTGACGCGCGATTATATGTTCGACTGGGAGCGCAGCCACAAGGCACCCGCCGCCGCCGAAGCCGGTCGCGCCGCGTAAGAAAATTCCACGGACCGCCGAGTCGCGGACTTTCACTCCCGTCATTCATCTGACTCACAGGCGACACGCGTCGTTTCGTGCATGCCGGGCCATCGGCGGAGTGCTACAGTTCTGCGATGGAAACCGCATTGTCGAAAGTAACGCCGCTACACGATGGCGATGCGGGTTATCGTGTGCCGCCGCAAAACTTGGCGGCCGAGCAGGCGCTGCTCGGCGCGATCCTCCAAAACAGCAACGTCTACAATAAGGTTGCGGACTTCCTCCGGGCGGAGCATTTCGTCGAGGCGGTGCACGGCCGGATCTTTACCGCCATCACGCGGCTGATTGAACGCGGTCAACTCGCCAATGCGGTGACCCTGAAGAACCAGTTCGACCAGGATGCCGCTCTTGCCGAGCGCGGCGGCGCGAAGTACTTGGCCGAATTGCAATCGAAGGTCGTCACCATCATCAATGCCGGCGATTACGGTCGGACCATCCACGACCTTTATCTCCGCCGCCAGCTCATCGACGTCGGCACCGACGTGGTCAACGAGGCCTATGCCCAGGATCTCGACCTGACCGCGCCGCAACAGATCGAGGCCGCCGAGCAGCGGCTCTTCCATCTGGCAACCGTCGGCCAGACCGAGGGCGGATTCCAGCCGTTTACGGCGGCGATGACCGATGCCGTGCGGATGGCCGAAGCCGCCTTCAAGCGAAGCGGCAAGACGACGGGTGTGGCCACCGGCTTCACCGACATGGACAAGTTGCTGGGCGGCCTCCACCCGTCCGATCTGATCGTCCTGGCCGGCCGACCGTCGATGGGCAAGACCGCGCTCGCCACCAATATCGGCTTCGCCGCCGCGCGCGCCTTCCGGCCCAACGCCGATGATGCGACCAAGGCCGAGGACGGCGCCGTGGTCGGATTTTTCTCGCTCGAAATGTCGTCGGAACAACTCGCGACCCGCATCCTGGCCGAGGAATCCGGCGTGCCGTCGCACGAAATCCGCCAGGGCAAGGTGTCGAACGCGGATTTCGACAAGTTCGTCCAGGCTAGCCAGCGGCTGGCCTCGGTGAAGTTCTTCGTCGATGATACCCCCGCGATGACCATTGCCGGCCTGCGTACCCGCGCCCGCCGGCTGAAGCGGACGCACAATCTCGGTCTCGTCATCGTCGACTATCTCCAGCTCATTCGCGGTTCCAGCGAGGGCGGTGGTTTCGAGAACCGGGTGCAGGAGATTTCTGAGATCACCCGCGGCCTCAAGGCCCTGGCCAAGGAGCTCAACGTGCCGGTGCTGGCACTGTCGCAGCTGTCGCGCGCGGTCGAACAGCGCGAGGACAAGCGGCCGATGCTCTCAGACCTGCGTGAATCGGGCTCGATCGAGCAAGACGCCGACGTGGTGATGTTCGTCTTCCGCGAGGAATACTATCTGATGCGCACACCGCCGACACAGCGGCCGGAAGAAAGCCAGGAAAAGTTCAACGACCGCATCGAAAAACACCGGCAGCGCTGCGAAGAAGTCTATGGCCTCGCCGAGATCCATGTCGCCAAGCAGCGCCACGGCCCGATCGGCAAGGTGACCCTGCGCTTCGACGGCAACACCACGAAATTCGACAACTACGTTAGCGGCGACCGCCTGCCCGATGCCTTCTGATCGCAAGGTCGCGACCGACCGGGCGAACGCCATCCTCGAAATCGACTTGCGCGCGGTCACAGCAAACTGGCGGCGACTGAAGCGCGAGCTGGCGCCGGGCACACGCCTGGCGGCCGTGATCAAGGCCGACGCCTACGGCCTTGGCGCCGCCGAGGTCGGTCCGGTGCTGGCGCGCGCAGGTTGCGACCTCTTTTTCGTCGCCTCGCTCGACGAAGGGATCGCCCTGCGCAAGATCTTGCCCAAGGCAGGCATTGCCATTCTCGATGGCGTGCTGGCGAAGAACGAGGCGGAATTCGCGCGCCGCCGGCTCGTCCCGGTGCTCAACGATCTCGGCCAGGTCACGCGCTGGAGCAAGGCCTACCCCGGGATGGCGGCGATCCTCCATCTCGACACCGGCATGGAGCGCCTCGGTCTGTCGCACCGCGAACTGGAGCGGTTGACGGCGGACCGGCCCCTGCTCGCGCGGCTCGACCTCGCCGCGATCATGAGTCACCTCGCCTGCGCCGACGAGCCCGAGCATCCGAAGAACCCCGAACAGCTCGCGCGCTTCCACGCCGCGCTTGCGCGCCTGCCCAAGGCGCCGGCGTCGCTCGCCTCGTCGTCGGCGATCTTTCTCGGGCCTGGTTATCACTTCCAGATCGCGCGTCCGGGCGCGGCGCTGTTCGGCATCAATCCCCTGCCCGGCAAACCCAATCCGATGCGCGCCGCCATCGTCCTCAAAGCCAGGATTCTCCAGGTCCGTGACGTTGACGCAGGGGAGACCGTTGGATATGGTGCGACGCACCGCATGGAACGGCCGAGTCGCATTGCGACTGTCGCCGTCGGTTACGCCGACGGTTGGCTCCGTTCCGCCAGCGACCGCGGCAGCGCGGCGATCGCCGGCCGAAGGGTTCCCCTCGTTGGACGTATCTCGATGGATTTGCTGACGCTCGACGTAACGGGGATCGAGGCGGATCGGGTGAAGCCCGGCGCCTATGTGGATTTGCTCGACGAAAGTTTTGGCATCGATGACGCGGCGGCGGCCGCGCGTACGATCGGCTACGAGATGCTGACGCTGCTCTGCCGGCGTTACGCGCGGGTCTATCGCGGAGCGCGCTGAATGGCGTTCGTCGCGCGGATAGGCCGCGTCGTCCTGGCGTTCCTGGCGGCGACCGGCCGTCTGGCGCTGTTCACGCTCAACGCGATCAGCCACTGCTTCCGGCCGCCGATCTACGTCAACCTGATCCTCCGGCAGTTCGTCGACATCGGCTATTACTCTCTGCCGGTCGTCGGTCTCACCGCGATCTTCATCGGCATGGTGCTGGCGTTGCAATTGCACACCGGCTTCAACCGCATCACCGGCGGCGAGAGCGCCATCGCGCAAGTGGTGGTCCTCGGCATGACCCGCGAGCTTGGGCCCGTGATCGCCGGCCTGATGGTCGCCGGCCGCATCGGCGCCGCCATCGCCGCCGAAGTCGGTACGATGCGCGTCACGGACCAGATCGATGCGCTGTCGACGCTGTCGACCAATCCGTACAAATACCTCGTCGTGCCGCGCCTGCTCGCCGGCGTGGCCGCCTTGCCGGCGCTGGTGGTGGTGGCGGATTGCATCGGCGTCTTCGGCGGCTTTCTCGTCGCGACCTATAAATTCGGCTTCAATCCGTATGCTTATCTCCAGAACACCGCGGATTTCCTGCGCACCGACGACGTGGTTTCGGGCCTGATAAAATCGGCGGTGTTCGGCTTCCTGATCTCGCTGATGGGCTGTTATACCGGCTATCATTCGAAGGGCGGTGCGCAGGGCGTGGGCGCCGCGACAACCTATGCGGTGGTGTCGGCTTCGGTGCTGATCCTGACGTTCGACTACATCCTCTCGGCGTTGCTGTTCTCGTCATGACCGGCGCCCCCAAATTCTCCGTCCGCGGGCTGAAGAAATCCTTCGGCTCCAAGGTCGTGCTCGATGGGCTCGATCTCGACGTCGGCGTCGGCGAGAGCGTCGTCGTCATCGGCGGCTCGGGCACCGGTAAGTCGGTGATGGTCAAATGCATCATCGGGCTGATGGAGCCTGACGCCGGTTCGATCAAGATCGACGGCCAGGAAGTCACTGGACTCAAGCGCGGCGAGCGCGAGCGGCTGATGCGCAAATTCGGCATGCTGTTCCAGGGTGCCGCGCTGTTCGACAGTTTGCGCGTCTGGCAGAACGTCGCCTTCGGCCTCATCCAGGGCCACGGCATCGGCCGCGACGAAGCCAAAGTGACCGCGATCAAGACACTCGGCGCGGTCGGCCTCGGCCCCGAAGTCGCCGAGCTGTGGCCGGCGGAACTTTCGGGCGGCATGCAGAAGCGCGTCGGTCTGGCGCGCGCCATCGCCGCCAAACCTGAAATCATCGTCTTCGACGAGCCAACGACCGGCCTCGATCCGATCATGGGCGACGTGATCAACGATCTGATCATCAAATGCGTGCGCGATCTCGGCGCGACGGCGGTTTCGATCACGCACGATATGGCCTCGGCGCACAAGATCGCGGACCGGATCGCCATGATCTACAAAGGCAAGATCATCTGGCAGGGCTCGTCCAAGACGATCGACCAATCGGGCAACCCCTACGTCGACCAGTTCATCCACGGCCGCGGCGAAGGTCCGATCAAGATGGAGGTGCGCGCGCTGTGACCGCCCGGAATTCCATTCAGGCCTGACCATGGCCCGCGCCGAAAGCCGTTACGTCTGCCAAAGCTGCGGCGCCGTGCACCCGAAGTGGACGGGCAAGTGCGACGGTTGCGGCGCCTGGAACAGCTTGGTCGAAGAATCCGCGCGCGCCAGCGCGCCGAAAGGCCTCGGTGGCGGCAAAGGCGGCCGGCCGCTGCAATTCGTCGGCCTCGACGGCGACGCTCTCGCTACCGCGCGGCGCACCTCGGCGATCGCCGAGTTCGATCGCGTCTGCGGCGGCGGTCTCGTGCCCGGCTCGGCGCTGTTGATCGGCGGCGATCCGGGCATCGGTAAATCGACGTTGATTCTTCAGGCGATGGCCGCCCTCGCCGCCGGCAAAAGCGGCCGGAAGCTCGAATGCGCCTATGTCTCTGGCGAGGAATCGCTCGACCAGGTGCGGTTGCGCGCGCGCAGGCTTGGCGTCGACGACGCGCCCGTGCGCTTGGCGGCGGCGACCTCGATCCGCGACGTCGCGGCGAGCCTCGACCGCACCGACGCGCCGCAAGTGGTGGCAATCGATTCCATCCAGACCATGTATCTCGACAATCTCGACAGCGCGCCCGGCACCGTCAGCCAGGTACGCGCGTCGGCGCAGGAGCTGATCCGTCTCGCCAAGGCGCGCGGTTTCACGCTGCTGCTGGTCGGTCACGTGACCAAGGAAGGCATGATCGCCGGCCCGCGGGTGCTCGAGCACATGGTCGATACCGTGCTCTATTTCGAGGGCGAGCGCGGCCATCAGTTCCGCATCCTGCGCGCGGTGAAGAACCGTTACGGTCCGACCGACGAAATCGGCGTCTTCGAGATGACCGACGTCGGCCTCGCCGAAGTCTCCAATCCATCAGCGTTGTTCCTCGGCGATCGGCAACGCGAGGTCGCCGGGTCGGCGGTATTTGCCGGCATCGAAGGCACGCGGCCGATGCTGGTCGAGATCCAGGCGCTGGTCGCGCCCTCGGCGCTCGGCACGCCGCGCCGCGCCGTGGTCGGCTGGGACGGCAATCGCCTGGCGATGGTGCTGGCCGTGCTGGAGGCGCGTTGCGGCGTCGCGATCGGCGCCAACGACATCTATCTCAATGTCGCCGGCGGTTTGCGCGTCACCGAGCCGGCGGCCGATTTGGCGGTGGCTGCGGCGCTGGTGTCTGCGCTGGCGCACGAGCCGGTGCCCGCCGACATGGTCGTGTTCGGCGAGATCGGGCTGTCGGGCGAAGTCCGGCCAGTGAACCAGGCGGACGCGCGGCTCAAGGAAGCCGAGAAGCTCGGCTTTGCGACGGCGCTGATGCCGCCGCGACGCGGCCGCGGCAAGGACCGTGCGGCGTCGGCCGGCGCGTTCAAAACGCGCGAGATCGCGCATCTGAAACATTTGCTCAGCTTGTTCGAGAACGCACCGCATAATCTTCGGCGGGCGAGCGCCGGAGGAGGACGTCCGTGACCGGATTCGACATAGCCATCATCGTCTTCGTCGTCGCATCGGGGCTGTTCGCCTTCGTGCGTGGCTTCATCAAGGAGGTGCTGTCGATCATTGCCTGGTTCGGCGCGTCGGTGGCGGCGCTCTACGCCGTGCCGTACCTGCACCCGTTCGCAATGCGCTTCACGCCGAGCGACCGGCTTGCGAGCGCGGCCTCGGCTTTCGTCGCCTTCATCGTCGCCCTGATCGTGCTCTCGCTGATCACCGCGGCGATCGCCAACCGCGTGAAGGACAGTCCCGCCGGCGGCATCGATCGGACCTTTGGGTTCGTTTTCGGATTGGCGCGCGGCGCCTTGCTCGCCTGTCTAGTCTATGCGGCCATGCTGGTGGTCATGCCGGCGCTCGAAGCATCACCGCAATGGTGGACGCAAGCGCGCACCCGGCCGATGCTCGCCACCGGGCTGGCGATGCTGGGCCATTTGGCGCCCGGTGCAGGGCACTCGCAAGGCGCCGCCTCCGTGCAGCAGCAGCTCCAGGATGCGCTACATGCGCTCAGCGTCCCCAAGGCCGGGCCGGCGCCGCAAGGTGGCTCGCCCGATTACTCGCCGCAGGACCAGCACGATCTCGACCGGCTCTTCCAGCAGAACCAAGGCGCACATTAAGCATAGCCGTTGGCGCGCCGCCGGCCGCCCATGCCGGGTGCGACAACCGGCTCTGGCAGTCGCGCCGCAATCCGTGTAGAAGGCTGTGGGCCTCGACGGCGACGGCCGGCGACACCATCTAAGGCTTGCGGACGGCGGACGGCGGACGGCGGACGGCCCAAGCGCGCATAAAGGCGGTAGCATGCTGACCACCCACCCCTGGGACGACGACCATTTCCGGGAGGAATGCGGCGTTTTCGGGATTTATGGGCATTCCGATTCGGCGGCTCTGACCGCGCTGGGACTGCATGCCTTGCAGCATCGCGGCCAGGAGGCGGCGGGAATCGTCGCCTACGACGGCGAGCAGTTTCACGCCCATCGCGGCCTCGGTCTGGTCGGCGAGAATTTCAGTTCCAAGGACGTCATCAGCCGGCTGCCGGGACATTCGGCCATCGGTCACGTCCGCTATGCCACCACCGGCGAAGTCGCGTTGCGCAACGTCCAGCCGCTGTTCGCTGATTTCACCTTCGGCGGCCTGGCGATCTGCCACAACGGCAACCTCACGAACTCCTATCAGCTGCGCAACCGTCTGGTGCGGCGCGGCAGCATCTTCCAATCAACCTCGGACACCGAGGTGATCGTCCATCTCATCGCTACGTCGCTCAAGGATACGGTCGAGGAGCGGATGGCCGAGGCGCTGCGCCAGGTCGAAGGCGCCTATTCGCTCGCGGCGCTGACCCAGCAAGGACTGATCGGCGTGCGCGATCCGCTTGGCATCCGGCCGCTGGTGCTCGGCAAGCTCGGCGACGCGTTCATCCTGGCGTCGGAAAGCTGCGCGCTCGACATCATCGGCGCCACCTTCGTGCGCGACATCGAAGCCGGCGAGATGATCTCGATCGGCCCCGGCGGTATCAAGAGCACCAAGCCGTTCGCCAACTCGCACAAGCGTTTTTGCGTGTTCGAATACATCTACTTCGCGCGGCCCGACAGTGTCGTCGACGGCCTCAGCGTTTACGAGGCGCGCAAGCGCATCGGCATGCAATTGGCCCGCGAAAGCGCGGTGCCCGCCGATATCGTCATCCCGGTGCCGGATTCCGGCGTGCCGGCGGCGATCGGCTATGCCGCGGAATGCCGGCTCCCGTTCGAGATCGGCATCGTCCGCAACCATTACATCGGCCGCACCTTCATCGAGCCGACCGATCAGATCCGCCATCTCGGCGTGAAGCTCAAACACAATGCCAATCGCGTCAGCATCGAAGGCAGGCGCGTCGTGCTGGTCGACGATTCGATCGTCCGCGGCACCACCTCGACCAAGATCGTCGCCATGATCCGGCAAGCCGGCGCGCGCGAGGTGCATATGCGCATCTCCAGTCCACCGACCGCGCATTCGTGCTTCTACGGCATCGCGACGCCGGAGCGCACCCAGCTACTTGCGTCGGCGATGGACGTGCAGACCATGGCACAGCACATCGGCGCTGATTCCCTCGCCTTCGTCTCGATCGACGGTCTCTACCGCGCGCTTGGTCGGGCCAAACGCGACAGCAAGGCGCCGCAATTCTGCGACGCCTGCTTCACGGGCGATTATCCGGTCCCGCTTGTCGATCATGACGCCGGCACGGTATCAACCCAGCTTTCGCTCCTCGCCGAGACCGTCTGAGTGCCGGCGCTCGCAGGTCGTCTCGCGCTGGTGACCGGCGCATCGCGCGGCATCGGCGCGGCCGTGGCGCGGCGATTCGCCGCCGAAGGCGCACACGTCATCGCAGTGGCGCGGACTCAGGGGGCACTGGAAGAGCTCGACGATGCGGTACGCGCCGCCGGCGGCGCGGCGACGCTGGTGCCGCTCGATTTGCGGACGTTCGACGCGATCGACCATATGGGCGCCGCGCTCAACGAGCGCTTCCACCAGCTCGACATCGTCGCCGCATGCGCCGGCGTCTTGGGCAGCCTGTCGCCGATGGGTCATATCGATCCAAAGCTGTGGACCGAGATTTTCGACGTCAACGTGACGGCGAACTATCGGCTGATCCGCTCGCTCGATCCGCTACTGCGCCGTTCCGGCACCGGTCGAGCGATGTTCGTCACCTGCGCCGCCGGCCGCGGCCTCGCGCCATTCTGGGGCGCCTACGGCGCCAGCAAAGCCGCGCTCGAGGCGCTAGTGCGGGTCTATGCCGCCGAGGTCGCGCGCACGCCGATCCGGGTCAATCTGGTCGATCCCGGGCCGGTGCATACGCGTCTGCGCGCCGAGGCGTTTCCCGGCGAGGATCGCGCGACGCTCAAAGCGCCGGAAGACGTAACCGGGTTGTTCGTGCAGCTCGCCGCAGCGGATTGCCCGCACCACGGTAAGATCGTCGGGCCCTAGGCTGCGGCGTTGGCCGATCGCGGCGTGGGTGTCTGCGACACCACACGGTCCGGCGGCAGGATCACCCGTACCACCGTGCCTTGGTTCGGTACGCTTTCGATCACGAAGACGCCGCCATGCAGTTCGACGAGCTTCTTGGTCAGCGGCAAACCGAGGCCCGTGCCGCCGCCGGTGCGGTTGAAGGCATTATCGACCTGGCCGAACGGCTCCAGCACCATCGGCAGATCGCTTTCGGAAATGCCGACGCCGGTGTCGCGCACTTCGATGACCAGGCGATCAAATTCGATCGAAGCGCGCACCACGACCGAGCCGCTGGCCGGCGTGAACTTCACGCTGTTGGTCAGCAAGTTGAGCACCACCTGGCGCAGGCGACGCTCGTCGCCGCGCACGCCGGCGACTTCGGGCGCAATCACGCGGACAAGGTTGATCTCCTGCGCCGCCGCGCGGCGCGCAACCATGCGCGCGCAGGATTCGATCAGGTCGGTGACGTCGACGACCTCGTCCGCCAGCTCCAGGCGCTCGGCCGTGATCTTCGTCAGATCGAGAATATCGTTGATCAGCTCCAGCAGGTGCCGGCCACTGGCATTCAGATCGCGCGCATATTCAAGGTACTTTTCGTTGCCGATCGGCCCGAGTACCTCGCCGCTGATGATCTCGGAGAACCCGATCACCGCGTTGAGCGGCGTGCGTAACTCGTGGCTCATGTTGGCGAGGAATTCCGACTTGGCGCGCAAGGCGGTTTCCGCCCTGCGATTGGCCTCGAACAGGCGGCCGACCAGCTTCTCCTTTTCCACCTTGTTGCGGATGAGCGCGATCAGCGACGCGAACGAGCGCCGCGCCATGAGGCTCAGGTTGAACGCGAACGCGAGATACAACACACCGAGCGCGATATGCGCCGGATCGCCGGCAGCGAAGGTGATGACGATGAGCGGCGCGACCACCGGCCAGACGAACGCATCGACCACCGGAACGTGCGCGGTGTAGCCCGAGGCGATGCCGCCGGCGAGCCCGGCAATAATGATCGGCACGAAACTGTCGGTCGGCGCATTCGATTGGATTGCGATCGCCATCGCCAAGCTGCCCCATTGGCAGCCAGTCGCGGCGGCGAAGTAGGTGACGCGGCGGATCCACTGCTGCGGCTCGAAGTCGTCGTCGTACCGATGCTTGTGATAGAGCCGCCACAGCACGATGCGAATGATGCAAATGCCGACGATCGACACGCCCCAACCGAGGAAGATGAGCGTATCGAAGACGAACGACAGCATGCCGACCGCTGCCAGCGTCACCAGCAGATTGGTGGCGACCGGCCACGGCGACGAATAGAGCATGTCCGCCAGTTCGGACTGGACGGCGACGCTTTCGACGTGCGGCGTCGACACAGCCGCGTCCGCGTCGGCCCTAACGGTCGGGAGTTCACGCGCCAACTGAGCGGGGATCATCGCCGCAGAGTCTAAAGACGATGTCCTAATAGTTTCCTAGACTTTGGCGGCATGTCGCTCAAATGCAGGCTGCTGCAAGAAGCTTCAAATGCCGTCTAAAAACAGCCGCCGTAAGCGCCGGAATTAGCCCGCTGGACGGAAGATTCCGGGCGCAAAGGCGATCCGCTGCTGAGCCTGCTTCATGCGGTCGGTCGGACCGATCGCGATACCCCACTGGTCCATCCGGCCCGGCGGCCATGTCCAGTCTTCCGGGCCGCGTGGTTTGTAGCTCTTGCCGATGCGGGCAATTTCGGCGGTGTACTCGATGACCACCTCGTCCGGCCCGACGAAATAGGCGAACACGTTATTGCCCGGCCCATGTCGGCCAACACCCCATTCGATCGCAAAGCCGCTTTCGCGCAGACGGCCGGCGCCACGCATGACGCTGTCGATATCCGGCATGTCGAACGCAATATGGTTGAGCGTCGGCGCCGTGCCGCGTGCGAACGCCAGGACATGATGCTGATCGTTGCAGCAGAGGAACGTCATCATCCGCGTCTGGTCGATGATGCGGAATCCGAGATTGTCGACGTAGAAAGCGCTGATCGCGTCGACATCGGCGGAGTTGAGTACGACATGCGTGACGCCCATCGGCCGGTCCGCCCGCGTAGTCGCGTCGGCATGGCGCCGGTCACCGGTGATGACCCGCATGGTCCGGCCTTCGGGATCCTTGAACGCAAAGCCGCAACCGCCGCCCGGTTCGTTGATAAGCCCCGGCTTCTCGAGTTCGGCGAGCCCCGCCTTTTTGAGGCTGGCATGGATGGCGTTGATCTCGGCCTTGCCGGGCGCTGTGAAATCGATGCGCAATAGCTCGGCGCGCGGCCGGGCGTGGAGACCGAGGACGTGATGGTACGCGCTGGTGCCACGCAGATAGACCGAGCCGGGATGCTCGACCACCGGCGCCAAGCGCCAGATGTCGGTGTAGAACCGCGCCCGTGACTTGAGATCGGTGATGCCAAGGTCGACGCTGCGCAAACCGTCGACACGCCCACCTTTGGCGCCCGCGCGTCCGGCCGTTCCGGTTTTAGCCGGCGATTTCAGTGGCTTGACCATGGTCCTCCACTCCGCCAGAGGCCCCGGCGGCGCATCTCACGTTCGCACAACAGGCGCTTGCCTGTCGAGACTTCGCATTCGGAATCAGATATTATAGTTTTAAAATCAGTGGCTTATAGCGATATCCTAGTTTTTCGCATAACCACCGCTAGGAATTCGCCGCGAACGGATTCTGGCCTTTGCGCAGCATAAGCCGCAGGGGCACGCCGGGCAGGTCGAACTGTTCGCGCAACAGATTCGCCAGATACCGCCGCCAGCTGTCCGGCAGCTCCCCCGGTTTGGAAGCAAACAGCACGAAGGTCGGCGGCCGAGTATTGACCTGCGTCATGTAGCGGAGCTTGAGCCGCCGGCCACCGACCAGAGGCGGCGGATGACGCTCTTGCGCACGCGTCAGGAAGCGGTTGAGCGCGCCGGTCGGCACGCGGTGGTTCCAAGCTGTGTGCGCCTTCAGTGCCGCCGGCAGCAGCTTGGCCACGCCGGCGCCGGTCGCGGCCGACAGCGTTAATGGCTGCAAGCCCGCCAGTTGCGGTAGCGACTCGGAGATCCGCTCGACGATGGCGGTCAGCGCCTTCTTGGGCGCCCCGACCAGATCCCATTTGTTGGCGGCGAGCACTACCGCCCGCCCCTCGTCCGCGACGAGGCGCGCGATCGCCAAATCCTGGCGCTGCACCCCGGCGGTGGCGTCGATAACCAGGACCACCACTTCGGCGAACCGAACCGCCTTGAGCGTGTCGCCGACGGCGAGCGTCTCGACGCCCTTAGCGACTTTTGCCTTGCGCCGCAGACCGGCGGTGTCGATGAGCTTGATCGGCTGACCGCGCCACTGCCATTCGATCGCGATGGCATCGCGCGTGACCCCCGGCTCGGGTCCGGTGAGGACGCGCTCCTCGCCGAGCAGGCGATTGACCAGCGTCGACTTGCCGACGTTTGGGCGGCCAACCACCGCAAGCTGAAGCGCGGCAGCGCGCTTTGCAGGTTCGAGCGCCGACTTATCGCCGGACTCGGATCGCGCAAACGGCAGCAGCGCATCGTACAGCGCCAAAACACCCTCGCCGTGCTCGGCCGAAACCGGCACCGGCGTGCCCAACCCAAGTTCGAACGCTTCGGCCAGTCCGGGCGGCGCGCGGCCCTCGGTCTTGTTGGCGACCAGAACCACCGGCTTGCCCTGCCGGCGCAACCAGCGGGCAACGTCGCGATCGAGCGCCGTCACCCCCTCGCGCGCGTCGATCACGAACAGAGCGACATCGGCCGCGGCCAACGCCTTTTCGGTCTGCAGCCGGAGCCGTGCTGCCATGTCGCTGCGCGCCGTGGTTTCGACGCCGGCGGTATCCGTCAGCCGCAGGTCAAGTCCGGCGAAATCGACGGCCGCTTCGCGGCGGTCGCGCGTCAGCCCGGCCTCGCCCGCGACCAACGCCGTCTTACGGCCGGCTAGGCGATTGAACAGCGTCGACTTGCCGACATTGGGGCGGCCGACGATGGCGACGGAAAGCGGCATGGCAGTTCGCCTGTCACCGCAGCGCGGTCAGGTCGGCCCTATCGGTGATGACATAGAGCGAACCGCCCGCCACCACCGGATCAAGATAGACACCATCCGAGAATGTCATTTGGCCGAGCGGCTGACCGCTATAGGGCGAGATCGACAACGCCTCGCCGTTGGACGAGACGACCACCAGGCGGTTGCCCGCCAGCACCGGTCCCGACCAGCGCAAGGGGTTCTTCTTGGCTTCCTCGTCCTCGTAACGCGGCAACGGCCGCACCCAGCGCACATGGCCGTCGGATCGCAACAGACAAACCAGGTCGCGGTCGTTGGCCAGGACATAGATGTAGTCGCCGGCCACCCACGGCATGTGCGTGCCGCCGATATCCTGTTCCCAGACGCGGTCGCCGGTGCGCAGATCGATCGCCACGAGGATGCCAGAATGGCTGATGGCAAACACGCGGTCGCGGTCGATCACCGGCTGGCCGCGAATGTCGGCGAGCGACGACAGGGCGCCGAGCGGACGCGACGTCGCGAGATTGTCGGACCACACGGCCCGGCCATTCTCGACGCGCAGCGCATAAAGCTCGCCGGACGAATAGGGCACGATCACCGTGTCGCCCTGCACCGCCGGGCTCGCCCCGATCAACAGATCGGTGGGTTCCGGCAGGCCGTTGTGGGTCCACAGCCGATGCCCGTCGGCGGCGGCGAGGACTTCGAGTTCGTTGTCGACGGTAATCGCGAAGACACGGCCGGAAAAAGCGGTCGGCGGCCCGTGCGCCGGGCTCGCCAGGCTCTGGCGCCAGATTTCCTTGCCGGTCGCGGCATCGACGGCAACCACCTGGGCATAACCGGTGGCGATGAAGATGCGCCCGCCGTCATATGCGATGCCGCCGCCGAACATTGGCGTACCGGCATTCTTCGGCTGCGGATCGAAGCGCCAGATCCGGTCGCCGCTTTTCGCGTCGAAAGCCGAAACGACATCGTTGGCGTCGGCCGCGAAGACGCGGCCGTTGGCAACGATCGGTTGTGCAGTGACGCGGCCATACCGCCAGGATCCCTCGCCAACATCCGCCTTCCATGCGCGACTGATCGCGGGCGCGAGCGCGAGATGATACATCGCGTGATTGGCATAGCCGCCAGCGCCCGGCCATTCCGGGTTGTTGAACGGCGGCGGCAAGGTGATCGGCGTCGCTTCGAGCTTGGGATCCGGCGTCAGGCTCTTTTGCAGCTCCAGTACGGAGATGCGCGTTCCTTGGAGAGTAGTCTTCTTGGAACCGCCGCAAGCTGCAAGCGCCAGACACACCGCCAGCGCGACGCCGGTCGCGAGGCGGAAGGTCATGGATTCAAAGCCGCGATCATCTGCGCCGCGCGCTGCCGTGCACTCGGCGGTGCATTGGGATCGTCAGCGAGCTGCTGGAAGCTCTTGCGCGCGCCCGCACTGTCGCCGGCTTTCAATTGGGCGAAACCGGTGAGCTCGACGGCGAACGGGTGCCACGGACTGGCACCGTTGGTCAGGGGTTTGAGCCGCTGGATCGCGCCGGCGGTGTCGCCTTTGTCGAGGGCCACATCCGCCGCGAGCAGCGTCGCTGCCGCACGGTAAACCGCATCGGCCGACGTGCCGGCCGCCAGCTGATCGTAAATCGCGAGTGCGCCGGCAGCGTCGCCGGTACGCGTCTTGACCGCCGCTTCCTCGAAGAGCGCCAACATGGCGTGTCCCGCGCCCGCGTGCTGGGCGATGGCCGCGAAAGCGTCGGCGGCGTCCTTGTCCTTGCCGTCGCGGACGAGGTCGAGGGCCGCTGCGAAGCGGACGCCGTCGGCAGCGCTGCGCTGGTCGCGGTACTGCCGCCAACCGACGCCGACCGCGGTCGCGACCACGACGAGGACCGCCGCGACGATCACCCACCGGCCATGACGCGCCCACAGCTTCGCGAGGTTCTCCTTGCGGAGTTCCTCGTCGATTTCCCGGAAGATGTCGCTCAAAACCCGGCCCCGACCCGCGAAAAATGTCCGGTACCATAACGCCTTGCCAGCGTTCCTGCAAACCCCGGACACGATGTTTTTCGGAGCTTACCGGCGCGGCAGGGCTGCTGGATTTCAGCCGCGAAATAGGAAAGACTGAGGAATCAGGCATGCACAGCCTTCGCGAACCCCCGCGCGTGTCAATGGCCCCCATCACCCGCCTCAACGATCACCGTCGGTACCGGCGCGTCTTCTTCAGCCGCGCCGAACTCGATCAGTTGCTGCAAATTTACAGCCGCCAGGTGATGCGCGGCGCGTGGCGCGACTACGCGATCGATCAACGCGATGGCGTGGCTACCTTCTCGATCTTCCGACATAGTCTCGAAAGCCCGCTATTTACGGTTGTAAAAAGCGCCGCTGGTGAATCACGCCACGACGCCTATGCCCTCCTGCAACGGCGCGTGCGGCTTGCCGTTGGCAGCACGCTCCGGGAGGTTCTCGCCGAGCTCGAGCGCGAGATGCGACGTGGTGGACGCGCGCTCGGCGCGTTCGCATTGTTGACGCCGGGCTGATGTCGGTCGGCAGAATTACTTGGCAAACACAGGGATTTTCGCCAAAGTAACGCGCCGTTCAGAACGACGCGGGGGCGATCGGAAGAGAAGAAGGGCATCGCAGGAGACGTGCTGCCTGGATCGCGGCCATCGGGCTGTCGCTCTTTCCGTTTGCGGCGCACGCCGGGAGCGGCATCGTCGATGAAATGAAGCTGGGTGTGCTGGATCATGACGTTCCGATCGGCGGCGATCACAAGAAGTGCTGCGTCGACGCCAACGGCGAAATTCTATTCATGTCACCAAGCTTCCTCCGGTGGTGCTAGGCGCCGCGACCGAACCTGGGCGTGCGCATGGGCTTCGGGTTCTAGACGAGCCGGCGCCGGCCGCGCATCGTAGGATACCAATGTCGCCGCTGCAGTCGCGTCGGCCACCGGCCGCTTCAACGAGTACCTTCACATGATGGGCCGTGTCATCGCGCGGGTGGTCGAATGGTCGCGCGCGCATGCACTTATTGTCGTTGCTGCGGCGTTGGCGCTGGCGATCGCGTCGGGATTTTACTCGGCAAGCCGGATTACGGTCGATACCGATCTCGACAAGCTGATTTCGGCGAACCTGCCATGGCGCAAGCTGGCGCAAGAAATGGACAAGGCGTTTCCGCAGAAAGTCGATCTATTGGTGATCGTGATCGACGGCAGGACGCCCGATGAAACGGAAGATGCCGCGATTGCGCTGGCCGACAAGCTGCGCAGCGAACCGGCGATCTTTCGCGACGTCCGCCTGCCTGACCTCAACAAATTTTTCCGCCGCAACGGGCTGCTCTTCCTGCCGAAAACGCAGGTGCAGGACTACGCCAATCAAATGATTGCGGCACAGCCGTTCCTCGGATCGTTGGCGGCCGATCCGAGCCTGCGCGGCGTATTCGGCATCATCGATTTAATGGTTCAAGCGGTGCAGCAGGGCGCCGTCCAACCGCGCGACATCTCGGCGGCGTTGCGCGGCGTCGAACACGCGGCGGAGAGCACCCTTGCGGGCACCTATGCGCCCCTGTCGTGGCAGACCATGCTGAGCAACACGGCGCCGGCGCCCGACGATTTGCGCCGCATCGTGCTGACGCAACCGGCGCTCAATTATAAGTCGCTGACGCCCGGCGCGGATGCGATCGCCGCCGTACGCAGCGCCGCCGTCGAGCTCGGCCTGACGCCCGATCGCGGCGTGCGGGTCCGGATCACGGGCTCGGTTGCGCTCGACGACGATCAGCTGGCAACGCTCGCCAAAGGCGCCGGGTTTTCGACGGCATTGTCCCTCGGACTGCTTTGCTTGTGGCTGCTGCTTGCCCTCCGTTCGCTCCGCATCTTCGTCGCCATCGTGATCACGCTAATCATCGGACTTGCGGCGACCACGGCTTTCGCCGTGCTCGCGATCGGCCCCTTCAATCCGATTTCAGTCGCATTCGCCGTATTGTTCGTCGGCATATCCGTTGATCTTGGCATCCAATTTAGCGTGCGTTATCGCGACGAACGTTATCGTGTCGGCGACCTGACCGAAGCGTTGACGCGCGCGGCCCGCGGCATCGGTCGCGCGATGGCCGTTGCGGCTTTGTCCGCGGGTGTGGGCTTTTTCGCCTTCGTCCCGACGGATTACAGCGGCGTGTCCGAACTTGGATGGATCGCCGGCGTCGGCATGCTGATTGCTCTTGTGCTCAATCTCACACTGCTGCCGGCTCTGATTGCTCTCATGCGGCCGCGCGGCGAACCGCGCCCCGTCGGCTTCGCCTGGGCGCGCGCGGCGGATCGTCTACTCGTACGGCGCCGCGGCGTGGTGCTGATCGGCGCGGTGATCGTGGCCGTGCTGTGCCTTGCCGCCCTGCCTTACATCCATTTCGATTTCAATCCGCTCGACCTGCAGAATCAACAATCCGAGTCGGTTGCGACGCTCAATGACCTGATGTCGGATCCGATGAACACACCTTATACGATCGATATCCTGACGCCCTCGCCGGCCGCGGCTGCAGCGCTGGCGAAACGGCTGGATGCTCTTCCGGAGGTTGACCAGACGGTCACGATTTCGAGCTTCGTGCCCGACGACCAGGACGCCAAGCTGGCGATCATCGCCGACGCCAGGACGCTCCTGGCGCCAACCCTGTCCCCGCCGACGGTCAAGCCGCCGCCGACCGATCTCGAAATCCTCGATGCGATGCGCACGACTGATGGCGAATTGAAGGGAATCGCCAGTCGTTATGCGGGTGCTGAGCGCGTCGCGTATGTCCTGGACAGGTTGCTGGCGAAGAAACCCAATCCGCTGCCGCTACTTAAGGCGAATCTGTCCGACGAAATTCTCAATCGTCTGCAGGACGTTCGCCTGGCGCTCGACGCGCAAAAGATCACACTCGATAATATTCCGCCGGCAGTGAAGCGCGATTGGGTGACCGCCGACGGGCGTGCGCTGGTTGAGGCTTATCCCAAAGGCGATCCGCGCGACAACACCGTGCTACGCCGCTTCGTCAAAGCCGTCCGCGCCATCGCGCCCGATGCGACGGGGTCACCCGTGACGATACAAGAATCAGCGCGCACGGTGACCCGCGCCTTCGTGACCGCCGGTATCATCGCTGTCGCGGCGATCGCACTGCTTTTATTGATCGTGTTGCAACGTGCGCGCGACGTCATGGTTGTGCTGGTGCCGCTGCTGCTGGCGGGTCTGTTGACGTTGGCAACCACCGCCGTATTCGACCTACCGCTCAATTACGCGAATATCATCGCACTGCCGCTGTTGCTCGGCATCGGCGTGTCCTTCGACATCTATTTCGTGATGCGTTGGCGCGCTGGCAACGCAGATTTGCTGCGATCGAGCACGGCGCGCGCCATCCTGTTCAGCGCGCTGACCACCGGCACCGCGTTCGGTAGCCTGGCGTTGTCGAACCATCCCGGCACCGCGTCGATGGGCGTGCTGCTGACGATATCGCTCGGCTATACGCTGTTGTGCACGTTCATCGTGCTGCCGGCGCTGCTCGGCCCGCCGCCGGCCAAGTCCGACTAAACGATCGCCGTCAGTGCGCCAGCTCGCGCTCGCGCAGGAAGTGGAAGAACTCCACGCCTTCGCGCAGCCGGCGCACCATCATCTCCGGGCTCCGCACCATTTCGCCGACGATCGACGCGATCTTGCCGGCGCGGAAATAGAACTTTTTGTAGAAGGTCTCCACCGAGTCGAAGATTTCCTGGTGCGACAGATGCGGGTATTGGAGCGGCGCGATCTGGATGCCGTGATCGTCGATGAGATCGGCATGGGCGGCGTCGAGCCAACCGTTCTCGACCGCCTGCTTGTGCAGGAAGGTGCCCGGATAGGGTGCCGCGAGCGAGACCTGAATGGTGTGCGGGTTGATCTCGGTCGCAAACTTGATGGTCTCTTCGATCGTTTCCCGCGTCTCGCCAGGTAGTCCGAGAATGAACGTGCCGTGGATGGTGACGCCGACGTCGTGGCAATCCTTGGTGAAGCGCTTCGCCACGTCGATCAGCATGCCCTTCTTGATGTTGTGCAGGATCTTCTGATTGCCCGACTCATAGCCGACCAGCAGCAACCGCAACCCGTGGTCCTTGAGCACCTTGAGCGTTTCGCGCGGTACGTTCGCCTTGGCGTTGCATGACCACACCACGCCGAGCTTACCGAGCTCCTTGGCGATCGCCTCGGCGCGCGGCAGGTTGTCGGTGAACGTATCGTCGTCGAAGAAGAACTCGCGCACCTGCGGGAAATAATGCTTGGCGAGGCGAATCTCCTCGACCACGTGATCGACGCTGCGCACTCGATACCGGTGTCCGCCCACGGTCTGCGGCCACAGGCAGAACGTGCATCGCGATTTGCAGCCGCGTCCGGTGTAGAGCGAGACGTAAGGATGCTTGAGGTAGCCGATGAAATAATCCTCGATCCGCAGGTCGCGCTTGTAGACCTCGGTGACGAAGGGCAACGCATCCATATTCTCGAGCGTCGCGCGCTCCGGATTGTGGACGATAACACCGGCGTCGTTGCGGTAGCTCAGACCGTCGATGCGGTCCCAGGTGCGCTCTTCGGCGACTTCCTTGATCGTGAAATCGAATTCGTTGCGACCGACGAAGTCGACAGCCGTCGACGCCTTGAGGCTTTCCTCCGGCTCGACCGCGACCTTGGCGCCGACAAAGCCGACTTTAAGCCGTGGATTCTGATCCTTCATCGCCTGCGCGACCTTGACGTCGTTCGCGAAGGACGGCGTCGAGGTATGCACGACGACGAGATCGTAGGTCTTGGCGAGCGGCAGAACCTGGTCGAGCGTGATGCCAGCCGGCGGCGCGTCAATCAACCGGCTGTCCGGGACAAGCGCGGCCGGCTGGGCGAGCCAAGTCGGATACCAGAACGAGCGGATTTCGCGTCGCGCCTGATAGCGCGAGCCGGCACCGCCATCGAAACCCTCGAACGAAGGCGGTTGCAGGAACAACGTTTTCATCATACCGAACTGTCTCCGTCGAGGGTGAGGCGACCGCCCCTGGCGAGCCGGTAGCGCCGGTCGCGCCAAGCCACGCTCTGCGCGAAGAAGCTAGCGATAAACACGGCAAACGACAACCCATCGCGCAGTAAAATGAGGTAAATCGGTGTTCGGCGAAGGCCCAGAACCCGATCATTGAGCCAAACGGTACTCAACCGCGCCAAAATCGCCGCGATTAAGCCATAAAGCGACCACGCAACCGGGTGGATCAGGACCGCGAGCACCGCCAGCATCACGGGGTGGATGATGATCGATCCGGCGTAGCCGGCCGGCGCCACCATGCGCACGGTTCGTGCCCAACGTAGCTCATGACCGAACAACGCGCCCAATCCGGGCTCGAAGACGATGTTGTCGACGATCACCGGCGCCAGCACGACTTCGCGGCCGATATGCCGCACCGCTGCGCCGAGCGCGTGATCGTCCGCCAACTGATCCGCAATCGCGGCGAAGCCGCCGATGGCGTCGAGGTTCGTTCGCGACATCGCCAGCGTGGCGCCAAAGGCTCCGTCGCCCGCGTCCAGCATTTCGCCGACGGCGGCTTCCGGAAAAAATCCGTGATTGATGTGCAGGCAAGCGACACGCGACCAGAAATCGTTTCCGGCCGGCACGCCCCGATAGAGGCAGGTCACCAGGCCGACGTCCGGCGCCGAAAGCAGCGGCGCGATCGTCGCGAGATAATCGGGCATCACGCGCATGTCGCTGTCGGAGATCGCCAGCTGTCCGTGCCGCGCGGCCGGCAGCATGTTCATCAGGTTGGCGATCTTACGATTCGGTGCACGGGCATCGCCGCCGGTCACCAGGACAAGATCAAGCGCCGGAAACTCCGCAATCAGCCGGCGAACCACCGGTACCGCAGGATCGTCCGCCTCGGCAACGCCGAAAACGACCTGGAACGGCGCATACGTCTGTTGGCAAAACGACCGGAGGTTCTCGTACAGCCCGACATCGGCACCGCGCAGAGGCTTCAGGACCGTAATCGGAGTCGCCGCGCCGCTATGGCGCGGTCGGGCCAGCAGGATTCGGACCGCGTATGCGGAAACCGCGAGGTATAGCAAGCCGGCAACACTCGCTACCAGGCACGCCCACCCCGGAAAAACCAGCCATTCCAAGTGCATCCACCCACCACTGCATGCGATCCGGAAGCGTCAAGGTTTTAGCCATCGACACAAGTAAAAAATGCTGTTGCATTCGTTCGAATCGCTGTCAACCATGCGGCCATAGACGCCGGTGCGGCATCCGATTCGCTAACGCCACCACACGAAGGACGAAGCCGGTCTCCATCTTGCCCAACTCAATCCGAATGATCCGGACGCTGCTCCTCGCGGGTCTGCTCCTCCCCCTGGTCGCCTGCGCCACGCCACCCACCGATCCGGCCGCGCGCGCCGAGTTCGAAGCGACGAACGATCCCTTCGAGCCGACCAATCGGGTCATTTTCAAAGCCAACGACTACTTCTACACCTACGTCGTCCGCCCGATCGCGAAGGCCTATGTCTGGGTCGTACCCCAGTTCGGACGCGACCGGATTCATGATTTCCTGCAGAATCTGGACGAACCGGTGATCTGGGCGAACGACATGGTCCAGGGCGAATGGCACGCGGCCGACGTCACCACCGGCCGGTTCCTGGCGAACAGTACCTTCGGCATCGGCGGCCTCTGGGATATCGCCAGTGATTCGGGGCTGAAGAAGCAATCGGGTGATTTCGGGCAGACGCTGTACCATTACGGCGTACCGGACGGCCCTTATCTCGTGTTGCCGCTCTTCGGACCGTCGAACCCGCGCGATGCCGTCGGCATGGGCGCCGACAGCCTCGCCGATCCGTTCGACTGGCTGGCAAGCTATTACGGCCACGGCGGCGCGACCTGGTATCGCTTCGGTGCCGAGGGTCTCGACGAATACACCGACCATATGGATGAGCTCGACGAGCTCAAGAAGAACTCGATCGACTATTACGCCGCAATTCGCAGCTTGTGGCGTCAGCATCGCGCCAGCGAGCTCCGCCACGGCGCGCCAGCGGCGTCGCCAGTGGGGCTTGAAGGTCTTTACGATGGCTCGACACCGGCGCAGCCGCAAAGCGCGTCGCAAACCGCAAGCGACGACGGTCACCAGTAACGTGGCTCAGCTCGCGAGCTGAGCCACCTTTTCGTGCAAGCTCTGGATAAGGGCGGCGGCACCGCCTCTGCGGAGAACCGCGGTGAACTCGGACCGCTGCGCGGCGAGTTGGCTGATCGTGCCGCTGAGATAGACATCGACGATCTTCCACGTGCCGCTGGTCTGGCGCATCAGGTAGTCGAGCTCAATTGGGTCGCCGCTGCCGGGCACGAGCTTGGTATGCACGATGACGTCGCCGCCGGTCGACGGGGCGGCCTGCGGGCTGACGTCGAATTTTTCGCCCGAATAGTCGTCGAACCGGTTGGCATAAGTGGCGATGCTATAGTCGCTGAATGCGCTGACGAGCTTTTGTCGGTCGTCGGCGGACGTCTTGGCCCATTGCGGCCCTACGGTGATCCGGGTCATCAGCGGCAAGTCGAAGGCACGGGTCACGGCCGGCGCCAGCAGATCGCGGCGACCGGCAAACCCGAGTTGCTTCCCGCCCTTCATGGCTTGCAGCAACGTATCGTAGAACGCGCTCACGATTGCGACAGCGCCATTGTCGGCAGCGCGCGCGGTGAACGGCGGAACGAGAACAGCGGCGGCGGTCGCGGCGATCAGGAATCGGCGGGAGATCACGGATATCAACCTCAATTTTTTGGGCGCGGCTTATTAGGGTACGTTTAAGGCCGTTTTAAGGCGCCTAGTTCCGCCGGTCGACGACGAAATGCGCAGCATCACGTAGCAAGTTGGCCCTTTCTTTGAACAAATCAAGGTGGGCGACGGCCTGCCGCACCAACAACCCGGCCTGCGCCCGCGCACGTTCAACGCCGAGAATCGATACGAACGTCGCCTTGCCGACAGCGGCGTCGCGCCCCACCGGCTTGCCAGTTTCGCCCGACGATCCCTGTACGTCCAGTAAATCGTCCGCGATTTGAAACGCCAACCCCAGATCGTGCGCATACCCGCGCAAGGCCATCCGCATTTCCGCAGACGCCTTGCCGAGCACGGCGCCAGCTTCGCAGGAGAACGCGATCAGCGCACCGGTCTTCAATCGCTGCAGGCGGGTGATCGCGCCGATATCGAGCTCGGGATGTTCTTCCGCGATCAGGTCGAACATTTGACCGCCGACCATACCGGCGGCGCCCGCCGCCTGAGCCAGTGACGCCACCAACTCACAGCGAACTGCCGGATCGCCGTGGGTGTCAGGATGCGCCAACACCTCGAACGCCAGGGTCAGCAGCCCGTCGCCGGCCAGGATCGCGGTTGCCTCGTCGAACGCCTTGTGCACTGTCGGTCGGCCGCGACGGAGGTCGCTATCATCCATAGCCGGTAGATCGTCATGCACCAGGGAATAGGCATGCACCAGTTCGACTGCGACCCCAGCCTGCAACGCGCTGCGCCGGCCGACGGAAAACAGCTGCGCACTGGCGAGCACCAGAAATGGCCGCAGGCGTTTGCCCGGCGCCAGCGCCGCATAACGCATCGCTTCGACGACGCGAGCCTCGAAGCCGCTGGGAACCGCGAGCAATCGGTCGATCACGGTGTCGCTTAATTTGGCGGCCTCGCTCAGCGAGTCATTGAAGCTCGCGCCATCCGCCCAGGTCGTTTCACTCAAGGGCCATCGGCTCCGTTGCCGGCTTGCCGTCGGTGCCGAGCACGATCTTGTCGACCCGCGCTTGCGCTTCGCGCAACTTGCTTTCGCAATGTTGTTTCAGCAACGCGCCGCGCTCGTAAGCAGCGAGTGCGTCGTCGAGCTTGACGCTGCTTGCCTCGAGGCGCCGGACGATGTCCTCGAGCTCCTTGAGCGCGTCCTCAAAGCTGAGTTTGGCAATTTCGGACGGCGTCGACCGTTGCGCCATCGCCTTTAAGTCCCCTTCCCCACAAACGCCACCTTAGGTTCGACGGAAGCGCGGAGCAACTCTCACGCCGCGACCAGGGCCGCGACGTGCGCCGCCGCCGATGCCGACAAAGCTTCGAGGTCGTAGCCGCCCTCGAGCGTCGAAACCAGGCGCCCTTTCGCATGCTTTCCGGCCATTCCAAGCAGCCGTTCGGTGACCCATGCGTAATCCGCCTCTTCGAGTTGGAGCTGCGCCAGCGGATCGGCGCGATGGGCGTCGAATCCGGCCGAGACCAGGACCAGTTCGGGCTGGAAGGCGTCGAGCGCCGGCAGGATGATGTCGCTCATCGCAGCGCGGAACTCGTTTGAGCCCGACATTGGCCGCAGCGGCACGTTGAAGATATTCCCGACGCCGCGCTCGCCGCGAGCACCCGTACCTGGATAAAGCGGCGACTGATGGGTCGAGGCGAAGAACACGCCGGCGTCGCTCTCGAAGACGGCCTGCGTGCCGTTGCCGTGGTGAACGTCGAAGTCGACGATCGCAACGCGCGCGAGCTTATGCACCTTGCGCGCGCGTTCGGCACCGACCGCGACGTTGTTGAAGAGACAGAAGCCCATCGGATGTTGCGGCTCGGCATGATGGCCCGGCGGCCGCACGGCGCAGAAGGCGTTGCTCGCGGAGCCCTCGATCACGGCATCGACGGCCGCGACGATCGCACTCGCGGCGCGCAACGCGGCCTCGCCGGATCCGGGCGACAACACGGTGTCAGCATCGATGGCGGCGTGGCCGCTCTTGGGCACGGCCGCGAGAATGGTGTCGATCAAAGCGCGCGGATGCGCGCGCGCGATGTCGGCGAGATCCGCCTTGGGCGCCTGACGGTGCTGAAGCTTGGCGAACGGCGCGCCCGAAAGCCCGTCGAGAACGGCCTTCAACCGCGCCGGCGATTCCGGGTGGTAGGCGCCAGGATCATGACGCAGGCAGGCTTCGTGCGTAACCAGAAGGGTCGACATCGTGCGTCGCGTTCCTATCGCTGTCTTTGGCTGTGGCGCGGTGCGGAGTGTCGCACAGCCCGCCACCATCCGACAACCAATCGGGCCTTTTCGCCGCACGGTGTGCAGTATAGGCTCGCGCCTTCGGCGACGGGAAACGGTTCGCGCGGTTGTTTCGAACGATGAAGGCTGTATTGCGAGTGACCGCGCTACTGGCGGCGATGGCTATGGCCATCCCTGCCTTCGCCGCCGAGGTGACGATTACGGTACACGCCGGCAAGGCGGACAGTCCGAACTATGCGTTGGCCCGGCAATTCTCCGAAGCGCTGGCGCTTGCCGGCAACGGCGCTTACACCCTGGTCGTCGCCGAAAGCCAGGGCTCGATTCAGAACGTCGCCGACATCAACAATGTTACCGGCAACTATCTCTTTACCGCCGCGCCGAGCGTCATCCGTCAGGCGCACCGCGGCGACAAGCCGTTTACAAAGAACCCACATTACGGCCGTATTCGCGCGCTGTTTCCGATCCCGGCGCAGACCATTCACTGGATAGTGCGCCGCGACGGGACGATCAAGGATTTCGCCGAACTCGGTGGGCAGATGTTCATTCCGGGCACGCGCGGCACCTTGGGCGAGCGGGTCACCGAAGAGACTTTCCAAGTGCTCGGCATCGGCAAGACGGTTCAGCTGATCGACAGCAACGCCGCCGGCGCGCCCAAGGCGCTCAAGGACAAGCAGATCGGCGGCTTCGCCATCGCCGGCAGCTTTCCCATCCCCACGCTGGTGCAACTGGCCAAGACCACGCCCATCCGCCTGCTGAGCATGCCGCCGTCGGCGATCGCCAAGGTTCACGCCGCCGACGACAGCATGATGGCGATCGTCATTCCGCGCGGCACCTATCCCGGAATCGAACGCGACGTGACGACGGTGGGGCTGCCGGCCGGCGCCTATACGACGTTGAGCATGTCCAACGCGACCGCCTATGCGCTGACCAAAGCTTTCTGGTCGCAACGCCTCGCGCTCGCCAAGAAGAATGCTGCTTGGTCGGCGATTTTGCCGTCGAAACTTGGCTCGCTCGGCGTCCGGCTCCATCCGGGCGCCCTGCGCTATTACCGCGAGGCCGGCGTGCGCGTCCCAGTGAGCTTGCGCTGATTTAGTGTGCCAGACGCGGCATGAGCGCGGCAGCGAGAACCGCAAGCCAGCCGAGGATGAACAGTGTGCCGCCGACGGGAACGGCATAGGCCCAGCCCGGCGAGCCGCCCGCCGCCAGCAGCCAGAGGCCGCCGCAGAA
>JBOHLR010000002.1:0-47558 GCA_050729555.1 Allostellaceae bacterium
GAGCGTACCGTCCGGCCGCCGCGCCACGATGTCGGTGAACGTGCCGCCGCGGTCGATCCAGAATTGCCAGCCCGCCATCGGCGCGCGGCGGATGTCAGTGGTGGCTGGAGCCGTGCCCGTGCGGTGTGGCGGCGCCCGCTTCGCCGTGATCGCCGCGGCCCGGGATGGCGAGCAGGCAGAGCGCGATCAACGCGCTGCCGAGAACGAAGAATAACAACGAGATCGCGAAAGACATGTCGGCCTCCATGAGCGAGGAGATCATGGCCGTTGACGAGGCTTTCCGCTAGGCTTTCACGCCGCGGCCATGCAGATCGTCGAGCGTCCCTCGCCCAACCACGACGCCCGCACAGGCGCCGTCGACATGCTGATCCTCCATTACACCGGCATGGTTGACCAGGCGGCGGCGCTAGCGCGGCTGACCGATCCGGCAGCAAAAGTCAGCGCGCATTATCTGATCGGCGAAGACGGCGCGGTGTTCCGGTTGGTGCCGGAAGAGCGGCGCGCCTGGCATGCCGGCGCGTCGTATTGGGCCGGCTATCGCGACATCAACGGCACGTCGATCGGCATCGAGTTGGTCAATCCCGGCCACGAATTCGGCTATCGCGACTTTCCACCGGCCCAGATGGCGGCGCTTGTTGCGCTCGCCGGCGATATCCGGCGGCGGCACCGCATTCCCGATCGCTGCGTGCTCGGCCACTCCGACGTCGCGATCGGCCGCAAGCAGGACCCCGGCGAGCGTTTCGACTGGCAGTGGCTCGCGCGCCACGGCTTCGGCCTGTGGCCCGATTTCGCCGGCGCGCCGAAACCAGCCGACGCGATCGCGCCGCTCCAGCGCGATCTCGCCAAATTCGGCTACGACTGTCCACAGAGCGGCGTCCTCGACGCGGCGACGCGGGCGACGGTACGCGCGTTCCAGTTGCATTTCCGGCCGCAGCATTGCGACGGCACGCCCGACGACGAGACCCGGCGGCGTGCCGCGGTCCTCGCCGCGATGGTGGTTTGACTTCCGCCGCGCCACCCCATCTTATGCCTGTACCAGACGGCCGGATGGCTGCTCCCCGTCGCAAGACGGGGGGAGGAAAGTCCGGGCTCCACGGAGACACGGTGCCGGGTAACGCCCGGCGGGGGCGACCCCAGGGACAGTGCCACAGAAACACACCGCCTAAGCCCTTCGGGGCCGGCAAGGGTGAAATGGTGCGGTAAGAGCGCACCGCGTCGCCGGTAACGGCGACGGCAGGGCAAACCACACCGGGAGCAAGACCAAATAGGGACGGCACGCTCTGTAAGTCTTTGGATTTACGGGGCAAGGCGGGTTTCCGAGGCCGCCGTCCGGGTCGGTCGCGCGAGGCGTCCGGTGACGGACGTCCCAGATGAATGGCCATCCCCTGCGCAAGCGGGGACAGAACCCGGCTTACAGGCCGTCTGGTATTTTAGCCATTATGTTCTTCATATGTTCACGTTTTTACAAGTAATAGCGCATCGGTATTTAGGCCAACGCGAATCGAATACCGAACGGTATCGAATTTGACCTCGAAACAATCGCTAACTTACGGATTTATACGGGAAAATCATTTGACCACCCATTTAATCCCATGTTATCCCATGCAGTCCCATAATCGAGCCTGCGCCGCCGCTTTGCAGGTTTCCGGGACGTCGGCGCCAAAGGGGCGCGGGGGCGCCGTTTCGGGAGCGAAGCGTTGGCGGTTTTTCTTTCGACCTACGTCAACAAGATCGACCGCAAAGGCCGGATTTCGGTACCAGCGGCGTTTCGCGCCGCGCTGACGCCGGTTAGCACCAAAAGCATCGTCGTCTATCGCGCAGTGAAGCTGACGGCGATCGAGGCCAGCGGTCTCGATCGCGCCGAGGATTTGTCGCGCCGCATCGATCGGCTGCCGGAACTGTCCGACGAACGCGACGCCTTGTCGGCGATCCTCGGCGAACTGCGGCCGCTCGACTTCGACGGTGAAGGCCGCATCGTGCTGCCAAGCGATCTCGCCCGCCACGCCAACCTGACGACGGCAGCCGTCTTCGTCGGCTGCGGTCCGACGTTCCAAATCTGGGAGCCCGAGCGCTTCCGTCAGCACCAGGAAGAGATGCGCGCGCGCATCCGCGAACGCGGACTGACGCTGCCGCCGGGCGAGCCGCAATGAGCACGCCGCATGTTCCCGTCCTGCACGCCGAAATGGTCGCCGCGCTGATGCCGCGCGACGGGGCGCTGTACCTCGACGGCACGTTCGGCGCCGGCGGCTACAGCCGCGCATTGCTCGATGCCGCGTCGTGCCGCGTCGTCGCCTTCGACCGCGACCCGACAGCGACCAAGGCGGGCGCTGACCTCGCGGTGCCCTATCGCGACCGGCTGACGCTGATCGAAGGGCGGTTTTCCGAAATGGAATCGCTGCTCAAGCCGCTCGGCGTCGACGCGGTGTCGGGCGTGGTGCTCGATCTCGGCGTGTCGTCGATGCAGCTCGACGATGCTGCGCGTGGCTTTTCGTTCCGCGCCGACGGGCCGCTCGACATGCGCATGTCGCAGGCTGGCGAAAGCGCCGCCGATCTCGTCAATCGCCTGTCGGAAGCCGAGCTGGTTCAGATCATCCGCGATTTCGGCGAAGAGCGTTTCGCCCGCCGCGTCGCGCGCGCCATCCTCGCCGCCCGCAAGACCGCGCCGATCATCCGGACCGGCGAGCTGGCTGCTCTCGTCCGCCGCTCGGTGCCGCCGTCGGGCACGATCGATCCGGCGACGCGGACGTTCCAGGCGCTGCGCATCGCCGTCAACGACGAGCTCGGCGAGCTCGATCGCGGTCTGATCGCCGCCGAACGGTTGCTCGCGCCCGGCGGCCGGCTGGCGGTGATTTCGTTCCATTCGCTCGAAGATCGCCGCGTCAAATCGTTCCTGCGCATCCGCTCGGGCCATGCGCCGCGCGGCACCCGGCATCTACCGGCGGTCCGCGAGCGCGAGCCGAGCTTCCGTCTGCTGACGCCGAAGCCGGTGACGCCGTCGCCGGCCGAGCTCGCGCTCAACCCGCGTGCGCGTTCGGCCCGGCTGCGGACCGCCGAGCGCACGGCAGCGCCTGCCTGGGGAGAAGCCGCATGATCCGGCTGAGCACGATCCTCTGGACGTTGGCGGTGGTGATCGCCGGTTACGCGATGTTCCAGGTCAAGTTCCATGTCGCCAAGCTGGACGACGAGCTGACACGGCTCAACCATCAGATCGCCGCGACCCGCGAAGAGACGCAAGTGTTGGCCGCTGAATGGACGCTGCTCGACGATCCGCAGCGGCTCGACCAACTCAATGGCGTCTCGCTGAAATTGCAGCCCATCGCGCCGGCGCAGATCGTGCAGCCGGCGCAGCTCAATCAGATCCCGATGCGCAATGCGCCGGCGGCGACGCCGCCGCAAGTCGCCAACGCGAGGGCGCGATGAAGCGTCCGCCCGACGCGGTTCGCGACGATCCCTGCCGGCCCCGTCACTTCCGGCCACAAGCCAGCGCGTCGGCGCCGCCCGAAGGGCCCGCGCAAAACGCGATTGAACTCAGCCACACCCGCCTGCTGATCACCGGCGCATTGTTCCTGCTGGCGTTCCTGGTGATCGGCGCGCGGCTGGTCGAGGTCGCCGGGTTCAAGGCCGGCGACGTTCGCCTCGCCCATGATCATGCCGCCGTGAAGGCAGTCATGGCGCGCGCCAACATCGTCGACCGCAACGGCGTGATGCTGGCGACGACGCTCCAGGCGCCGTCGCTGTTCGCCGATCCGAAACTGATCGACGACAAGCGCGTCACGGCGCGCCAACTCGCCGCGATCCTGCCTGAGCTGACGGAAAGCGAAATCTACGCCCGGCTCGACGCCGACAAGAGCTTCGTCTGGCTCGATCGCCGGCTCACGCCCCAACAGGAAAGCGCGGTCAATGCGCTTGGCATTCCCGGCTTGCAGTTCCAGGGCGAAGGCAAGCGCGTCTATCCCGAAGGCGCGTTGACGTCGGAAGTCGTTGGTTACGTCGGCGTCGACGACAACGGATTGGCCGGCATCGAGCGCAGCTTCGACCAGACGCTGAAACACAGCGATCAGCCGGTGCAGCTGTCGGTTGACGTGCGCCTGCAATACATCCTGCGCAGCGAGGTCGCGCGCCAAGCCGCCGAATTCAAAACCATCGGCGCCGCCGGCTTGATCATGAACGTGCACACCGGCGAAATCCTGGCGCTGGTGTCGTTGCCCGATTTCGACCCGGCCAATCCGGGCGCCGCTAGCCCGGCACAGCTTTTCAATCGAGCGACGCTCGGCACCTACGAGATGGGCTCGGTGCTCAAGATCTTTAACACGGCGATGGTGCTCGACGACGGCGTCGCAACCTTCGCTTCGACCTTCGACACCACCAAGCCGCTCGCGATGGGCCGCTTCGTCATTCACGACTACGAGCCGAAAAAGCGCTGGCTGAGCGTACCCGAGATCTTCGAATACTCGTCCAATATCGGCTCGGCGCGCGAAGCGGCCGAAGCCGGCGCCGACCGGCAACGCGCGTTCCTGACGCGGCTCGACCTGTTGCATCCGCCCGCCTTCGAGCTTCCCGAAGGCACGCCGCTCTATCCCAATCCGTGGCGGCCGATCAACGTCATGACGATCGCCTTCGGCCACGGCATTTCGATCAGCCCGTTGCAGCTGGCCGCGGGTGCGAGCGCGATCGCCAACGGCGGCATCTACTATCCGCCGACCATCATCAAGCGGCCCGACGGCGTGTCGCCAGCCGGCCGCCGCGTGGTTTCGGCGACGACCTCCACCGAGATGCGCCAGCTGATGCGGCTGGTCGTCGACGGTGGCACCGGCAAGTTCGCCGGCGGCTCGGGCTATCTCATCGGCGGCAAGACGGGCACCGCCGAAAAGGATGCGGCCGGCCGCTACGAGACGCACAAGCTGCTATCGTCGTTCCTCGGCGTCTTCCCAATCAATGACCCGAAATTTCTCGTCCTGGTAATGCTGGACGAGCCACATGGCGACCGCAGCACCGGCGGCTTCGCGACCGGCGGCATGGTCGCCGCGCCGGCGGTCAAACGCATCGTCATGCGCATGGCGCCGATCGTCGGAATCCCTCCAGTGGACGAAAATTCGCCCGAAATTCGCCGTTCTCTGATGGTCGGCTTGCCCAGCCCGCAGGGACGGAAACTTGCGGCTAACTGAGATCATGGACGGCGGATCGCGCCCGCATCGTTCCGCGCCAACGATGGGCGATCCCGAGATTTGTGGCCTGACTTCTGACTCCCGCGACGTGAAGCCCGGTTATTTGTTCGCCGCGTTGGGCGGCACGCACGAACACGGCCGCCGCTATCTCGGCGACGCGCTCGCCCGCGGCGCGGCCGCCATCCTCACCGACGAAGCGCCGCTCGAGCCGCCGGGTGCCGTGCCGGTGATCGCCGATCGGAATCCACGCCGCCGGCTGGCGCGCATGGCCGCGCGCTTCTATGCGCCGCAGCCGTCGACCATCGCCGCGGTGACCGGCACCAACGGCAAGACGTCGGTCGCGGTCTTCACACGGCAGATTTGGGCGGCACAAGGCCTCAAAGCGGCCAGTATCGGCACCATCGGTCTCGTCGCGCCCACCATAACCCGACCGGGCGCGCTCACCACGCCGGATCCGGTCAAGCTGCACGAAATTCTGCACGACCTCGTGCAGGCCGGCGTCGAGCACGTCGCGCTCGAAGCGTCGTCGCACGGTCTCGATCAGTTCCGCCTCGATGGCGTGACGCTGGCGGCCGCGGCGTTCACCAACCTGACGCGCGACCATCTCGATTATCACGGCGACATGGCGCATTACTTCGCCGCCAAACGGCGACTGTTCGCCGAACTGCTGCCGGCATCGGCCGTCGCCGTCATCAACGTCGACGACAAGGCCGGCCAGACGCTGGTCGAGGTCGCCAAGGCACGCGGTCAACGCGTGATCGCCTTCGGCACGGCGCCGGATGCCGAACTCAGGCTGAAGGCAGCCACACCCACTGCGCGCGGCCTTGCGATCGAGGTCGCCGCGTCCGGTGCCGCGACGCAACGAGTGGAATTGCCGCTGCTCGGAACCTTTCAGGCGATGAACGCGCTTGCGGCGGTCGGTCTCGCGATAGCCACTGGAACGCCGCCGGACGTCGCGCTCGACGTCTTGCCGCGTCTCGAGGGCGTGCCCGGCCGCATGGAACTCGCCGCGACGCACCCCGCTGGCGCGCCATTAATCGTCGATTACGCGCACACACCCGACGCGCTCGAAACCGCGCTGGCGGCACTACGGCCGCACACCATGAAGCGGCTGATCGTCGTCTTCGGCTGCGGCGGCGATCGCGACGCCGGCAAGCGGCCGCAGATGGGCGCCATCGCCGCGCGGCTCGCCGATATCGCCTTCGTCACCGACGACAACCCGCGGTCGGAAGCTCCGGCGGCGATCCGCCGCGCCATTCTCGCCGCCTGCCCCGGCGGGCGCGAAATCGCCGACCGCCGCGCCGCCATCCGCACCGCCGCAAAATTGCTCCAAGCCGGCGACGTGCTATTCATCGCCGGCAAAGGCCACGAAAGCGGCCAGATCGTCGGCACACGCACGCTGCCCTTCGATGATCGCATCGAAGCCCGCGCGGCGGTCGCCGCCGTCGGAGGCGCCGCATGAGCGTGCTGTGGACGGCCGCCGACGCCGCCGCGGCAACCGGCGGCACCAATACCGGCGCCTGGAGCGCGCAAGGCATATCGATCGACAGCCGGTCGTTGTCGCCCGGCGACCTGTTCATCGCGCTCAAGGGCCCGAAATATGACGCTCACGAATTCGCCGGCGACGCGTTCGCCAAGGGCGCGGCGGCGGCGATGGTCGCCAAGACAGTGACCGGGGCGGCGAAGCCGTTGCTGGTCGTCGGCGACACGCAAACTGGCCTCGAGGATCTCGGCCGTGCCGCGCGCGCCCGCACGGGGGCCAAGGTCATCGGTGTCACCGGCAGCGTCGGCAAGACCGGAACCAAGGAGGCGCTGCGCCACGCGCTCGAGCGCCAAGGCGCGACGCATGCGTCGGCCGGCAGCCTCAACAATCAGTGGGGCGTGCCGCTGTCGCTCGCGCGCATGCCGCGCGAGACCGCCTATGGCGTGTTCGAGATGGGCATGAACCATCCCGGTGAGATCGACGGGCTGACGCGTCTGGTCCGGCCCGATGTCGCCGTGATCACGACGGTCGAGTCGGCCCATCTCGGATTCTTCCCATCAGTCGAAGCCATCGCCGACGCCAAGGCCGAAATCTTCAACGGCATGGACGCGCGCGGCAGCGCCGTCCTCAATCGCGACAATCCGCATTTCGATCGCCTCGCGGCGCGCGCCAAGGCCGCCGGCGTCGGCCGCGTCGTCGATTTCGGTGCCCACGCCGACGCGGCGGTGCATCTGATCGATTGCCACCTGCACGCCAGCGCCAGCGCGGTCACGGCTTCGGTGCTGGGCGAGATCGTCGACTATTGCCTGGCGCTGCCCGGCCGGCATTGGGTGATGAACAGCCTCGCCGTTCTGGCAGCGGTGCACGCCGCCGGCGGCGATATCGGCACCGCGGCGGCAACGATGGCAACGCTGGAGCCGATGGCGGCCCGCGGCTTGCGGCGAAGGATCGCGGTCGCCAGCGGCGAAGCGCTGCTGATCGACGAAAGCTACAACGCCAGCCCGGCGTCGATGCGCGCAGCCATCGCGGTGCTCGGCGCGGCGCGGCCGGGAAACAGCGGTCGGCGCGTTGCCGTGCTCGGCGACATGCTCGAATTGGGTGCCGATGCCGCGCGGCTGCACGCCGAGCTCGCCGATCCGCTACGCGACGCCAACATCGATTTGGTCTTCACGGTCGGCGAGGCGATGCGTGCGCTTTACGACGTGCTACCGGCGCGGCGGCGTGGCGCCCACGCGACGACCGCCGCCGCAATGGCGGACGCCATCGTGCATCGGCTCAAAAACGGCGACGTCGTCATGGTCAAGGGCTCGTACGGCAGCCGCATGCGCGACGTGATCGCGCGCCTGTCGACGGCACCCGAAACGGCGAGGCACTGAGCGATGCTGTACCTGCTCCTGACGCCATACTCCGAACATTTCGTAGCGTTCAATCTGTTTCGCTACATCACCTTCCGCTCGGGCGGCGCGGTGGTGACCGCGCTGATCATCAGCTTCATTTGCGGCCCTTCGATCATCGCCTGGCTGCGCTCCAAGCAGGCGCACGGCCAGCCGATCCGCGCCGACGGACCGGAAAGCCACCTGCTGACCAAGAAGGGCACGCCCACGATGGGTGGGTTCCTGATCCTGTTGGCGATCACCGGCTCGACGCTACTGTGGGCCGATCTGAGCAACCCCTATATCTGGGTGACGTTGTTCGTCACTGTTGGCTTCGGCGCGGTCGGTTTCTTCGACGACTACCGCAAGCTGACGCGCCGCTCGCACAAGGGCCTTTCGAGCCGCACCAAATTCCTGATCGAGCTCGCGATCGGTGCCGTCGCCGCTTATGCCGTCGTCTTGATCACCCATCCGCCGCTCGGCAGTTCGCTGGCCGTGCCGTTCTTCAAGGGCGTGCTGCCCGATCTCGGCTGGTTCTTCCTGGTCTTCGCCGCGTTCGTGATCGCCGGGGCGTCGAACGCCGTCAATTTGACCGACGGCCTTGACGGCCTTGCCATCGTGCCGGCGATGATCGCCGGCGGTTGCTTCGCGCTGATTTCGTATCTCGTCGGCAATCTCGTCTTCGCCAACTATCTCCAGCTCTGGCACATTGCCGGTGCCGGCGAACTGGCGGTGTTCTGCGGCTCGCTCGTCGGCGCCGCGCTCGGCTTCCTCTGGTTCAACGCGCCGCCGGCGATGGTGTTCATGGGCGACACCGGCTCGCTGGCGATCGGCGCCGCGCTCGGCATCGTCGCCGTCATCACGAAACACGAACTCGTCCTGGTGATCATCGGCGGCCTGTTCGTCCTCGAGACGGTTTCGGTGATCGTTCAGGTGGTGAGCTTCAAGCTCACCGGCCGCCGCGTCTTCCGAATGGCGCCGCTGCACCACCACTTCGAAAAGAAGGGCTGGCACGAGCCGACGATCGTCATCCGCTTCTGGATCATCGCCTCGATCCTGGCGATTGCCGGCCTGTCCACGCTCAAGCTGCGGTGAGGCGATGATCGAGGTCGATCAATACCGCAATCAGACGATCGCCGTGCTCGGCTTGGCGCGTTCGGGCCTTGCGGCCGCCGAAGCGTTGAAACGCGGCGGCGCGCGGGTCGTCGCCTGGGACGACGCCGCGGCCCGGCGCGACGCGGCGGCACGCGCCGGCTTCGAGCTCGTCGATCTGGCGGCCGACCTCGCCGGCGCCAAGGCGCTGGTGCTGTCGCCGGGTATTCCGCACACCCATCCCAAGCCGCATCCGGCGGCAATTCGCGCCAAGGCCGCCGGCGTGCCGATCATCGGCGACATCGAACTGCTCGCGCTGGCGCAAAAGGCGGCGCGCTTCGCCGGCATCACCGGCACCAACGGCAAGTCGACGACGACGGCGCTGACCGCGCACATTCTGGCCGAAACCGGCCGCAAGGTGGCGGTCGGTGGCAATCTCGGCGTGCCGGCCTTGCTGCTCGAAGCGCTCGGCGCCGACGGCACTTACGTCCTGGAACTCAGCTCCTACCAACTCGAGTTGACGCGCAGCCTGGTGCTCGACGTCGCGGTGCTGCTCAACATCACGCCCGATCACCTCGACCGCCACGGCGGCATGGACGGCTACGTCGCCGCCAAGCGGCGCCTGTTCAATGGTCAGAGCACGCGGCACACGGCGGTCGTCGGCATCGACGACGATATCTGCCGCGGCATTTTCGCGGCCCTCAAAGACACCGGCAAACAGCGCGTCGTGCCGATCTCGGCGCACGGCCGCGTCGCTGGCGGCGTCTATGTGGTCCACGGCATGCTGATCGACGATCTCGACGGCGCCGCGCGGCCGGTGTTGGCGATGGCCGAGGCGCCGCGGCTGCCAGGCACGCACAACGGCCAGAACGCAGCGGCGGCTTATGCGGCGGCGCGGGCGCTCGGCTGCGAAGTCGACGCCGTTGTGCGCGCGATTATGAGCTTCCCGGGCCTGGCGCATCGCCAGGAATGGATCGCGACCATCGACGGCGTCCGCTACGTCAACGATTCCAAGGCGACCAACGCCGACGCCGCCGAGAAGGCGCTGGTCTGCTACGACGACATCTATTGGATCGCCGGCGGCAAGCCGAAAGATGACGGCATCGATCCGCTGGCGGCGCTTTTCCCGCGCATCCGGCACGCGTTCCTGATCGGCGAAGCGGCGCCGCGCTTTGCGCACGCGCTCGACGGCAAGGTCGCCTACGACATGTCGGGCACGCTCGACGTTGCGCTCGCCGCGGCGCGCCATGCGGCGCTCAACGACCGCAAGCGCGGCGCAGTGGTTCTGCTTTCGCCCGCCTGTGCGTCCTTCGACCAGTTTCGCGACTTCGAGGATCGCGGCGACCAGTTCCGCCGCATGGTCGAGGCTCTGCCCGGGAGGCGCGCGTGAACTTCGCCCGCACCGACCGCAGCGCCGTCGCGCAATGGTGGTGGACCGTCGACCGCTGGATGCTGGCCGCGCTGGCCGGGCTGATCGCCTTCGGCTCGCTGCTGGTGATGACGGCGAGTCCGTCGGTCGCGGTTCACATGCATGCCGACCGGTTGCATTTCGTCGTCCGCTATTTCGCCGTGCTGCCGGTGGCAATGGCGGTGATGTTCGCGATGTCGCTGCAGAGCCCGCGCACGGTGCGGCGCGTTGCGGTCGTCGGCTTCGTGGTTTCGCTCGCGCTGTTGATCGCGACGCCGTTCATCGGCGTCGAGATTCTGGGCGCGCGCCGGTGGCTCGAATTCGCTGGCTTCCAGCTGCAACCCTCGGAATTCATCAAGCCGTGCTTCGCCGTGGTGTGCGCTTGGTTGTTCGCCAAGTCGCGCGAGCAGCCGGATTTTCCCGGCCAGTGGATCGCCGTCGGCCTCTTTGCCGTCATTGTCATCCTGCTGATCCGCCAGCCCGATCTCGGCATGTCGGTGGTGGTGTCGGCGGTGTGGTTCACGCAGCTGTTCCTGGCCGGATTGCGCATTGCTCAAGCGGCGATGGTGCTCGGCCTCGGCGCCAGCGGCCTCGTGGCAGCCTATTTCGCCCTGCCGCATGTGACCAGCCGCGTCGACCGGTTCTTCGATCCAGCGAGCGGCGATTCCTATCAGGTCGACCGCGCCATGGACGCGTTCGTGCACGGCGGCCTGTGGGGCGTCGGTCCCGGCGAGGGCACGATCAAGCAGTCGTTGCCCGACGCGCACGCCGATTTCGTCTTCGCCGTCGCCGGCGAAGAGCTGGGCCTGTTCGTCTGCCTGATCATCGTTGCGTTGTTCGCCTTCATCGTGCTGCGCGGCTTCACGCGGCTGCTGCAGGACAACAACCTCGCGGTCGTGCTCGCCGCCACCGGCCTGTTCGTCCAGTTCGGCTTGCAGGCGGTGATCAACATGGCGTCGACCCTGCACCTCATGCCGACCAAGGGCATGACGCTGCCGTTTTTGTCCTACGGCGGTTCGTCGATGCTGTCGCTCGGTCTCGGCATGGGCATGGCGTTGGCGTTGACGCGACGACGCTTCGGCGGAGAGCCGACATGAGCGCGCTCATCGTGCTCGCCGCCGGCGGCACTGGCGGTCACATGTTCCCGGCCGAGGCGTTGGCGGGCGAATTGGTCGGCCGCGGCGTCGCGGTGGCGCTGGTCACCGATAAGCGGGGCCAGGCCTTCGACAACCAGCTGCCCGGAGTCGCGCTGCATCGGATTCGCGCCGGCCGGCCGGGCGCCGGCATCGCCAGCCGCGTGCTCGCCGTGTGCGAGATCGCGCTCGGATTGCTAGCGGCGCGGCGCGTCCTGCGCAGCTTGGCGCCCGCCGCGGCGGTCGGCTTCGGCGGCTATCCGTCGGTGCCGACGATGATGGCGGCGGCGCGGCTCGGCTTGCCGACCGTCATCCACGAGCAGAACGCCCGTCTCGGCCGCGCCAACCGCTGGCTCACGCCGCGGATGAAACGCATCGCCACTTCGTTCGCGCAGGTCGACGGCTTGGCTCAGACCGAACGGGCGCGGATCGTCGAAACCGGAAATCCGGTACGGCCTGCGGTGGTCGCCGAACGCGGCCAGCCTTATACGCCGCCCGTCACGGGACCGATCAACCTGCTGATCATCGGCGGCAGCCAAGGTGCGCGCATCCTCAGCGCCGTCATACCCGCCGGACTGGCGCTGTTGCCGGCCGCACTCAAGTCGCGTCTGACGGTGGCGCAGCAGGCGCGACCGGAAGATGCCGAGGCCGTGCGCCGCGCCTACGAGAGCAGCGGCATTCGCGCCGAGATTACGACCTTCTTCGCCGACGTGCCGGCGCGCATGGCGCGCGCACATCTGGTGATTTCGCGCGCCGGCGCATCAAGCGTCGCCGAACTCTGCGTCGTCGGCCGGCCGGCGATCCTCGTGCCGTACCGCCATGCCGCCGACGATCACCAGACCGCCAACGCCGAGGCGTTGGCCGCAGCCAGCGCTGCCTGGGTGATGAGCGAGCAGAGCTTCACGCCGCCGGCGCTCGCGCAGCATCTCGAAACGCTATTCGCGCAGCCGGATTTGCTGGCCGCCGCCGCTGCGTCGGCACACCGCCGTGGCCGCCCCGACGCGGCGCGGCGGCTCGCCGATCTGGTGATAGCAACCGCGGGAGGCGCGCGATGAGGGCGCTGCCGCTCGACATCGGCATCATCCATTTCACCGGCATCGGTGGCATCGGCATGAGCGGTATTGCCGAGATCCTGAAGAATCTCGGCTACGAGGTGCAGGGCAGCGATCTCGCCGACAACGCCAACGTCAAGCGACTGCGTCAGCTCGGCATCCAGGTCGCCATCGGCCATCGCGCTGAAAATCTCGGCGCCGCCAAGGTCGTGGTCGTGTCCTCGGCGGTGAAAGCGGACAACCCCGAGGTGGTCGAGGCGCGGTCGCGGCTCATTCCGGTGGTGCGCCGAGCCGAGATGCTCGGCGAGCTGATGCGCCTCAAATGGGCGATCGCGGTCGCCGGTACGCACGGCAAAACCACGACGACCTCGCTGATCGGCGCGTTGCTCGAAGCCGCCGGCCTCGATCCGACCGTGATCAACGGCGGCATCATCAATGCCTACGGCACCAATGCGCGGCTCGGCACCGGCGCCTGGATGGTGGTGGAAGCCGACGAAAGCGACGGCACGTTCGTCAAGCTGCCGTCGACCATCGCCATCGTCACCAACATCGACCCCGAGCATCTCGATCACTACGGCTCGGTCGAGACGCTGCATCAGGGCTTCGAAAGTTTCGTGATGGCGATCCCGTTCTACGGCGTCGCGGTCCTGTGCATCGACCATCCGGTCGTCCAAGGCCTGATCGCGAAGCTGAGCGAACGCCGCATCGTCACCTACGGATTCAATCCGCAGGCCGACGTGCGCGCCGACGCGATCACGCTCGGCGCCGACGGCGCGCATTTCGACGCCATCGTGACCGACCGGCGCGACGGCTCCAGCCGCACTATCCCACGCCTGCATCTGCCGATGTTTGGACGGCACAACGTGACGAATGCGCTCGCGGCGGTCGCCGTGGCGCGCGAGCTGAAGCTGGTCGACGACGTTGTGCGCAACGCCTTCGCCGGCTTCAAAGGCGTGAAGCGCCGCTTCACCAAGACCGGCGAGTGGAACGGCGTCACGATCATCGACGATTACGCCCACCACCCAGTCGAGATCGCGGCGGTACTCAGGGCGGCACGCGACGCGACGCAGCACAGCGTCATTGCCGTCGTGCAACCGCACCGCTACACGCGCGTCAAGCATCTGTTCGAAGAATTCTGCACCTGCTTCAACGACGCCGACGTCGTGCTGGTTGCCGACATCTATCCGGCCGGCGAGGCACCGATCCCCGGCATCGATCGCGACGCACTGGTCGCGGGCCTCAAGGCGCACGGCCATCGCAACGCGTTGGCGCTCGAATCGTCCGATGCTTTGCCGGCGGCGATCCGCGATCTGGCGAAACCGGGCGATTTCGTCGTCTGCCTCGGCGCTGGCTCGATCACGTCGTGGGCCAATGCCCTGCCCGACGCGCTGGCGGTGTCGACGCGGCAAAGGAAGCGCCAATGATGGCCCTTCGCCGCGAACCGACGCCGCGCCTGATCGAACGCCTGCCGCGCGTGCGCGGCCGGCTGACAGAGAACGCGCCGCTCGCGCAGCTGACCTGGTTCCGGGTCGGTGGCGCCGCCGAGGTGATGTTCCGGCCGGCCGATCTCGACGACCTCGCCGCGTTCCTCGCCAGCAAGCCCAAGAACGTGCCGGTCACGGTCATGGGCGTCGCCTCGAATCTGTTGATCCGCGACGGCGGCGTGCCGGGCGTGGTGATCCGCCTCGGCCGGGGTTTCGTCGAGGTCGTGGCAAACGACGACGAATTCAGCGCCGGCGCCGGCGCGCTCGATCTCAACGTCGCGCTTGCCGCCCGCACCGCCGGCATCGCCGATCTCGAGTTCCTATCCGGCATTCCCGGCACCGTCGGCGGCGGCTTGCGGATGAACGCCGGCGCCTACGGCCGCGAATTCAAGGATGCGCTACGCGAGGTCACCGCGCTCGACGGCGACGGCCACCGACACGATTTGGAGCCGGGCGAAATGGATTTGTCGTATCGCCATTGCGGCGTGCCGGCCGATTGGATCTTCGTTGCCGCGCGGCTCAAGGGCCGTCGCGACGATCCGTCGGCCATCGGCGCCCGCATGGCTGCAATCCAGGCGCAGCGCGAAGCGACGCAGCCGATCCGCGCGCGCACCGGCGGTTCGACCTTCGCCAATCCGCCCGGCCACAAGGCCTGGGAGCTAATCGACCGTGCCGGTTGTCGCGGCCTGACCCGTGGCGGTGCCGCCGTGTCGGACAAGCACACCAATTTCCTGATCAACACCGGCAATGCGACGGCCGCCGATCTCGAGGTGCTGGGCGAAGAGGTCCGCCGCCGCGTGCGCGACGCGGCCGGCATCGGCCTGGAGTGGGAAATCAAGCGCATCGGCGTGCCGGCGGCGACCGGAGGCGCCGCATGAGCCGCACGGTCCGCTCGGTCGCGGTGCTGATGGGCGGCTGGACCGCCGAACGCGACGTGTCGCTGGTCAGCGGCCGCGAATGCGCCAAGGCACTTTCCGGGCTTGGCTACGACGTCCGCAGCATCGACGTGACGCGCGATCTCGCCGCGATGGTGCGGGCGCTGACGCCGGCGCCCGACGTGGTGTTCAACGCCTTGCACGGCCGCGGCGGCGAGGACGGCACGGTCCAAGGCGTGCTCGAATTCCTGCGCGTGCCCTACACCCATTCGGGCGTGCTGGCGTCGGCCGTCGCCATGGACAAGCCGACGGCACGCAGCGTCTTCGCGGCCGCCGGCCTGCCGCTCGCCGAAGGGCGCGTCGCGACGCGCGACGAGATCGCCGCCGGCGACGTTCTGCCGCGGCCTTACGTCGTCAAGCCGATCAACGAAGGCTCGAGCGTCGGCGTGCGCATCGTGCAGTGCGCCGACAATTCCTGGGCCGCCGAAGCGAAAGCCTGGCGGTACGAGCGCGCCCTAGTCGAGCGTTACGTGCCAGGCCGCGAAATTACCGTGGCCGTGATGGGCGACCGCGCGCTTGGCGCCCTCGAGATCCGTCCGGCCAAAGGCTTCTACGACTACGCGGCCAAGTATGCGCCCGGCGGCTCCGAGCATCTGATGCCGGCACCGATCCATCGGCGCGCCTACGACGAGGCGCTCGCGATCGGCGTGGCGGCACACAAGGCGCTGGGCTGCCGCGGCGTCAGTCGCGCCGATTTGCGCTATGACGACACCGCCGGCGAGCCCGGCAAACTGGTGCTGCTCGAGGTCAATACCCAACCGGGCATGACGCCGACCTCGTTGGTGCCTGACATCGCGCGGCACGCCGGCATCGAGTTTCCGGGGCTGATGCGCTGGATGGTGGAGAACGCGGCATGCGATTTCTGAAGCGCCGCGCTCCCGAACAATCGCCGCCCGTGGCGCAGCAACGCCGCCGGCCGTTTCCGATCGCCGCCGTGGCGGTAGGTCTTGGCGCGGCGACATTGATCGCCGGCGGTGGTGGTGCGTATTGGCTGTGGCACGACGGGACGCTGGCGCGGACCGGCCGCGCGATCGTGGCACGCGTCTGGACCGTCGGCAGCCAGCAAGGCCTGGCGCTCGAAAACGTCGATGTCGTCGGCCGCCGGCGCCAGAGCACGGCGTCGATCCTGGCGGCGCTTGGCGTCAAGCGCGGCATGCCGATGCTCGAGATCGATCTCGCCGCCGCCCAAGCGCGGCTCCAGGCGCTGCCGTGGGTCCGCCGCGCCGACGTCGAACGCCAGCTGCCCGACACGCTGTTCATTCGTCTGACGGAACGCGAGCCGTTCGCCTTCTGGCAGCGCAACGGCTCTCTGTCGCTGATCGATCGCGACGGCACGGTGATTCCGACCGACGATCTCGCCCAATACGGTCCGCGGATCGTCCTTGTCGGCGACGATGCGCCGTTCCAGGCCGCGACGCTCATCGACATGCTCGCGACCGAGCCGTCACTCGCGCGGCGCGTCAACGCCGCGGTGCTGTACGGCTCAGGCCGCTGGACTCTACGCTTCGATACCGGCGTCGAAGTGGCGTTGCCCGAGGCGGACGCGTCCATCGCGTGGCGCCGGCTCGCCGGGCTCGAAGCGCAAGAGCAGATTCTCGAACGCAATATCGCAGCGATCGATCTGCGCCTGCCGGATCGCATGGTCGTACGGCTGGCGCCGGCCGCGCCCGGCAAATCGTCGACCGCGCGCAACGGCGGCAAGGACAAGAGCTCATGAGCAACATGAAGCTCAACGGCCGCGCGCGCGGCGGCGTCATCGGGGTGCTCGACATCGGCACGACGAAGATGTGCTGCTTCGTCGCGCGTCGCGAAGAGGCGGCGCCGCGCATCGTCGGCATCGGCCACCAGATCGCACGCGGGATCAAGAACGGCGTCATCACCGACATCGAAGCCGCGAGCCAAGCCATCCTCACGACGGTGCACGCCGCCGAGCAGATGTCCGGCGAGCATCTGAGCGAAGTCGTGGTGAACCTGTCAGGCGGCTTCTCGGCATCGCGGATGATCAAGACCGAGATCAGTCTCAACGGCCGCGAAGTATCGGACGCCAACATGCGGCGCGTGCTCGAGCAGGGCTTCCGCGTCAAGGAGCCGGCCGAGCGCGCCGTGATCCATTCGGTGCCGGTCGGCTTCGCCATTGACGGCAGCCGGCCGGTCCGTGATCCGCGCGGCATGTACGGCCACAAGCTCGCCGTCAACATGCATGTCGTCACCGCCGAGTCGGCGGCCGTGCGCAACGTCGCCAACTGCCTGGGCCGCTGCCGGCTCGAGATCGCCGCGGTGGTGGCAAGCCCCTATGCCTCCGGCCTGGCCGCCTTGGTCGACGACGAGAGCGAGCTCGGCGTCACCGTCGTCGATATGGGCGGCGGCACGACGACGATCGGCGTCTTCTTCGACGGCAACCTTGTCTTCGCCGACAGCGTCCCCGTCGGCGGCGGCCATGTCACCAACGACATCGCGCGCGGCCTGACCACGCCAATCGCGCACGCCGAACGGATGAAGGCGCTCTACGGCAGCGCCATTCCGTCGGCCGCCGACGAACGCGAGATGATCACCGTGCCGCTGGTCGGCGAGGAAGAAGACCACGCCAACCACGTGCCCAAGTCGCTTTTGGTCGGCATCATCTCGCCGCGCCTCGAAGAGACGTTCGAATTGGTGCGCGATCGGCTCGAGGTTTCGGGCTTCGACAAGATCGCCGGCCGCCGCATCGTGCTAACCGGCGGCGCCTGTCAGCTGCCCGGCACGCGCGAGCTCGCCGGCCTGATCCTCGACAAGCAGATCCGCATCGGCCGCCCGATGCGCGTCGACGGGCTGGCGGAATCGACCGCCGGTCCGGCGTTCGCGACCGCGGTCGGACTCATCCATTTCGCTCTCGCCGAGCACGCCGAGCCGCAGCGACGCGGCCGGATGCGAACGGAGGAGCCAAGTGGCCTCTTTGGCCGAATCGGAGGCTGGCTACGTGAAAACCTTTGAACCGACCACCGGCGACCCGCCCTTCGCCAGGCGGGTGGACGGGGACCCATTTCTGGCGACGCTTTGGAGGGAAGTATGACGTTGAACCTGAAGGTACCAACTGAAGAGCTGGAGCTCCGGCCCCGGCTCACCGTGATCGGCGTCGGCGGAGCCGGCGGCAACGCGGTCAACAACATGATTCGCTCGAACCTCGTCGGGTGCGAGTTCATTGTGTGCAACACCGACGCCCAGGCGATGAAGCAGTCGCTGGCCGAGCGTCGTATCCAGCTCGGCATTACCGTCACGCGCGGCCTCGGCGCCGGATCGCGGCCCGATGTGGGCCAGATCGCCGCCGAAGAGGCGCTCGACGAGATCATGATGGCGCTCGAAGGCTCCAACATGGTCTTCATCACCGCCGGCATGGGCGGCGGCACGGGCACCGGCGCGGCGCCGGTCATCGCCCGTGCGGCGCGCGAAGCCGGGATCCTCACCGTCGGTGTCGTCACCAAGCCCTTCCACTTCGAGGGCACGCACCGGATGAAGACGGCGGAACATGGCATCGAGGAGATGACCAAGTACGTCGACACGCTGCTCATCATCCCGAACCAGAACCTGTTCCGGGTCGCCAACGAACGCACCACCTTCGCCGACGCGTTCAAGATGGCGGACGACGTGCTGCACGCCGGCGTACGCGGCGTGACCGACCTGATGGTGATGCCGGGCCTGATCAATCTCGACTTCGCCGACATCCGGGCGGTAATGAGCGAGATGGGTAAGGCGATGATGGGCACGGGCGAGGCCGAAGGCGACCGCCGCGCGATCGACGCGGCGGAAGCGGCGATCTCGAACCCGTTGCTCGAAGACGTGTCGATGAAGGGCGCGCGTGGCGTCCTCATCAACATCACCGGCGGACCCGACATGACCCTCTACGAGGTCGACGAGGCCGCCAACCGCATCCGCGAGGAAGTCGATCCCGAAGCCAACATCATCTTCGGCTCGACGTTCGACGAGAAGCTCGCGGGTCGCATGCGGATTTCCGTGGTGGCGACCGGCATCGACGCCGACCAGATGGAGCATCCGAAACCGCTCGAAGTGGTGCAGAAAGAACGCGCGGCGCGCGACCAAGCCGCACGGCCGGCCGTCGCGCCGGCGGCGCCGATGCCGTACGTGGTCCAGCCGGCGGCTGCCGCGCCGGTGTTGGTGCCGGAACCGGAGCCCGAGCCCGAAGTAGTCGAGCCGACGCCGGCCGCGGCGGTTGCCGCCATGCCGCGCGTCGACGCGATCGAGGCTCAGGCGCTGAGCCGCGGTAGCTTCATGCCGCAGCGTCAGCCGGTCGAACCGGTCATGGTCCGTCCGGCACCAGTACGGCCGGTCACGGCGCCCAACGCCTTCGCCGACGCGGCGATCGCCAACGGCGCACGCCAGCCGCAACGGCCGGCACCGCAAGCCAAGCGGACGCCGAGCCTGTTCGAACGGGTGACCAACGCCGGCCGCTTGTTGCATCCGCAGGACGAGCCGGTCGCCGTCAGGGCGGCGGAAGCGGCACCGGCGGCACGGCCGCAAGCGGTACCGCAACCGGCACCGGTCCAGCCGACGCAACCCACGCTCGTTGCCACCCGGCCCGAACCGGCAGCTGAACGGCCGCGGGCGAAGGACGAGGATCTGCTGGAAATCCCGGCTTTCCTCCGTCGTCAGGCTAACTGAACGATTCGCGCGGCCCGCGGGCGCCGGAGACGGCACCCGCGGGCCGGCGCGGACCCTGGCTTTTCACGTAACTAGTTGATTTACGAGGAATATCTCCGTCACAAACTGAAATAAAGAGTGATTTGCCGCCCGTTAAGGCGATCGCTACGCCTTGGCTCGTTCAGGAGTGATCGGGGAAATGGCCCAAAGTTCCGACATGCAGAAGACGCTGAAAGCGCCGATCCATTGCCGTGGAATCGGGCTGCATTCGGGTGCGCACGTCGAAATGACGTTGCGCCCGGCCGCACCCGATTCCGGCATCCGCTTCTATCGCAGCGATCGCAACACCGAAATCGCAGCCGACTGGCGCAACGTCGTCGACTCGCCGCTGTGCACGACCTTGACCAACAGCAAGGGCGATTCGGTCGGCACGATCGAGCATCTGATGGCGGCGCTTGCCGGCCTCGAGGTCGACAACGTCATGGTCGAGCTCGACGGGCCGGAAATTCCGGCGATGGACGGCAGCGCGTCGCCCTTCGTCTTCCTCATCGAGTGCGCCGGCCTGACCGTGCAGGATGCGCCGCGCCGCGTCATCCAGGTGCTCAAGCCGGTTTCCGTCGGCACGCCGGGCAAGTCGGCGGTGTTGGCGCCGAGCGACCGATTTGCGGTCAGCTTCGCCATCGATTTCGCGTCCAGCGCCATCCGGCGTCAAGAACTGACGCTGTCGCCCTGCCCCGCCACGTTCAAGCACGAGCTCAGCGCCGCGCGAACCTTCGGCTTCCTCGACGAGGTCGAGCGCATGCGCGAAGCCGGTCTGGCTCGCGGCGGCTCGCTCGACAACGCCGTAGTTGTCGCCGGCGATCGCGTGCTGAACGAGGAAGGCTTGCGCTACGTCGACGAGTTCGTCCGCCACAAGATGCTGGACGCAATCGGCGATCTCTATCTGGCGGGCGCCCCATTGCTCGGCCATTTCCACGGCACGCGCTCGGGTCACGCGCTCAACCGCCAGCTTCTGGCGGCGCTCTTCGCCGATCGTACGGCGTGGTGCTACGCCGGCACCGAGCAGGCGCCGGCTGCCGCGGTCGCCTGAGCCGACTCGGTCTCAAACCTAGCCTTTACCGCCGAGTCCCCGTTTTCCCGCCCCGGCCCACCATGGTATAAGGACGGGTCGTGGGGTCTCTTGGTCAATTCATGCGAACGGCGGTGGGCGGCTACACGGCTGCCCTGATCGGTGGCGTGCTGCTTGCCCTCGCTCTAGCCGGGTGCTCCAGCGACGACAAGAACGATAAGTACGTCGAAAAGCCGGTCGACGAGCTCTACAACTCGGCGATGGACCTGCTGGCGAACGAGGATTATTCCAAGGCCGCCAGCGCGTTCGACGAGGTCGAGCAACAGCATCCTTATTCGGTCTGGGCAACGCGGGCGCAGCTGATGTCGGCCTATGCGCTTTACCAGGGCAGCAAATACGACGATTCGATCGTCGCCGCCGACCGCTATATCCAGCTGCATCCGGGCAACCGCGACGTCGCCTATGCGTATTACCTCAAAGCGCTCGACTATTACGTCCAGATCGAGGATGTCGGCCGCGATCAGAAGACGACCGAGCAGGCGATGCAGGCGCTCCAAGAGGTCGTGCGCCGCTTCCCCAATACGCCGTATGCGCGCGACGCGCATCTCAAAATCGACCTGGCGCGCGACCATCTCGCCGGCAAGGAGATGGAGATCGGGCGCTGGTACGAGAAGCAGGGCTATTACCTGGCGGCGCTCAATCGTTTCAAGACGGTGGTCGACAAGTACCAGACAACCACCCACGTCCCCGAAGCGCTCGAGCGTTTGACCGAATGCTATCTGGCGCTCGGCCTCAAGGACGAAGCCAAACGCACCGCCGCGGTGCTCGGCTACAACTATCCGGGCAGTCCGTGGTACGCCGCCACCTATACGCTGGTGACCGGCCAGGAAGTCGCCATCAACGGCGGCAGCACGCCACCGGCGGCGGCGAACAGAAAAGACAACCAAGGCTGGTTCGGCAAGATGCTGGGCTTCGTTTTCTAGACGAGTCGCATCGCCTCCGGCCCCGCTGGTCTCGGCCGGTGGGCGGCGATATCATTTCGCGGCCATGCTGATCGGCCTTTCCATCCGCGACGTCGTGCTGATCGACCGGCTCGATCTTTCGTTCCGGCCGGGTTTGTGCGTGCTAACCGGCGAGACCGGCGCCGGCAAATCCATCCTCTTGGATGCGCTTGGCCTGGCGCTCGGCGTGCGCGCCGAAAGCGGGCTGGTGCGCCGCGGCGCCGAACAAGCGACCGTGAGCGCCGAGTTCACCTTGCCGGCGAAGCATCCAGCGCGCGCCGCCCTGCAAGATGCCGGCGTCACCGTTGACGACGACACGCTGGTGCTGCGCCGGATGGTCGGCGGCGACGGTCGCAGTCGTGCCTTCATCGCCGACCAGCCGGTCAGCGTTGCGTTGCTGCGCCAGATCGGCGAGGCGTTGGTCGAGATCGAAGGCCAGTTCGCCCAGCGCGGCCTGCTCGATCCCGCGACCCACCGTGACGCGCTCGATGCCTACGGCGTCGGCGAAGCCGACAGCCGGACGCTGGCCGACGCCTGGCAGGCCTGGCGCGCCGCCGTTGCCGACCACGAAGCCGCGGCACAACGGCTCCAGGCAGCACAAGCCGAAGAGGCGTTTCTGCGGCACGCGATGACCGAACTCGACGCGCTCGACCCCAAGGCGGGCGAAGAAACCAGCCTGGCCAACGAACGCGCCTTGATGCAAAACCGCGAGCGCCTGACCGAAGCGCTGGAAGCGGCGCTCGCCGAACTGGCCGGCGAACGCGGCGGCGAACGCGCGTTGCAGGCGGCGCTGCGCCAGATCGCGCGCGTCAAGGATAAGGCCGGTGGCCGGTTCGACGGCGCCGCGGCCGCGCTCGAACGCGCCGCCGTCGAAGCGCGCGAAGCTGCGACAGCTCTCGAAGACCAGACCCGTATGCTCAGCGGCGATACGAATCGGTTGGAGCAGATCGAGGAACGGCTTTTTGCTCTGCGCGCACTGGCGCGTAAGCACAATGTGTCGGTCGACGGCTTGGCCGGATTGCGCGCCGAGATCGGCGCCAAGCTCGGCGCGCTCGAAGCCGGCGGCGACGGCGTTGCAACGCTCAAACGCGCCGTCGACACCGCCCGCGAGACTTACCTCAAAGCGGCGGACAAGGTTTCGGCGTCGCGTCGCGTCGCCGCCGCCAAACTCGATCCGGCGGTGATGAAGGAATTGAAGCCGCTCAAGCTCGAAAAGGCACGCTTCGCCACGATGCTGACCGCGCTCAGCGAGGCCGAATGGGGTCCGCACGGCCGCGAGCGGATTCATTTTGAAGTGGCTACGAACCCCGGTGCGCCGGCGGGGCCTTTGGCCAAGGTGGCGTCGGGCGGCGAGTTGTCGCGTTTCATGCTTGCGCTCAAAGTTGTGCTGGCGCGCACCTCGCCGGTGCCGACTCTGGTTTTCGACGAAGTCGACAGCGGCATCGGCGGCGCCGTCGCAGCGGCGGTCGGCGACCGCCTCCATCGCCTCGGCCAGGAGCTCCAGGTCCTGGTCGTCACCCATTCGCCCCAGGTGGCGGCACGCGGCGCGCATCATTGGCGGGTCGAGAAGAGCCAGGCGGCCCGGAAGACCTCGACCCGCGTCGAAGAACTGTCGGCCGACGCGCGGCGCGAGGAAATCGCGCGCATGCTGTCGGGTGCATCGATCACCGCCGAAGCCCGTGCCGCCGCCGCCTCATTGATGGCCGGAGCGCGGGCGTGAGCCGCGCGCCATCGGGCGAAACCGCAGTCGGCAAGCTCAGCCCAGTCGAAGCCAAGGCGGAACTGAAGCGTCTTGCGGCCGAGATCGCGCGGCACGACAAGCTCTATCACCAGAAAGACGCGCCGGAGATCTCCGACGCGGATTATGACGCGCTGCGGCGGCGCAATGCCGCGATCGAGGCGCGGTTTCCCGATCTCGTCCGTGCCGACAGCCCGTCGAAGCGCGTCGGCGCGTCGCCCGCCAGTGGTTTCGCCAAGGTGCGCCATGCGCACGCGATGTTGTCCTTGGAAAACGCGATGAACGACGACGAGGTACGCGAATTCTTCCAGGGCGTGCGCAATTTCTTCCGCGATCCGAAGGACGTGGCACGTGTCGCGCCGGACACGATCGCCATTATGGCCGAGCCCAAGATTGACGGCTTGTCCTGCTCGCTGCGTTACGATAAAGGCCGTCTGGTGCTCGGCGCCACCCGCGGCGACGGCGTCACCGGCGAGGACGTGACCGCAAACATCCGCACGGTGAAAACCGTGCCCCACGAACTGAAAGGCAACGGTTGGCCCGAGACGATCGAGGTACGCGGCGAGGTCTATTTCGTGAAGCACTTGTTCGCCGAGCTGAACGCCGAGCGGATCAAGGCGGGCGAGCCCGCCTTCGCCAACCCGCGCAATGCCGCCGCAGGATCGCTGCGCCAGCTCGACCCCGCCATCACCGCGACACGGCCGCTGTATTTCTTCGCCTATGCGTGGGGCGAAGCCAGCAAAGGCTTCGCCGATTCCCATTCCGACGCGTTGGCCAAGTTCAAGGAATGGGGTTTCGCCATTAATCCGCTCTCCAAGCTCTGTCATGGCGTCGATGCGGCGCTGAACGTGCACGCGAAGCTGGCCGAGCAGCGCGCCAGCCTCGATTACGACATCGACGGCGTCGTTTATAAGGTCAACGACCTCGATCTGGAGGAACGACTGGGCTTCGTCAGCCGCGCACCGCGCTGGGCGATCGCTCATAAATTCCCTGCCGAACAGGCGCGCACGGTGCTAAAGGCGATCGAGATCCAGGTCGGCCGCCAGGGCACGTTGACACCAGTGGCCAACCTGGAGCCCGTGACCGTCGGCGGCGTCGTGGTCAGCAACGCCACGCTGCACAACGAGGACGAGATCGCGCGCAAGGACGTGCGCGTGGGTGATACCGTGATCGTGCAACGCGCCGGTGACGTCATTCCGCAGATCGTCGGCGTGATCGAGGACGCGGCGCACGCGAAGCGGCCCAAATACAAGTTTCCGCACGAATGCCCGGAATGCGGCAGCACGGCCATACGCGAGGAAGGCGAAGCGGCTTGGCGCTGCACCAACCTGACCTGTCCGGCCCAGGCGGTGGAGCGCATGAAGCATTTCGTGTCGCGCGACGCCTTCGATATCGAAGGCATGGGCGAAAAGCATGTCGCCGAATTCTGGCAGGAAAAGTTGATCCGCAGCCCGGCCGACATTTTTCGCCTGAAGGCCAAGCAGATCGAGGAACGCGAAGGCTGGGGCAAATTGAGCGCGCAGAAGCTGATCGCCGCCATCGCGTCGCGCAAGACCATGCCGCTCGAGCGCTTCATTTATGCCCTGGGCATTCCCCAGACCGGCGAGGCGACCGCCAAGCTTCTAGCGCGGCATTACCGCAGCTTCGCCCGCTTCCGCACGGCGATGATCGAGGCCAAGGATAAGGACAGCGCGGCCTGGCAGGAGCTGTTGAACCTGCACGGCATCGGCGAAGACACCGCCGCCGACGTCGTGGGATTCTTCGGCGAGAAACATAACCACAAGGTGCTGGACGAGCTCGAAGCCGAGATCGATATCAACGATTACACGGCACCCGCCGCCGGCAATGCGGCGCTGGCGGGCAAGACCATCGTCTTCACCGGTGAATTACAGGCCATGTCGCGCAAAGAAGCCACCACCCGCGCCGAGGCGCTGGGCGCGACCATCACCTCGAGCGTTTCGGCCAAGACCAGCTATGTCGTGGTGGGAGCGGCGCCCGGGTCCAAGGCCACCAAGGCTAAGGCCCTGGGCGTCCAGATGCTAACCGAAGACGAATGGCTGAAGCTGGCGCGCGGCTAGGTGCGTTCACGCCTCACACCACGACGCGCATCTTCTCGCGCTCGGGCTTCTTCTCTGCGAAGCCGGAGACCGTCGGCAGCGAACCCCACATGTCGAGGGCATAGCGCTCGAACGGGAATTGGCGCGGCCGATAGGTCGCCTCGTCCTCGGGCATGATGTGCTTCACGCCCACGGAATACTCGAACACCATGCCGTCGGGTCCCTCGAAATAGACCATCATCGCGCCCGAAAGCGGATGGCGACCGGGACCAAAGACGATGTTGACGTTGCGCTCCTTGAGGAAATACCAGGAGCGCATCACGTCGTCGATGTCCTCGACCTGGTGGTTGATGTGCTGGATGCCCGGCCGAGTCGTCGGGAACAGCACCACCGAATGATGCGCCGTGTGGATGCGGAACAGCGGCGTATCGCCGAGCCAGTCGGAGACGCGCGCGTTGAACACCGTCGTCCAGAATTTCTCGTCGCGCTTCGGATCGGTGGTGTTGAGGCCGATATGGCTGAAATGGGTGATGCCGGCGTCGCGGCCTGGGAAATAGCGCACGCCGCTGTTGAAGGGCCGCGCCACGATCTCGATCTTGTTGCCGGTCGGGTCCTGCGTCGCGATGAATGCCTTGACGCGGCGCTGCTCGCATTCGTCCTTGGCGCCGAGCCGCACGGGATATTTGGCGTTATCGAGCTCGGCACCGACCTTGTCGAGATCGTCGGGATTCTTGAGCTCGAGGCCAACGACGTGGTCGCCGGGATCGCCTTCGAAATAAGCGAGCGTGTGGTCGCGCGTGTCGCCCCGCACCGCCACCTTGTCGCTCTTGAAATAGGCCCACTTGCCGTCCTTGGTTGCGAGCTCGAGCCCGACAATTTTTGTGGCGAAGGCGATCGCCGTGTCGAGATCGCGGGTCCCCATGCGGACGTAGCGGATGTCGTGCAGATGGATCATGGCGTTCCTCGCAAGCCTTGGATCATTGTGCCACAGCCGTCAGGCGCTGGACAGCTTCCGGGTCGCCGCCGCCAGCCAAGCGGCGGTTTCGTTGTCCACCAGCGGCGTGAGCTCCGCCCGCACCCGCGCGTGATAGGCGTCGATCCAGGCGGCCTCGGCAGCTTCGAGCAGCGCCGGCTCGATCAGCGTGCGGTCGTAGGGTGCCAGCGTTAGTGTCTCAAAACCGAGCATCGGCTTGCCGCTCGTATTGGCGCCGTGGACGGGTGTCACCACGACGAGATTCTCGATGCGGATGCCGTATTCGCCAGTTTTGTAATAGCCGGGCTCGTCCGAGACGATCATGCCGGGCAACAGCGGCTGCGCATTCGGCGTCTTGGATATGCGCTGCGGTCCTTCATGCACGCCGAGATAGGAGCCGACGCCATGGCCGGTGCCGTGGTCGTAGTCCAATCCGGCATCCCAGAGCGGCGTGCGCGCCAGCGCATCGAGCTGCGAGCCGGTGGTACCTTGCGGAAACTGGCACGACGCCAGCGCGATGTGGCCTTTGAGCACACGCGTGAAGCGGTCGCGCATCTCGGCTGAAGGCTTGCCGATGGCGACGGTGCGCGTGACGTCGGTGGTGCCGTCGAGATATTGCGCGCCGGAATCGACCAGATAGAGAGCGCTGGGTTCGAGCCGCCGCTCGCTTTCGCGCGACGCGCGATAATGGACGACGGCGCCGTTGGCGCCGGCGCCGGAAATCGTCGGAAAGCTCAGCCCCTTAAAATGGTCGCCTGTACTGCGGAACTGTTCGAGCCGATCGGACGCGGCGATCTCCGTCAATTTTCCACCCGGCGCGTCGCGCGCGAGCCACGCCAGAAACCGCGTCAGCGCCGCGCCGTCACGCCGATGCGCCTGCCGCGTGCCCGCGAGCTCGACGGTGTTCTTGCACGCCTTGGGGAGCTGGCACGGATCGGCGCAGCGCTGGATGGTGGCGCCGGACTCGTTCAGGCGATCGAAGATCCACGACGCGCACATCGCGGGATCGACAAGCACGCGTTGCTTGGCCCGGCCGAGCGCCGCTAGCGCCGCCCCCAATTCGGCAGGCTCGCTATGGCGGACCTGATTGCCGAGATGCCGCATCAGCTCGGGTGACAGTTTGCGTCGGTCGATGAACAGATCGACCGAGGCGTCGGCATGGAGGACGGCGAACGACAACGGTAGTGGCGAATATTCGACGTCGCCGCCGCGGATATTGAGCAGCCACGCGATCGAATCCGGCGCGGTCAGCACCGCAGCATCGAGTTTGTCAGATGCCAGGCGCTGCGCCAATTCGCGGCGCTTGTCATCACTGTTCTTGCCGGCGAATTCGAGCGGATGCGGCACCACCGACGCCATCGGCGGCGCCGGCCGATCCTGCCAGATCACATCGACGGGATTACCGGCGAGCGGCGCCAGCTTGCTGCCAGCGCGGGCGCAGGCGGTGCGATAACGCTCCACCTCGCCCGGCGTTAGCAGCCACGGATCGTAGCCCAGCGTCTCACCCACTTTCAGGTTGGCGGCAATCCAATCGGTCGCCGGCTGCTCGACCAGATGGCGGCGTTCATAGAGTGCGCCGTCGACCTGCGCCTCGGCCTGGAGCGTGTAGCGACCGTCGACGAACACCGCCGCCTTGTGGCGCAGCACGACCGCGAGCCCCGCCGAGCCGGTGAAGCCGGTCAGCCACCCCAGACGCGCGGCCGACGCCGGCACGTATTCGCCCTGATGCTCGTCGGCGCGCGGCACGATGAATCCGGCGACGCCTTGGCGGCCTAGTTCAGCGCGCAGCCGCGCCAACTTCTCGGCGCTCGATTCTTTGGCTGGCATCTCGCCGCTGGTATGGCGCGCATCCATGCGGCCGAGAATAGCAAATCGGCCCCCGTTTACCCTTTCCGCCGCACCGCGATGCGCCGGTCGCGGGCCTGGTATACCAATATTGCGTCGCACAATAGGTCAACATGTATTATCTTTTGTGCAGTGCGAAAAGCCTCTAAACCAAGGATACAAGCCATGTTGAGCCTCATCGGCCAATCCCTCCGCTCCCTTGCCCGGCGCTATGCGACGTGGCGCGAGCGCCAGCGGGCCTATGCCGAGCTCGCGTCGCTCGACGACCGGTCGTTGGCGGATATCGGCATCAACCGTGCCGAAATCCCCTATGTGCTGAGCCACCCGCGGCCGGCGCGCGCGCCGGTGTGGGCGAAAGCCGGCCGGACCTCGCACGCGCACTAAGCGCGGCTGACGCGCCGCCCCTCGCCTCGCCTCCGAATCGGAGGCACAGTAAGGCGATGGGCCACGCGCACGCTCCTCACCGTCACACGCATCACAGCGCCGCGGGCAACGCAGCGCTGTTTGCGTTTGCGGTCGTTCTCAATCTCGCTTTTGTCATCGCCGAGACCGTTTTCGGACTCGTTGGTGGCTCAATGGCGCTGCTTGCCGACGCCGGCCATAATTTCGGCGACGCGCTCGGCCTCGCCGCCGCATTCGTTGCCATCCAGCTCTCGCGACGGGAGCCGAGTCATCGTTTCACCTATGGCCTCGGCAGCTCGTCGATCCTCGCGGCGCTGCTCAACGCCATCATTCTGCTGATCGCCGTCGGCGCCATCGCCGCGGAGGCGATCCGCCGCTTGATCGAACCAACGCCGGTCGCCGGCGATACGGTGATCGTCGTGGCGCTGGTGGGTGTCGTCATCAACGGCGCAGTCGCCGCGCTGTTGTCGCGCGCTGGCCATCAGCACGATCTCAACGTCAAAAGTGCGCTCGTTCATGCGCTGAGCGATGCCGGTGTCAGTCTCGGCGTCGCCGCGTCGGGCGCGCTGGTCCTCTTCACCGGCTGGCTGCGGCTCGATCCAGTGGTCAGCCTGGCGATCGCGGCCATCATCGTTATCGGCACCTGGCGGCTGTTGCAGCGCGGTCTGGCGATGGCGTTGCACGCCGTGCCGCATCAGATCGATCCGGCGGCGGTGCGGGCGCAGCTTGCTGCCGTGCCCGGCGTCGCGGCGGTGCACGATCTGCACATCTGGCCGATGAGCACGACCGAAACCGCGCTGACCGTGCATCTGGTAATGCCGCAAGGCCATCCCGGCGATACCGCCTTGTCCGTGCTCATCGGCGAACTCGACCGGCGCTTCACCATCGGCCACGCCACGATCCAGATCGAAACCGGCGACGGCGAATTGGTCTGCCCGCTCGTGTCGGAGCGCATCGTCTAAAGCACGAACAGCAGCAGCGCCAGCGACACGATGCCGAAGGTCCAGCAGTACCAAGCGAACGGGTCAAGCGCTTCGAAATCGTGCCGCTTGAAGTAGCGCATCAGGAACCAAACGCTCAAGAACGCGACGATACCGGCGACGACGCCGGCGATCCACGCCATCGGGCCGATGCTGCCGCCGGCGTGGTGCAATTTCGGCACTTCGAGCACGGCGGCGCCGGCGATCACCGGCGTCGCGATCAGGAACGAGAAGCGCGCCGCCTGCTCATGATGCAAGCCGGCCAAAAGGCCGCCGACCATGGTTGCGCCCGAGCGCGAAATGCCCGGGATCAACGCCGTCGATTGCCACAAGCCGATATAGATCGCATCGCGCCAGCGCATGCCGTCAATGGTGCGCACATTGATTTGGGTCCGGCGCAGCCTTTCGCCGAAGAACAATAGGCCGCCGTTGACGATGAGAAACACCGAGGCCACCACCGGCGTGCCGAACAGGGCGCGGAACAATTTCTCCAGCACGAAGCCCAGGATCACCGCCGGAATCGTCGCCAGCACGATGAGGCCGAGCTCACGCCGCCGATGGGGCCGCTCGGCGCGCGCACCGAGCCCGAACAGGGCCAGGGCCAGGCCGATCCAGTCGCGCCAGAAATAAGCCAACAGCGCGGCAGCGGTGCCGATATGCAGCACCACCAGGAATGGCAGGAAATCCGGCCCGCGTTGGTCGATATTCCAGCCGAACAGATGCGGCAGCACCACCGCGTGACCCAGGCTCGATACCGGAAACAGCTCAGTCAGGCCTTGCAGCACGGCCATGACAAGGGCTTGCAGAAGGGTCATTGGGGCTCGCTTTTCAGGTTTGCAGGATCGGGAAATTCGCCGGCACGCGGCGGCCGCGCGCCAGGATCAGGGTGCGCCAGCCGCCGACGTCGATGCGCGCCGCGAGATGAAGCCCGGCCGCGCGGTACGCCGTCAACACCTGCGCTTCCTGGCGCGGCAGCAGGCCGGCCAGCACCGCAACGCCGCGCGACGCCAACGCGCGGCCGAGATCGCGCGCCAGCACCGCCAGCGGCCGCGCCAGGATGTTCGCCAGCACCAGATCGAACGGCGCGCTACGTGCCAGTGTTCGCCGGCGATAGCTGCCGGCACGGACCGGCCGGATGCGGGTCGTGACGCCGTTGCGCGCGGCGTTGACGCCGGCCACGCGCACAGCTTCGACCTCGATGTCGGCCGCCAGAACGCTGCGGCGGTACCGTTTCGCGGCGGCGATCGCCAGAATGCCGGTGCCGGTGCCCATGTCGAGGACGCGGCGCGGCCGTGCAAGGCGCGACAGCACCAGCAAGCAGCCTTTGGTCGAGCCGTGCTCGCCGGTGCCGAAGGCGGTTGCGGCGTCGATCAGCAGCGGCACCGTGCCGCCCGGCGCGCGGCCCGCGAAATTGCCGCCATGGACGAAAAAGCGGCCGACGCGAAACGGCACGAAGCTCGCCTGATTCTCACGCAGCCAATCGCGCGCCGGTAGGCGTTCGACCGCCACCGGAGGCGCCTCGCCGCGGCCACTCCACGCCAAAGCGAGCCGCGCGACGACGGCGCCGTGCTCGGGCAGCGCCATCGCCAGACCTTCGACCCGCCAGGCGCCGTCCGGCTGCTCGAAGGCGCTGATCGCGCCGCAAAGCCCGTCGAGCGCCGCCACCGCGGCTTCGGCGCTTTCGGCATCGGCAGCATCGACGCTGACCCGCCAGAGCGCGCTGCCGCTCACGCCTTCTCCACGAAGCTGTCCATCACCATCTTGTCGCCAGCCTGGTCGAACGCGATCGACAGCTTGCCGCCGTCGGCAGCGCGCACGGTGCCGAGGCCGAATTTGCGGTGGAAGACGCGGTCGCCGGCGGCGAACTTGACGCCGGTTTTGGGCGGCGGCGGCGGAATATCGCGCCGTCCCTGCATCAGCAGCCGCGCCAGCTCCGGCCGGCGGCGCAGCAGCGGCGTCGGCTGCCAATCCTCGTCGAGCCCGGCCGGCGCGAAACCGGCCGCGCGCGGCTGCAAACCCGGCTCGGCGTTCATTTCGGTGTGGTCTTGCGGCAGGTCGGCGATAAAACGCGACGGCAGCGTCGTCTGCCATTGGCCGTGGATGCGCCGGTTGGCGGCATAAGCGACGTAGGCGCGGCGGCGCGCCCGCGTCAGACCGACATAAGCGAGCCGCCGCTCCTCCTCCAGCCCCTTCATGCCGTGCTCGTCGAGCGAGCGCTGGTTCGGGAACAGGCCTTCCTCCCAGCCGGGCAGGAACACGACGTCGAATTCGAGGCCCTTGGCACCGTGCAGCGTCATCAGGCTCACCATGTCGCCGCCGCTCTGCTCGGCATTCTCCATCACCAGGCTGACGTGATCGAGGAAGCCCGCGAGATTCTCGAACTCGTCCATGGCGCCGACCAGTTCCTTGAGGTTCTCGAGTCGGCCGGGCGCGTCGGGTGATTTGTCCGCCTGCCACATCGCGGTATAGCCCGATTCGTCGAGCACGATCTGGACCAGCTCGGTATGCGGCATCGACTGGACCAGGCCGCGCCAACGCGCCACATCGGTGAGAAAGCCGCCGAGCGCCTTGCGCGCCGCCGGCTTGAGCTCGTCGGTGGCGATCAGCCGCGCCGCCGCGTCGCTCAACGCGATCCGCTCGCTGCGTGCCAGGTGATGCAGCGCCTGCAGCGTCTGGGTGCCGATACCGCGGCGCGGCGTGTTGACGACGCGCTCGAAGGCGAAATCGTCGGCCGGCTGGTTTACGAGACGTAGATAGGCGAGTGCGTCGCGGATTTCCTGCCGTTCGTAGAACCGCGGCCCGCCGACGACGCGATAGGCGAGGCCCATCTGGATGAAGCGTTCCTCGAACTCGCGCGTCTGGAAGCCGGCGCGCACCAGGATGGCGATCTGCGACAGCCGCTCGCCCTTGCGTTGCAGGCTTTCGATCTCGTCGCCGACCCAGCGCGCTTCTTCCTCGCCGTCCCACAAGCCGCGCAGCAGCACGCGCTCGCCTTCGTTGGCGGTGGTCCACAGCGTCTTGCCGAGCCGGCCGGCGTTCTTGGCGATCAGCGCCGACGCCGCCGCCAGGATGTGCGGCGTCGAGCGGTAGTTCTGCTCGAGCCGGACAATCTGCGCGCCCGGGAAATCCTTCTCGAAGCGCAGGATGTTGCCGATTTCGGCGCCGCGCCACGAATAGATCGACTGGTCGTCGTCGCCGACACAGCACAGGTTCTTGTATTTCTGCGCCAGCAGCCGCAGCCAGAGATATTGCGCGACGTTGGTGTCCTGGTACTCGTCGACCAGGATGTAACGGAACCGCTCCTGATATTCGGCCGCGATCTCCGGCCGCGCCTGGAACACCGTCAGGTTATGCAGCAGCAAGTCGCCGAAATCGGCGGCGTTCACCGTCTGCAGCCGATCCTGATACTGGCGATAGATCTTGAGCGCGCGGCCGTCGGCCAGATCGCCCGGATCGGTCACCTTGTCGGGCGCGAGGCCGCGATCCTTCCAGCGTTCGATCGCACCCAGAATGGTACGTGCCGGCCAACGTTTCTCGTCAATGTTTTCGGCGGCGGCAACCTGCTTCACCAGGCGCAATTGATCGTCGGCGTCGAGGATAGTGAAATTGGGCTTGAGGCCGACGATCTCGGCGTGGCGGCGCAAGATACGCGCGGCGATCGAATGGAAGGTGCCGAGCCACAGGCCTTCAGCCGCCTGGCCGATCAGCCGTTCCAGCCGCTCGCGCATCTCGAGCGCCGCCTTGTTGGTGAAGGTGACGGCGACGATCTGCGACGGCCAGGCGCGGCGCGTGGCGAGGATATGGGCGAGTCGCGCCGTCAGCACCCGGGTTTTGCCGGTGCCGGCGCCGGCCAGGACCAGCACCGGCCCGTCCACCGCGTCGACGGCGCGGCGTTGGGCCTCGTTGAGCTCGGCGAGATAGGGCGGCAGGGCAGTGGAAGCGGGCACAACCGGCGCCGATTCGGTTTCGGGCATGGCGGTTCTATAGCACGGGCGACAGAAGCACGCCTGCTCGCGCTGTGTGTCGTCTCAAGCGCTGCTCGGCTTGATGTCGCTCGCGGCGACACGATGGCCGCTGATCTCGTCGCCAGCCGCCGGATCGAGACGCAGAAAAATTACAACCGCGACGAGCGCCACCAGACCGGCACAACCGAAGGCGGCATGGAAATCGGTCACGGTCAGCTCGCCGCTCCAGTGCCGCGCGATCTGCAGCATGAGCGCGCCGAAGGCGACGCCGAGCCCGTTCGACAGCTGCTGCATCATGCTGGCGGCGCTGGTCGCGGCGCTCATCCGGCTGTGGCCGATCTCGGCATAAGCGACGGTGTTGAGGCTGGTGTATTGCAGCGAACGGAAGAAGCCACTGACCAGCAGCACGGCCAGAATCACGACGTACGGCGTCGTCGGCCAGAAGGTGGCACACAGCGTGATCGACAGGGCGCTGACGACGCCGTTGCCGATCAGCACGCGGCGGAAACCGAACCGGCGCAGGATCGGCCGCGCCGCCATCTTCATGGTGAACGAGCCCATCGCCGCGGCACAGGTCAACAGGCCGGAGGTGAAGGCGGTAACGCCGAAGCCGACCTGCAACATGATCGGCAGCAGGAACGGCAGTGTGCCGGAACCGATGCGGAAAAGCGAACCGCCGAGGATGCTGATGCAATAGCTCGGCACGCGCAGCAGCGCCAAGTCGATCAGCGGATGCGGGTGCCGCAACGCGTGCCACACGGTGATCGCGCCGAGCAGGATGGCGGCCGCCAGAATGCCGACAATGACGTCCGCCGGGACCAGCGGCCGGCCAATGAGATCGAGGCCATAGACCAGGCCCGCCAAGGCGCCGCCGCTCGACAAGAATCCGAACCAGTCGAGATCAGGTACCGAAGCTTCCTTGGTGTTGTCGATGAGCAACGTGGCCAGCACCATGCCGAGGATGCCGATCGGCACGTTAAGAAAGAAAATCCACCGCCAACTCGCATAGGTGGTGATGAAGCCGCCGACCGGCGGACCGAGCACCGGCCCCAAGAGCGCCGGCACCGTGAGATAGGCCATGGCGCGCACGAGTTCAGACTTCGACACGCTGCGCAGCAGGATGAGCCGGCCGACCGGCACCATCATCGCGCCGCCGACACCCTGGACGATGCGCGCGCCCGCCAGCTCGAGCAGATTGTGCGTCAGGCCGCAGAGGACTGAGCCGACGGTGAACACGGCGATCGCGGCGCGGAACACGGTGCGCGCGCCGAACCGGTCGGCGACCCAGCCGCTGATCGGGATGAAGATGGCGAGGCTGATCATGTAGACGGTCACGCCGAGGCTGAGCCGCGCCGGCGTGTCGCCGAAGGATGCCGCCATGGTCGGCAAGGCGGTGGTGATCACCGTGCCGTCGAGGTTTTCCATGAACAGGCCGCAGGCGACGATCAGGGCGACGACCATCGGCCGGGTGACGAAACCGAACATGCGCGCCGATGTTAACCGACCGTGCCGGCCGGCGCCGCCGCTCTTTGCGGATGGCGGCCATTCGCAACGGCTTTGTGGCACCGCAGAAGCGACTCGCGTATATCTCGCCCGCGCATGCCCGCAGACGCCACCACCGCTACCGCGCGCGGCCCCTATCTCCGCGTAAGCAGCGCCTGCGCCAGATTTCCGACCGCTGGGCGCCCGAACGCGACGCGTTCATCGCGAAGAACCGCGCCTTCCACGACGACGACCGCCGCTATCTCGGATTCCTGATTTCGGAAGGCTTGCGCGTGCTCGAGATCGGTTGCGGCACCGGCGGGTTGCTGGCGGCGCTGAAGCCCGAGAAAGGCGTCGGCGTCGATATCTCGGAGCCGATGATCGCGCGCGCCCGCGCGGCACATCCGGCGCTCGATTTCGTCGTCGGCGACATCGAGGACCCTGCGACCGTTGCCGGCCTGCCCGGCCCGTTCGACGTCGTCGTCATCGCCGACGCCATCGGCATGCTCGACGATTGCCAGGCGACGTTCCAGAACCTGCTGGCGCTGTGCCGGCCCGACACGCGCCTTGTCGTCGCCTATCATAATTATCTGTCGGAGCCGGTGCTGCGGCTGGCCGAAATCTTCAAGCTGCGCATGCCCGAGCCACTGACCAACTGGCTGCGGCCGGCGGACATCGCTAACCTGCTCGAGCTGGCGGGGTTCGAACCGGTGCGCGCCGAATGGCGCCAGCTGATTCCCAAGCGGCTGTTCGGCATCGGCACCTTGATTAACCGCGTGATCGCCACACTACCGATCATCCGCAAGCTGTGCCTGCGGCACTATCTGGTGGCGCGGCCGCGGCCGAGCGGCGAGCGCGAGAGCCTGTCAGCGAGCGTCATCGTGCCGTGCCGCAACGAGCGCGGGAACGTTCCGGCGATCGTCGCGCGCCTACCGCAATTCTGCGACGACATCGAAATTATCTTCGTCGAAGGCGGTAGCAGCGACAGCACCTGGAACGAGATCGTGCGCGTCAAGGCGGCCAATCCCCGACGCGATATCAAGCTGTTCAAGCAGGATGGCGGGGGCAAAGGCGACGCGGTGCGCAAAGGTTTCGCCCACGCGCGCGGCGATGTGCTGATGATCCTCGACGCTGATATGACGGTGGCGCCGGAAGAGCTGCCGAAATTCTATGCGCCGCTTGCCGCCGGCTACGGTGAATTCATCAACGGTACGCGGCTGGTCTATCCGTTGGAGTACGATTCGATGCGGCTCATCAACCGTATCGGCAATCACCTTTTCTTGCTGTTGTTCACTTGGCTGCTCAATCAGCGCTTCACCGACACGCTCTGCGGCACCAAGGCACTCCGGCGGCAGCATTACGAGCGTATCGCCAAGGGCCGCGCCTATTTCGGCGAATTCGACCCGTTCGGCGATTTCGATCTCATCTTCGGTGCGTCGAAACTTTCGCTCAAAGTCGTCGAAGTGCCGATCCGTTACGCGGCCCGCACGTACGGTACGACCAATATCTCGCGGTTCCGCCACGGCTGGTTATTGCTTCGCATGGTCGGTTTCGCCTTCTGGAAGCTCAAAGCGCTGCCGTGATGGGCCGGTGGGCGCCGTGTGGGCGCGCACACCGTGGTCGCCGGAACACACTCTTTCGCAATATGACGCTATGCCGGGAGCCGCCCTTCCGCGGCGCGCCGGCTTTGCCCTATAGATTAGCCAGCCCGCCGCGCCGTCCATTGCGGCGTGCTTCAAGCCCCTGGTCCATGCATAACGCGGTCATCATTGTCGTTTTTCTGCTGACCTATGGCGGCATGGCGGCCGGGCGTCTGCCCTGGCTGTCGGTGGACCGCACCGGCATCGTGCTGCTCGGTTTCGTCGCCTTGCTGGCGAGCCAGCAAGTCACCCTCGACGAGCTCGGCTCCAGCATCGACGCGCCCACCCTGGTGCTGCTGTTCGGGTTGATGATCATTTCGGCGCAGTTCGTCGCTTCGGGTTTCTTCGAAATCTGCTGCGACTGGCTGATGGCGCAGAGCGACGACCCGGCGATATTGCTGGGCCTCACGGTCGCGGTCTGCGGCGCGCTGTCGGCGTTTCTGGTCAACGATTTGGTGGCATACACGATGGCGCCGCTGCTGATCGCCGGCGCGCAGGCGCGCAATCTCGATCCGCGGCCGTTCCTCATCGCGCTCATCGGCGCGAGCAACGCCGGCTCGGCCGCGACCTTCATCGGCAATCCGCAGAACATCCTGATCGGCCAGATGGGCGGCTTGAGCTTCCACGGCTTTCTCGTCGCCTGCCTGGTGCCGGCGCTGGTCGGGCTCGGCTGCGTCTACGGCGTCGTCTGGATGATGTGGCGCGACCGCATCGGCACGACCGAGTTGGCGGCAAGCCAGGCCGCGGTCGATTTGCCGCGCCACCCGCACGACCGCAACCAGACGATCAAGGGACTGATCGCGCTCGGCGCGATGCTGATCCTGTTCGCGACGCCGCTGCCGCGCGAGATCGGCGGCATGCTCATCGCCGCGGTGCTGCTGTCGAACCGCAAGTTCACCAGCCGCACCATGATCGCCGCGGTCGACTGGCCGTTGGTGTTGCTGTTCCTCTGCCTGTTCGCCATTACCGGCACGCTCGCCGATACCGGCATTCCGTTTTCGGCGCTGTCGGGACTGCAGTCGGTCGGCTTAGGCCCCGACAGCCTGATCGTATTGACGCCGCTGACGCTGGTGATGAGCAACGTCATCGGCACCGTGCCCTGGGCCATGTTCCTGATGCAGATCTGGCCGAGTCCGCCGGCCGGCGAGCTTTACGGCCTGGCGCTGATCACGTCGCTGGCCAGCAACCTGCTGCTGCTGGGCTCGGTCGCCAATATCATCGTCGTCGAACGCGCCAAGACGTTGGGCATCCGTCTGTCGAACGCGGAATACGCCCGCGCTGCCGTGCCGTTCACGCTGCTGTCAATGGTCTTCGCGGTGCTGTGGCTCAAATGGACCGGCGCGATGACCTGGTTGCCAGTCGGCAATTGACGCGCGCCTTAGACCGAGAAGTATTTCGCCTGCGGATGGAGGACGACGATCGCCGAGGTCGATTGCTCGGGATCGAGCTGATCCTCTTCGGTGAGGGTGACGCCGATTTCTTGAGCCCGTAGGAGCGTCAGTAGCTGCCGCTGCTGCGCCAGATCGGGACAGGCCGGATAGCCGAACGAATAACGGCTGCCGCGATATTCCTGGCGCAACAGGCCCTCGATGTCGCGCGCCTCTTCGCCGGCGAAACCCATCTCGGCGCGGATGCGCTGATGCAGGTATTCGGCCAGCGCTTCGGCCATCTCGACCGACAATCCGTGCAGATAGAGATAGTCCTTATAGCGGTTGTCGGCGAACCATTGCCGCGCCACTTCCGAGGCGCCGCGGCCCATGGTGACGACTTGGAGCGCGACAACGTCGCGCTCGTTGGCGGTGATGTCGCGGAAGAAATCGGCGATGCAAAGGCCGCCGGGCTTGTTCTGGCGCGGGAACGAGAAACGTGCCGTCTCGTTGCCGCTGTCGGGATCGTAGAGCACCAGCTCGTCGCCCGCCGACGCGCACGGCCAATAGCCGTAGGTCGCCTGCGGCACCAGGATGTCTTCCTTGGCGACGCGCTCGAACAATTCGTTGAGCACCGGCCGCAATTCCTGCTTCGCCCAGGCCTTGAACTCGTCGAGGGTGCGGCCTTGTTTGCGGAAGCCCCAGTGGAATTGATAGAGCATGCGCTCGTTGAGATAGGGCACGATCGTCTTGAGCGGCACGCGCGCGATGGTCCGCGGTCCCCAGAACGGCGGATGCGGCACCGCCACGCCGCGCGCCAGTTCGGCGCGGCGCAGGCGGATTTCCTCGAGATCGAGCGGGCGCAGGACGCGCGGCTCAGCGGCGCGGCCCAGACGGCGCGACTGGTTGACCGGCCGGTCCTTGCTCTTTTCGCGCTGCGCTGCGACCGTACTGGAGAACGTGCCATTGACGACGTTGTTCATCAACGCCAAGCCTTCGAAGGCGTCGCGGGCATAGGCGACCGCGCCCGTGGCATAGGCCTTGGCGCAATCCTCCTCGACATAGCGGCGGGTCAACGCCGCGCCGCCGAGAATGACCGGCAGGCCGAGGCCGCGCCGGGTCATCTCTTCGAGATTCTCGCGCATCACCACTGTCGATTTGACGAGCAGGCCCGACATGCCGACGGCGTCGGCGCTGTGACTTTCGGCGGCTTCGAGGATCGAGTTGAGCGGCTGCTTGATGCCAAGGTTGACGACCTTGTAGCCGTTGTTGGTCAACAGAATGTCGACCAGATTCTTGCCGATGTCGTGCACGTCGCCCTTCACCGTCGCGAGCACGATGATGCCCTTTTCGGACCCTTCGATCCGTTCCATATGCGGCTCGAGGTAGGCAACGGCGGCCTTCATCGTCTCGGCCGATTGGAGGACGAACGGCAGCTGCATCTTGCCGGCGCCGAACAGCTCGCCGACAGTCTTCATGCCGTCGAGCAGGATGTTGTTGATGATGTCGAGCGGCCCCATGCGCGTCAGCGCCGCCTGGAGGTCAGTTTCGAGACCGGAGCGGTCGCCGTCGACGATACGTGCCTTGAGCCGCTCTTCGAGCGACACCGGCCGCTCTTTCTTTTCCGCCTTGGCCTCGGTGCGATTCTCGTACAGCGCGATGAACGCGTGCAGCGGATCGTAGCCCGGCTTGCGCCGGTCGTAGATCAGATCGAGTGCGGTTTGCGCCTCGTTCTCGGGAATGCGATGGAACGGCACGATCTTGGAGACGTGCAGAATGGCGCCGGTCATGCCGCGCTTCAGCGCCTCTTCGAGGAACACGGAATTGAGCACGCTGCGTGCGGCCGGCGCGAGGCCGAACGAGATGTTCGACAGGCCGAGGATGATCTGACATTCCGGCAACGCCTTGGCGATGCCCTCGATCGCCTCGAGCGTCTCGAGGCCGAGGCGACGGTCGTCCTCGTTGCCGGTGCAGATGGTGAAGGTAAGCGGATCGAACAGCAGATCCGACGGCGCCAAGCCGAGCTTGTCGCTGGCAAGATCATGGATGCGCTTGGCGACGGCGACCTTGCGCGCCGCGTCCTTGGCCATGCCCTCTTCGTCGATGGTCAAGGCGATGCACGCGGCGCCAAAACGTTTGGCCAAGCGCACCTTCTTTTCGAGCGTCTCTTCGCCGTCCTCGAGGTTGATCGAGTTGATGATCGGCTTGCCGCCGTAAAGCTTGAGCGAGGCTTCGAGCACCGGCAGCTCGGTCGTGTCGATGGACAGCGGCGCGTTGACGCCGTTCGTAAGCTTGGTCATCGCCGTGCTCATGTCGGCCACCTCGTCGCGGCCGACGAACGCGGTGCACAAGTCGAGCGCATGCGAACCGTCCTTGACCTGGGCGCGCGCCATTTCAACGGCGCCGTCCCAGTCGCCCTTTTCCTGCAACTCGCGGAACCGCTTCGAACCGTTGGCGTTGCAGCGTTCGCCGATCGACAGATAGGCGTTCTCCTGCCGCAACGGCATCTGGCTATAAAGAGACGCCACCGACGGCGTCCATACCGCCTGCCGGACCTTGGGTTGCGGCCGGAGGCCGCCGTCGGCGAGTTGCTGCAAAGCGGCGTCGAGCGCGGCGATATGCTCGGTCTCGGTGCCGCAGCAGCCGCCGACCAGATTGGCGCCATCCTCGCGCACGAAACGCGCGATCCAAGGGGCGAATTCTGTCGCCGTCAGCGGATAGTGCGTCTTGCCGTCGAGCAACTCCGGCAAGCCGGCATTCGGCTGAATCGACAACAAGCCCGGCCAGTTCTCGGATAGCCATTTGATGTGCTCGGCCATCTCCCGCGGACCGGTGCCGCAATTGAGGCCGACGAGCGGCACGTCGAGCGCGCGGACGACGGTGGCGGCGGACGCGATGTCCGGTCCGACGAGCAACGTCCCCGTGGTCTCGACCGTCACCTGGACGAAGACCGGAATATCGCGCCCGCATTCGGCGGCGGCGCGCTTGGCGGCGTTGACCGCCGCCTTGATTTGCAGCGGATCCTGGCAGGTTTCGGCGAGGATGACGTCGACACCGCCGGCGACTAGGCCTGCCGCCTGAACCGCCAATGCATCCTCGAGCGTCTGGTAATCGACGTGACCCAGTGACGGCAAGCGCGTGCCCGGCCCGATCGAGCCGATGACGAACCGGTCGCGGCCGTCCTTGGCGCATTCCTCGACCGCCTCGCGCGCGATCTCGGCGGCGCGGCGATTGATGGCGAAGGCCTGATCGGCCAGTCCGAATTCGCCGAGCGTAATCGGCGAGCCGCCGAACGAATTGGTCTGCACAACGTCGGCGCCGGCGCGGAAATGGCCGAGATGGATCGAGCGGATCACATCGGCGCGGCTTTGATTGAGCACCTCGATGCAATTCTCCTTGCCGAGGAAATCGCGCTCGAGGTCCAGATTGTGCCCGTGCACGGCGGTGCCCATGGCGCCGTCGCACAGCAAAACACGATCCCGCATCACATCAAGGATATGCGCCATAATTTCAACCCGCCGGAGCCCTCGCCGCGTCGGCCGGCACCGGCCCGCGTACACCGATCATGTGGCAGATAGCGACAATGAGATCGGCGCGGTTGAGAGTATAGAAATGGAAATCATCGACGCCGTACGCCTGCAGCCGGCGGCATTGCTCGGCCGCGATCGACGCCGCCACCAACCGCCGCGTATCCGGATCGGCGTCAAGCCCGTCGAACATCGGCGGCATCCAGTCGGGAATCGCGGCGCCGCAGAGAGCGGCGAATTTCTTCACTTGGCTGAAATTGGTCACCGGCAAGATACCGGGCACGATCGGCACGTTGATGCCGCGCGCGTGCGCGCGCTCGACAAACCGCGGGTACACGTCGACATCGAAAAAGAATTGCGTGATCGCGCGGTCGGCGCCGGCATCGATCTTGCGCTTCAAGTTGTCGAGATCGGCGTCCGGGCTCTTGGCTTCGGGATGCGTCTCGGGATAGGCGGCGACGCTGATCTCGAACGGCGCGATGCGCTTCAGGCCGGCGACCAGATCGGCCGCATAGGCGTAGCCGCCCGGATAAGGCGTGTAGGGGCCTTCGCCCGCCGGCGGATCGCCGCGCAAGGCGACGACATGGCGGATGCCCGAATCCCAATAGAGCCGCGCCACCGCGTCGATGGCGTCCTGCGGCGCGCCGACGCAGGTCAGATGCGCCGCCGGCTCGAGCGCCGTGTCGATGCGGATACGCAGCACGGTGGCATGGGTACGCGCGCGGGTCGAACCGCCGGCACCGTAGGTGACCGACACGAAGCGCGGCCCGAGCGGTTCGACGCGTTTCACCGTCTGCCAAAGCTTCTCTTCCATCTCCTCGGTTTTGGGCGGGAAGAATTCGAACGAGACGCGCGGCGGCGCCCGGCCGACGCCAGCCAACGGATCGGCCGCCAGTAGCGCGCCGGCCTCCAGGCTGGCCGCCGTGCGCGGTCCGCTTTGCCGTCTGCGACTCGTCGTCATCGCTCCAAAATACCCCGAAAAATGGGCAGAATCCCACCGTGGATAGCGTTCTGCACCATAGCGCGTCTAGCGCCAAAAATGCGACCCCGGCCGGCGCAGAGCGGCCCCTTGTCGGCCACAACGGCACCGCCCTATGCTCGCGGCAAAACGCCCGGCGCGAGGCGCCGAATACCGGGTAATTCAAGGGGGCTTATGTTGATCACGTCCCGCCGTTCTCTTTCTGTCCTCGTCGTGGCCGCAGTTCTGCTGCTTTGGACCGCGCCGACTCGCGCGGCGCAAACCGATCCAAAGGCCTTTGTCGACGGGCTGGTGCAGCAGGCGATGACGATGCTGAACAATCCGCAGATGTCGGATGCCGAGCGCGAACAGCGCTTCAGTACGCTCTTGCAGACCGGGTTCGACATCCCGCGGATCGCCCGTTTCGTGCTCGGCCGCTACTGGCTGACCGCGAGCGATCAGGACCGTAATCAGTTCAGCCAACTCTTCGCGCAATGGGTGGTGCGGACCTATGCCGACCGCTTCAAGAATTATAGCGGCGAAACCGTCAAGGTGACGGGCGCGCGGACCGAAAGCCCGACCAGCTACGTCGTTACGAGCGAGCTGATCCACACTAACGGCGCGCCGCCGACCACGATCTATTGGCACGTGAATAAAGTGGGCGACGATCTCAAGATCGTCGACGTCGAGGTCGAAGGCGTCAGCATGGCGCTGACCGAGCGCGAGGAGATCGCCTCCGCCATCCAACGCGATGGCGGAACCGTCGCCGGGCTGAACCAGCAATTGAGACAGCGCCTCGCCGGCGGCGCCGGGTCCACCACCGGTGGCCCGTTGGCGCCCGGCCAGGCGCAGACCACTAAACCTTAGGTCCGCGTCAGCGGCTTGTAGCGGATCCGATGCGGCTGATCGGCGGCGGCACCGACGCGGCGTTTCCAATCCGCGACATAATCGGCGTAGTTGCCTTCGAACCAGACAGCCTGGCTCATGCCCTCGAAGGCGAGAATGTGCGTGGCGATGCGGTCGAGAAACCAGCGGTCGTGGCTGACGACGACGGCACAACCCGGAAATTCGAGCAGCGCCTCTTCGAGCGCGCGCAACGTGTCAACATCGAGATCGTTGGTCGGTTCATCGAGCAGAATGACGTTGGCACCAGTCTTGAGCATCTTCGCGAGGTGGACGCGATTGCGCTCGCCGCCCGAGATCTGGCCGGTCTTCTTCTGCTGGTCCGGTCCGCGGAAATTGAACAACGCGCAATAGGCGCGCGCCGGCATCTTGCGGCGGCCGAGATCGATCTCGTCGGCGCCGCCTGAAATCTCTTCGAACACCGACTTGTTGGGATCGAGCGCGTCGCGGCTCTGGTCGACATAGCCGAGTTTGACGGTCTCGCCGAGCCGCAACGCACCAGAGTCGGGCTTTTCCTGGCCGACGATCATGCGGAACAGCGTCGTCTTGCCAGCGCCGTTCGGCCCGATGACGCCGACGATGCCACCGGGCGGCAAGCGGAACGACAGATCTTCGATCAGCAGATTGTCGCCGTAACCCTTGGTCAGACTATTGGCTTCGATGACGCTTTCGCCGAGCCGAGGTCCCGGCGGCAGCACGATCTGGGCGGTTTCCGGCGCCTTCTCGCGGCTTTGCGAGACCAGGCTCTCATAGGCCGAAAGCCGCGCCTTGCTCTTGGCCTGACGGGCGCGCGGGCTTTGCTTCACCCATTCGAGCTCGCGTTCGAGCGTACGTTGGCGCGCGGCTTCCTGCCTGCCTTCCTGCTCCAGCCGCTTCTGCTTCTGTTCGAGCCAGCCGGAATAGTTGCCCTGATAGGGAATGCCCTGGCCGCGGTCGAGCTCGAGAATCCAGCCGGCGACCTCATCGAGGAAATAGCGGTCGTGGGTCACCGTGACCACGGTGCCGGGATATTCGGCCAGGAAGCGTTGCAGCCAAACCACCGATTCGGCGTCGAGGTGATTGGTGGGCTCATCGAGCAAGAGCAGATCGGGCTTTTGCAGCAGCAAGCGGCACAACGCGACGCGCCGGCGTTCGCCGCCCGAGAGCTTGGCGACATCGGAATCTCCGGGCGGGCAACGCAGCGCGTCCATGGCGATCTCGACCGTGCGCTCGATCTCCCAGCCGTTGAAGGCGTCGATCTTTTCCTGCAACTCGGCCTGTTCGGCGAGCAATGCGTTCATTTCGTCGTCGGACAAATTTTCGCCCAGCTTCGTACTGACCGCCTCGAAGCGCTCGAGCAGCGACCGGATCGCGCCGAGACCGTCGGTGACGTTGCCGGCGACGGTCTTTTTAGGATTGAGTGTCGGCTCCTGCGACAGGTAACCGACCGTGACGCCTTCGGCGGCCCAGGCCTCGCCGGCAAAATCTTGGTCGAGACCGGCCATGATGCGCAACAACGTGGATTTGCCCGCACCGTTCGCGCCGAGCACGCCGATCTTGGCGCCGGGCAGGAACGACAGCCAGATGTCCTTCAGCACCTCGCGTCCGCCGGGAAAGATCTTGCTCAGACCTTTCATCACATAGATGTACTGGTAAGCGGGCATGGAAACTCCGGCGAAGGGTGGAAAGCGCGCGGTTTGGAGAGCGAAGCGTGGTGGGCCCGGCAGGATTCGAACCTGCGACTACACCGTTATGAGCGGCGCGTTCTAACCGCTGAACTACGGGCCCGCGCCAATGTAAGCGGCGGGCCCGAGTCCCGTCATCAGGTATCGAGGAACGAGCGCAGCTTGCGCGACCGGCTCGGATGCTTGAGCTTGCGCAGCGCCTTGGCCTCGATCTGACGGATGCGCTCGCGGGTGACCGAGAATTGCTGGCCGACTTCCTCGAGCGTGTGGTCGGTGTTCATGCCGATGCCGAAGCGCATACGCAGCACGCGTTCTTCGCGCGGCGTCAGCGAGGCGAGAACGCGGGTGGTGGTTTCGCGCAGATTGCCGTGAATGGCGGCATCCAGCGGCAACACGGCGTTCTTGTCCTCGATGAAATCGCCGAGATGCGAATCTTCCTCGTCGCCGATCGGCGTCTCGAGGCTGATCGGCTCCTTGGCGATCTTGAGCACCTTCCGCACTTTTTCCAAAGGCATGCCGAGCTTCTCGGCGAGCTCTTCCGGCGCCGGCTCGCGGCCAATCTCGTGCAGCATCTGGCGCGACGTGCGCACCAGCTTGTTGATCGTTTCGATCATGTGCACGGGGATGCGGATGGTGCGCGCCTGGTCGGCGATCGAGCGCGTGATCGCCTGGCGGATCCACCACGTCGCATAGGTCGAGAACTTGTAGCCGCGGCGGTATTCGAACTTATCGACCGCCTTCATCAGGCCGATATTGCCTTCCTGAATCAGATCGAGGAATTGCAGGCCGCGGTTGGTGTATTTCTTGGCGATCGAGATGACGAGCCGCAGATTGGCCTCGACCATCTCTTTCTTGGCGCGCGACGCTTCACGTTCGCCGCGTTGAACGGTACCGACGATACGGCGGAATTCCGCCGGCGGCACGCCCGCTTCCGCGGCGATGGCGGCGATTTCGGCGCGCAGGTTCTTGACCTCCGCGACATGCTTGGAAATCAACGTCGTCCAACCCTTGCCGTGCAGCCGGCGCACGCGCGAGACCCAGTCGGGCTGGAGCTCGAAGCCCAAATGATGCTGGAGAAAATCGGGGCGCTTGATGCCCGAATGCTCGGCCAGGCGAAGCAACTTGCCGTCGCCCGATTGCAGCCGGCGATTCAACGAATAGAGCTGTTCCACCAGATATTCGATGCGCGCGTTGTTGAGATGGACATTGTCCATCGCCGTGACCATCTCGGCCCGCAGCTTTTCATAGCGCCGTTCGCCCGGCTTGCCGATCTCGTCGCCTTCCTTGAAGGCGGCGAGACGTGATTCCTGGAGCTTGTGCAGACGCTTGTAGAGCTGGGCGATCTCGTCGAGGTTCTTGAGGACGCCGGGCTTCAGCGTCTCCTCCATCGCCGCGAGCGAGATCGAGCCCTCTTCGCCCTCGCCATCGCCGCCTTCGGGCGACGCGCCTGCCGGCGGCGATTCCTGGTCCTCGTTGTCGCGACCGCCGGCTTCGGCCTCGGCTTCGTCTTCTTCCTCGCCTTCGGCGGCGGTGGCGTCGAACTTGCCGCCATACGTGGCGTCGAGATCGACGACGTCGCGCAGCAGCATCTTTCCTTCCATCAGCGCGTCGCGCCAGCCGATGAGCGCGCGCATGGTGAGCGGGCTTTCGCACAACCCGCCGATCATCATCTCGCGGCCGGCTTCGATGCGCTTGGCGATGGCGATTTCGCCCTCGCGCGACAGCAGCTCGACCGAACCCATCTCGCGGAGATACATGCGCACCGGATCGTCGGTGCGACCGATATCGGCGTCGTCGAGATTGCCGCCAGTACGGGTTTCGGTTTCTTCTCCGTCGCTGTCCTTGTCCTTGTCCTTGTCCTTGTCCTTGTCCTTGGCCTGGGCTTCTTCGGCCTCTTCGTTCTCGACGATGTTGACGCCGAGTTCGGACAGCATGGTCATCGTGTCCTCGATCTGCTCGGAGGACACCTGCTCGGGCGGCAGCGCGGCGTTGATCTCGTCGTAGGTGACGTAGCCGCGCTCCTTGCCCTTGGCGACCATCTTCTTGATCGCGGCGGAGACGGTGTCGAGCAACGGTGCATCGGCCGCTTCCTCGCGCGCTTCGGAAGTCTCGCTCGTCGAATTCGTCTTGCTCGCCATGTCGATCCGCCTTCGCGTCATTTTCAGAGAATCAAAAAAATCCGTCGCTCAACCCAGATCGCCGCTCACATCGTCATCTTTCGCCTGGCTTA
>JBOHLR010000003.1:0-45156 GCA_050729555.1 Allostellaceae bacterium
TCTACACGCTCGACGCTGGTCAATCGCAACGTCACCGTCGAAGGCCACCGCACCAGCATTCGCCTCGAGCCGGCGATGTGGGAAGCACTCAATATGGTCTGCAAGCGCGAGAACAAGAGCCTGAATGACCTGGTGACGAAGCTTGCGCGTAACCGCAATCAATCGACGCTCACCGCCGCGATCCGCGTATTCTTGCTGACATATTTTCAGGCGGCGGCCACCGACGAAGGCCATTTGCGCGCGGGACACGGCGGCGCGCGCTCGCGCATTCGCCTCTGACGCGCGCGGTCAGTTGCGCGGACCGGTGTAATAATCCGGCCATAGCCGTTTGACGATTTCGCCGTCGCTGCGGAATGCGTGACACGTGCCGATGAGCCGCGGCCGCTCCTTCGGCGGCTGCGGCGGTGCGTCGCCGCTGGCCTGCGCCAGGCGGCGACGATAGGGATAGATCGTCTGGTACGCGGTGGTTGCGATCGGCCCCATCAGCTCGACCAAATGGGTGCAGCCTTCGATACCGCCCAACCGCTCGCGCACCTGCGCGAGGAAGCCGGGCCGGATGCTCAAACCTTCGAGTCGGGCGAAGTTCGGAGTGACGGCCGGACAGACCGCGAACGGGCTCTTGTCGGTCACGGCTTCGACGCGGCGTACGATCAGATTGTCGTCGACGGTGATCCGGACCCACATGTCGTGCACCGGTTCGCCGGCGTCGATGCGGCCGCGATAATCGTTGTCGAAGGCGTACGTCTTGGTGTCGGTGAGATGGCCTTCAATGTCCCAAAGGCCGTCGTCGCGGCGATACCCGCGGCAATGTACTTGACGCGTATGGATGTGCTGACGCGACGATGCGGGCGACAACGGCATGACCGGACCTCCGGGACAGGCGGCCTGTTTAGAGAGCGCGCGCCGGCCGCGCCAGCGTCTTGACCGCGTCGCGCAGGAACGCGCACAGCGTATCGGTGGCAACGTCGCGGCTGATGAAGGCCTGGCCGATATCGCGGACCAGGATGAGGCTGATCCGGCCGTCCTTGACTTTCTTGTCCTTGCGCATCAGCTCCAGCAGGGCATCGGCGTCGATGCCCTCGATTTCCGTGCGCAGGCCGACACCGGCGAAATGGCGGCGGACGCGATTGGCGGCGTCCGGCGGACAGAGCTTCAGCCGGGCCGAAAGATCGAACGCCATCGCCATCCCGAGCGCGACCGCCTCGCCGTGCAGCAACCCTTTGCCGAAGCCGGTCGCCGCCTCCAACGCATGGCCGAAGGTGTGGCCGAAGTTCAGCAACGCGCGTTCGCCGGTCTCGCGCTCGTCGGCGGCGACCACGGCTGCTTTCGCGGCACAGCTGCGCAGAACCGCTTCGCGGCGCAGGTCCGGATCGCCTTTGAGCAGCGCGCCGGCCTTGCCTTCGAGCCAATCGTAGAAACCGCGATCGCGGATCAGTCCGTACTTCACAACCTCGGCGTAACCCGCGAGCAACTCCCGTTGCGGCAAGGTGCCGAGCGTGTCGATGTCGGTGATGACCAAGGCCGGCTGGTGAAACGCACCGACCAAATTCTTCCCCTGGCGTGTATCGATCGCGGTCTTGCCGCCGACCGAGCTGTCGACCTGCGCCAGCAGTGTCGTCGGCACCTGGACGTAATCGAGACCGCGCAGCAGCGTCGCCGCCGCGAAGCCGGCGAGGTCGCCGACCACGCCGCCGCCAAGAGCGACGATCGGCGTCGCGCGCTCGATGCCAGCGGCGAGGATGTCTTCGCATAGTTTCTGGAAATGGGCGAAATCCTTGGTCTCCTCGCCAGGCGGCAGGACGATGGCGGCATGCGTGATGGCGGCGGCGTCGAGACCGCGGCGCAGCGCGTCGAGATGCAGCCGCGCGACATTCGCGTCGGTCACGATCAGGGCGCGTTTCTGACGCGTGACGCCGGCGATCAGCGCACCCGCCTGCGCCAGCAACCGCGCACCGACGACGATCTCGTAGCCGCGGGCGCCGAGCTCGACGCGCAGCCGCTGGGCTTCGCTCATGGCGTCACGCCTGCGTGCACGCCGAGATGCGGCGCCAAGGCCGCCCATACGCGCTCTAGCGTCACCTCGGCCGGACCGTCGATGCTATCGACAGCGATGTCGGCCTCGGCATAGACCGGATAGCGCTGCGTCATCAGCCGCTCGAGGATGATTCGCGGATCGCCGTCGGCCAGCAACGGCCGGTTGTTCCGGCGCATCACCCGCACCAGCATGAGGTCGAGGTCAGCGCGCAGCCAAACGGTGACGGCACGCTCGCGCAACAGCGCTCGTGTCGACGGGTCCATGAAGGCGCCGCCGCCGGTGGCCAGCACGTGCGGCGGATTGGCCAGCAGGCGCTTGATCACTTCGCGCTCGCGATCGCGGAAAAACGCCTCGCCGTTCTCGACGAAGATCTCGGCGATCGTGGCGTTGGCTGCTTTCTCGATCTCGGCGTCGGCGTCGGCGAATTCGACGCCGAGCCGCTGCGCCAGCCGTCGTCCGACCGCGGTTTTGCCTGCGCCCATCAAACCGACAAGCGCGATTGTCTTGGTGACGCGCAGATCGCGTTGTGGCGTTGAAACGCTCATGCGGCGCCGATAAACTGACGGTGTTTGGTCATCGCCGGAGCCTAGCATACCGCCGGGATTCGCCGCCATTCGGCCCGCGCAGGTCGGGCTCGTCGAGGAAATCGGAGTCCATGGGAAAGTTCATTTTGATCGCGTTCGCGGTCCTGGTCGTCTTGATCGTCGTGGGCGGCGGAGTTCTGGCCGTGTGGCACGTGCCGGCGCCGATGGCCCGCGTCGAGCACCCCATTCCCGATGCGCAACTGCCGCATTGAGCGGCGGCGGCCGCATTTCGCAGTCTGGTTCGTCGCCGCGACCCTGTTGAACGTCGCGGCAGCGGCCGCGCAGCCGATCCAGCTGACGCCAAGTCCGACGCCGCCGAACCCTTCGTCGGTTGCGTCGCCGCAAAGCCTCGAGGGCGGCGATCAGATTCAGGTTTCGCCCTTGGCGCCGGTGGACACGTCATGGATCGGCTTGCTCGGCGCGGCGAAGGGCGGCTTCCCCCACGACATGTGGAATGGCGCCCATCGCGGTTTCGTCGCGGCCGCCTTGCCGCAGCTTCAGCCGGTGACCTCACCCGAGCTCACCAGCCTGGCGCGCCGCCTGTTGTTGAGCGACGCCGCCGCGCCCGTGCCGGCCGGCAACGCGGACGCCGCCGCCGGCTCCAAACTGCTGCCAGAACGCATCGACCGGATCTACGCGTTCGGTTTCGTGCACGACGGTTTGGCGCTGATCGAATCCCTGCCCGACACCGCCGTCACCAGCCCGATCGACCGCGACCGCGTCGAGTTGCGGTTCGCCTCCAACGATACGACCGGCGCCTGCAACGACGTTACGGCCCGCATCAGTCGCTACACCGAAACGTGGTGGGCGCGCGCGCTGATCGCCTGTCAGGCGTTGGCCGGCGATTTCGCCAAAGCCTCGCTCGGCCAAAGCCTGCTCGCCGACCAGAAAGCGCCGCCGGATCCGGAGTTCGATGCCTTGATCCGGTTGCTGTCGGAACACGGCGCCGCGCGCGTTGCGCGGCTCGGCGATCCGACGCCGCTACGCGTCACTTTGCTGGCGGCGGCCAAGCGGCCGCTACCGGCGGAATCGATTGCCGTCGCCGATCCGGCGGCGCTCGCCGGCTATGCCGGCGACGGCAATGTGCCGGCCGACGATCGCCTCGCCGCCGGCGAGCGGGCGGAAGCGCTGGGCGCGTTGCCACCACCGGATCTCGCCACGCTCTATGGCGCGGTCAATTTCAAGCCCGAGGAGCTGGAACGCGCTCGCCGATCGATCCGGCCGCCGGCCACCCCGCGCGATCGCGCCCTGCTCTACGCGCTGGCGAAAACCGGCAACGATTTCGCGGTACGCGCGAACGCGATTGAAGCCCTCGTCGCCGACGCGGAACGGCGCGGCGTGTTCGTGCCGGAGGCCGCCGTGCTGGCGCCGACGCTGGCGGACATACCGAGCACGAGCGCCGAAGCTAAATTCGCCGGTGTCGCCGCGCGCATCCTGTTGGCAAGCGGCGACGCCGCTGGCGCCAAGCCTTGGGTCAGCGCCGCTGGCGACAAGGCGACGTTGCTCTTGAGCCTGATCGCGGCGCCGGGCGTGCCGCATGTCGATGCGACCGTAGCGCACGATGCGGCCGTGGCAGCCGGCGATGCCGCGGCCGGTCCGCGTGCCGGATTGATCTATGTTCTGCTGACGGCACTCGGCGACGATCCGGCGACGCTCGCCGATCTGACGCCCGAGGCGTTAACTGCGCCGGCGACCCCCGGTGCGCTGCCGAACGCGGCGCTGTGGGACGAACAGCAGCGGGCGGCAGCGAACGCGCAATTGGGCTCGACCGTGCTTGCGTCCATTCTGATCGCCGAAAGCGATGGCCACCTGACATCGGAGTCCCTGCTGCTCGGACGCGCCATCGGCGGCCTGCGCGCGGTCGGTCTCGACAACGATGCCCATGCGCTCGCGCTCGAGGCCGCGCTCAATGCCAGCATCTGACATGGACCGCCACATCGAGGCGTTCCTCGAAATGCTCGCCGCCGAGCGCGGCGCCGCCAAGCTGACATTGGATGCCTACCGCAACGATCTGCGGCAGGTCGAGGCGTTCCTGCGGCCGCGCGACGTGACGCTGGTCGCCGCCGCCAGCGACGATCTGCGCCGCTATCTTGCGACCCTCGCCGGCGCGCATCGCGCACCGGGAACTTCGGCGCGCCGGCTGTCGGCGCTCCGGCAGTTCTATCGCTTCCTGGTGCTGGAAAAGGTCCGCCGCGACGATCCGACGGCCGCGCTCGACGGTCCACGGCTGCGCCGGCCGTTGCCCAAGGTGTTGGTCGTCGATGACGCCGAAAAGTTGATCGCCGCCGCACGCGCGAAGGACGGCGCCGAAGGCGTGCGGTTGTTGTGCATCGTCGAGCTGCTCTATGGCGGCGGCCTACGTGTATCGGAACTGGTTGGTTTGACTGTCGCCGCAGCACGCCGCGATCCGCGGTTTCTGGTGGTGCGCGGCAAAGGCGGCAAGGAGCGGCTGGTGCCGCTGGGGCGACCGGCGCGACGCGCACTCGACGCCTATCTCGCGGTGCGCGACCGCTTTCTCAAGGACGACGCGGAATCGCGCTGGCTGTTTCCGTCGCGCGGCGTCGAGGGACATTTGACGCGGCGGCGCTGCGGCCAGCTCATCGCCGGGCTCGCGCGCGAGACCGGACTTAAGGTTTCGCCGCACGTGCTGCGGCACGCCTTCGCCAGCCATCTGGTCGATCGCGGCGCCGACCTGCGCAGCGTGCAGGAGATGCTCGGCCACGCCGATATCGCCACCACGCAAATCTATACGCACGTGCAAAGCGAGCGTCTGCGGCGTTTGATCAACGAAGCGCATCCCTTGGCGCGCAAGAAATAGCGCGCTCCGCGGGGTGGCATCCCAGCGCGCCGCATGCTAGGTCAAGCCGTTATGCGTCATTTTCTGGGTTTCGAGCAGCCGCTGGCCGACCTCGAAGGCAAGATCGAAGAGCTGCGTCACATCTCGAATGGCGGCGATCTCAACATCGCCGAGGAAGTCGCGCGGCTCGAGACCAAGGTCGAGAAATTTCTGCGCCAGACCTATGCCAAGCTGACGCCGTGGCAGAAGGTCCAGATCGCCCGTCATCCCGACCGGCCGCATGGCAACGACTACTTGAAGCGACTGATCACCGACCTCACGCCGCTCGCCGGCGATCGGACGTTCGCCGAGGATCGCGCCATCGTCGGGGGGCTCGGTCGATTTCGCGGCCGGTCGGTCGTCGTCATCGCCCACGAAAAGGGCGCCGACACCGAAGCGCGGGTCCGGCACAATTTCGGCATGGCGCGGCCCGAAGGCTATCGTAAAGCGCGCCGGCTGATGGAGCTCGCCAATCGATTCAAGCTGCCGGTGCTGACGTTCGTCGACACCGCCGGCGCCTATCCCGGCATCGACGCCGAAGCGCGCGGCCAAGCCGAGGCGATCGCGCGCGCGGTCGAGGCCTGTCTGGAGATTGAAGTGCCGTTGGTCGCGACCGTCATCGGCGAGGGCGGTTCGGGCGGCGCGATCGCCTTGGCCGCCGGCAACGTGGTGCTCATGCTGGAGCACGCGGTCTATTCGGTCATCTCGCCCGAGGGCTGCGCCTCGATCCTGTGGCGGAGCGCCGAAAACGCGCAGGACGCGGCCGAAGCCCTGCGGTTGACGGCGCAGGATTTGTTGCGGCTCGGCGTCATCGACGCGGTCATTCCCGAGCCGCTGGGCGGCGCGCACCGCGCCCACGAAGCGGCAATTGCGGCCACCGGCGACGCGGTCGAGAAAGCGCTGTTGCCGCTGTTGAAGCTCGACGGGCCGAGCCTGCGCGCGGCGCGGCGCACAAAATTCCTGCAGATGGGAACCCGCGGGATCTAGTTGGGCGGCGGGCGTAGGACGTAACCGATGCCGCGGACGGTATGCAGCAGCGGCTGATCGAAGCCGCGGTCGATTTTCTGCCGCAGCCGGCTGATGTGAACGTCGATGACGTTGGTCTGCGGATCGAAATGATGGTCCCAGACTTTTTCCAGCAGCATCGTGCGCGTGACGATGTGATCCGCATTGCGCATGAGATATTCGAGTAGCCGGAATTCGCGCGGCAACAGCTCGATCGCATGGCCGGCGCGGGAAACCTCGCGCGCGATCAAATCCATTTCGAGATCGGCGACCTTGAGCTTGGTTTCGGCGCCGCCGCGGCGCGTGAGCGCTTCGAGCCGCGCCAGCAGCTCCGAGAACGCGAACGGCTTCGGCAGATAGTCGTCGCAGCCGGAGTTGAGTCCCTGCACCCGGTCCTCGACGTCGCCCAGCGCGCTCAGCACCAGAACCGGCGTCAAATCGTTGGCCGCGCGCAACGCCGCGATGATCGACAGCCCGTCGAGACCGGGCAGCATGCGATCGATGATCATGGCATCGAAGTTGCCGCTCCGGGCGCGGTCGAGCCCCTGGCGTCCTTCCGACGCCAGATCGACCCGGTGGCCGCTTTCGGTCAGGCCCTTGACGAGATAGGCCGCCGCCTCGCGATCATCCTCGATAACCAGTATATGCACGTCCGTTTCCCCGCCCGCATCAGCCCTTTTCCGCGCCGTTCTGGACCGTGAGCGCGACGTACTCGTTGACGCCGTGCCGGTTGATCAGCAGCAGTATGGTCTTGCTTGGTCCTTTAGCTTCTTGCGCCGCTTCGAGTTCGTGAATCGCCTCGCGCGGCGTCGCCACAGCCTTTCGGTTGATCGAGACGATGACGTCACCGGACTGCACGCCGATCGCGCCGAGCGGCGATCCGGCCGCAACATCGGTGACGATGACGCCGTGCACGTCCTTCGGCACGCGTGCCTGGCGGCGCAACTCCGGCGTCAGGCTCGACAGCTTGAGGCCCATGGCCGCGGATTTGCCCTGCTGCGGCTGTTCGGTCGTGGCGACCTGGCCGACGTTGTTCGGCATCTCGCCGATCTTCACCTGCACGGAGGTGGGCTTGTCGTTGCGCCAAACCTTGATCGCCGCCGTCTGACCGACGGGAGTTTCGGCGACGGCAATCGGCAGATCACGGACTTGGCCGATATCGTGACCGTCGTAGCTCAGGATCACGTCGCCCTGCTTCATGCCGGCTTTGCCGGCGGGGCTGTCTTTGGTCACGTCGGCGACGAGCGCGCCTTCAGCCTTGGCTAGGCCGAGGCTCTTGGCGATGTCGGGCGTGACGCTCTGGATCTGCACGCCGAGCCAGCCGCGCTCGACTTTGCCGTGCGTGCGCAACTGCTCGATGATCGGCTTCGCTAGGCTCGACGGAATCGCGAACCCGATGCCGACCGAGCCACCGTTGGGCGAATAGATCGCGGTGTTGATGCCGATCACCTGACCTTGGAGGTTGAAGTCGGGACCGCCCGAATTGCCGCGATTGATTGAGGCATCGATCTGAAGGAAATCGTCATAGGGGCCAGCATGGATGTCGCGGCCGCGCGCCGACAGGACACCCGGGCTGACCGTGCCGCCGAGGCCGAACGGATTGCCGACCGCGAGCACCCAGTCGCCGACCTGCGCCGCGTCGCTGTCGCCCCAGGTCACGTAGGGCAATGGCTCCTTGCTCTCGATTTTGAGCAGCGCAAGATCGGTCTTGGGGTCGCGGCCGATCACCTTGGCCGGGTGCCGGCTGTTGTCCTGAAGAATGACCACCACCTTGCTCGCATCCTGGACCACATGGTTGTTGGTTACGACGTAACCGGTCGGATCGATGATGAAACCCGAACCAAGCGCGACGCGCTGTCCCTGGGGAACCGGCGATCCGTGGAATTGGCGCTGCTGCTGCTGGAAGAACCGGCGCAGGAATTCATCGAACGGCGACGGCGGAAATCCCTGGAATGGATTGTCGTTCTGACCGAGCTGCTGATCCTCCTGGTCGTCATCGCCCGATGTTGCCACGTCGGATTTTTCGGTGACCGAGATGTTGACCACCGCCGGCAGCACCTTCTTCACCATCGGCGCGAAGCTCGGCATCGGCACGATCGCCGATCCGGATCCACCCGTCAGCGCCTGCGCGAATGCCGCCATCGGCGCTGCCGCCAGCGCGATCGTGAAAACAGCTCCAAGGGCGAACCGGCGCAACCCGCCAGCGGACATCGTCGAAAACATCATGGATCAGCCTCGTCTCAAAGAAGGTGCCGCCACCAACGGAACGGCGTCTGACGCCGGCCCGGGCCCGAATTCCGCACCACCATGGCTGCGGACGGATTACGCCGCCCCTTCGCTTCGATTAATTCGGTTTAATGCGGTTCGTTCCCGGCCCTACCGCAATGGGCCCGGCATCAAACCCGGCCGTGGCAGTGCTTGTACTTCTTGCCCGAACCGCACGGACAGGGCGCGTTGCGCGGTGTGCGCGCCCACGGCGCCGGCGCCGAAGCCGCGCGCGCCAGTGCGGGCGCGGCCAGCGCCGGATCCTCGCGCGTCTCGACGCCGCGTGCCGGTGCCGGCGTCAATCCGGGCGACGGCGCGCTGTCGCCGCGTTCGACCCGCAACTCGACGTGCGCCAGAACGCTGACCACCTGTTCACGCAGCGCAACCAGCATGCTCTGGAACAGCTCGAACGCCTCGCGTTTGTATTCATTGAGGGGGTCGCGTTGCGCATAAGCGCGCAGATTGATCCCCTGCCGCAAATGGTCGAGCACCAGCAGATGGTCCTTCCACTGCTGATCGAGGATCTGCAGCAGCAGGCTGCGCTCGGCCATGCGCATGATATCGGCGCCGTAGAGCGCTTCTTTCTGGGCAGTCTTCTCGGCAACCGCACGACCGATCCGCTCGCGCAGCTCGACGTCGGCAATGCCTTCTTCTTTCGCCCAGTCCGCGATCGGCAGATCGAGATTGAAGACGCGGCGGACCTCTTCGTGCAGCGCCGGCGTGTCCCATTGATCGGGCAGCGCGTTCTCGGGCACGCAGCGGGCCACCAGGTTCTCGATCACCTCTTCGCGCATGTCGACCATCATCGCGCTGATATCCGCCGCCGACATGATTTCCTTGCGCTGCTGATAGACGACCTTGCGCTGATCGTTCATGACGTCGTCGAAGCGCAGCAGGTGCTTGCGAATTTCGTAGTTGCGGCCTTCGACCTTTTCCTGCGCCTTCGCCAAGGCCTTGTTGATCCATGGATGGATGATCGCCTCGCCTTCCTTCAGGCCGAGCTTCTGCAGCATGCCGTCCATCCGATCCGACCCGAAGATGCGCATCAGATCGTCGTCGAGCGACACGAAGAATTTTGACGCGCCGGGGTCGCCCTGGCGACCCGAGCGACCGCGCAGCTGATTGTCGATGCGGCGGCTTTCGTGGCGTTCGCTGCCAATGACATAGAGGCCGCCGGCCTTGACCGCTTCCTCGTGCGCGGCCTGCACGTCGGCGCGGATTTCGGCGGCACGGCTGTCGCGCACCGACGGGTCGTTGATGCCCGCGAGTTCGTTGCGCAGGCGCAAGTCGACATTACCGCCAAGCTGAATATCGGTGCCGCGGCCGGCCATGTTGGTGGCGATCGTGACGGAACCGGGCCGGCCAGCCTGGGCGATGATCTGCGCTTCCTGTTCGTGGTAACGCGCGTTCAGCACGCTGTGCGGGATCTTCTTTTTCTTGAAGAGGTCGGACAACGTCTCGGATTTTTCGATGCTGACGGTGCCGACGAGAACCGGCTGCTCGCGTTCGCGGCACTCCAGCACCTGCTGGATGATCGCGTCGTGCTTTTCGCGCGCCGTGCGGTAAACCTCGTCGTCGGCATCGAGGCGGATGCAAGGTCTGTTGGTCGGCACGTCGATGACGTCGAGCTTGTAGATCTCGTTGAGCTCGGTCGCTTCGGTCATCGCCGTGCCCGTCATGCCCGCGAGCTTCGGAAACAGGCGGAAATAATTCTGGAAGGTGATGGTCGCCAGCGTCTGATTTTCATTCTGCACGTCGACGCCTTCCTTGGCCTCGAGCGCCTGGTGCAAGCCTTCGGAATAACGGCGGCCTTCCATCATGCGGCCGGTAAATTCGTCGATGATGATGATCTTGCCGTCGCGCACGATGTAATCGGTGTCGCGCGCGAACAGCTTGTGCGCGCGCAACGCCTGATTGGCGTGGTGAACGAGCGCAAGGTTGTTGATGTCGTAGAGCGTACCGCTCTTCATCAGACCGGTATCGCGCAACATCGCTTCGATCTTCTCGACGCCCGATTCCGTCAGCGTGACCGCGCGCTGTTTCTCGTCCTTTTCGTAATCTTCGGGCGCGAGCTTCGGAATGAGATGGTCGACCGCGCGATAGAGTTCCGACGAATCCTCGGTCGGGCCGGAGATGATTAGCGGCGTGCGCGCTTCGTCGATCAGGATCGAATCGACTTCGTCGACGATCGCGTAATTGAACGGCCGCTGGACCATCTGGACCAGCGAAAATTTCATGTTGTCGCGCAGATAGTCGAAACCGAACTCGTTGTTGGTGCCGTAGGTGACGTCGGATTCGTAGGCGGCGCGACGCTGCAAATCGTCGAGTTCGTGAACGATGCGGCCGACGGACAAGCCGAGAAACTTGTAGACCTGGCCCATCCATTCGCTGTCGCGTTTGGCGAGGTAGTCGTTGACGGTGACGACATGCACACCCTTGCCCGTCAGTGCGTTGAGATAGACCGGCAAGGTCGCCACCAGCGTCTTGCCTTCGCCGGTTCGCATCTCGGCGATCATGCCGCGGTGCAGGACGACGCCGCCCATAAGCTGGACATCGAAGTGACGTTGACCGAGGACGCGTTTCGCCGCTTCGCGCACCGTGGCGAAGGCATCGACCAGCAGATCGTCGAGTTCGTCGCCGTCGTTCAGCCGTTTGCGAAAGACGTCGGTGCGCGCGCGCAGGTCGCCATCCGAAAGGCCGGCCAATTCAGGTTCGAGCGCATTGATGTCGTCGACCAACGGTTGCAGGCTTTTGATATAGCGGTCATTCGCCGAACCGAAGAATCGCCGGGCAAGGGCGCCGATCATCAAGACCTCGATGGGATGGCGGAAAAGTCGGGCGTCGCCGAGGCGACGTTATGAGAGATAGGGGCATATAGCGCGAGTGTCAATTCGGCCAGGCCCGAAAACCCTTGTTGGAACGGCCTATTAACTGTTGCCGAAGCTTGTTCTGAACCGAGCGATGTGCTTTATCAGCGACGCGTGCGCGGCCCGCCCCGCCGCGACGGTCGGAATCGAAAGGAAACACCTGCTATGACGGCGCGGAACGCGATTTTCGCTTGCCTGATCCTTGCCTTGGCCGCCACCCCGGCGCTGGCACAGAAAACCAAGCCGGCCGGCGACCCCGTTGTCGCGCGCATCAACGGCCAGACTCTGACCCGCCTCGATGTCGAGCTCGCCTACAACGCCCTTTCGTCCGACGTGCGGCAGCGCGTCACCCTCGAAAAGGCCTACCCGCAGCTCATTGATCAACTGGTCGGGATGGTGGTGGTGGCGCAAGCCGCCGAAAAAGCGCACGTCGATGCCGACCCTGTGATCCGGAAGCGGCTGATGCTCAATCGTGACCAAATCCTGCAGGATGCGTACTTCAACTCGATTGCGAAAAAGGAGATCACCAAAGAGAAGCTCCAGGCGGCCTATGCGCAATACGCCAAGGACGCACCCAAGCAGGAAGAGATCAAGGCCCGCCACATCCTGGTATCGAGCCAGAAAGAGGCCGAAGACGTCATCGCGCAGCTGAAGAAGGGCGCTGACTTCGCCACCTTGGCGAAGGAGAAGACCATCGACCCGTCGGGTAAGACGTCGGGCGGCGATCTCGGCTGGTTCACCAAGGATGAAATGGTGCCCGAGTTCGCGAACGCGGCTTTTGCGCTGAAGAAGGGCGAGTTCACCCAGACGCCGGTCCATACCGAATTCGGCTGGCATGTCATCCAGGTCGAGGACCGCCGGCCCGCTAAGGCGCTACCTTACGACCAAGAGGCGCCGCGCCTCGCGCAGGACATGGCGCGAAAGATCGTCAGCGAGCGCGTCAAGACGCTCGACCAGTCGGCCAAGGTCGAGATCTTCGCGCTCGATGGCAGCAAGCTGCCGACCGCCGGTTCGGCGGCGCCGAAGCTGACGCCGCCCGGCGGAGCCGCTTCCGGCGGCGCGGCACCCGGCACCCCGACGCTGGCGCCTGGCACCGCGCCGGACCAGCTTAACGGGAAGTAGGACGCGCCGGCTTCGACAGGCACCGGCGCAACGACCATGGCTGCGGTCTCGCCGCTCGCGCCGACGCGCTTCCCTAACCTGCCGCCGATTGCCGGCATCGCGCTGGCGAGCGCGCATTGCGGCATCCGCTACAAGGAGCGGACCGACCTCATGGTCGCGGTCGTCGCACCGGGTAGCGTAGTCGCCGGCGTGTTCACCCGCTCGCTGACGCCGGGCGCGCCGATCGACTGGTGCCGCAAGGCATTGAAACGCGGCAAAGCGCGGGCGATCGTCGTCAATTCGGGCAACGCCAACGTCTTCACGGGCAAGCGCGGCCGCGACGCCGTCGCGCAGACCGTCGTGGCAACGGCGAAAATATTTCGCTGCGATCCGCGCGAGGTCTTCGTGTCCTCGACCGGCGTCATCGGCGAGCCGCTCGCAGCGGAGAAAATCGTCGCCGCGTTGCCGGCGACAGCGGCAGCGGCGCACGCCGACGCATGGGCGGAAGCGGCGCAGGCGATCATGACCACCGACACCTTCCCCAAGGGCGCGACACGCAGCGTCGAGATTCATGGCACGCGCGTCACCATCAACGGCATCGCCAAGGGCTCGGGCATGATCGCGCCCGACATGGGCACCATGCTGGCCTATGTCTTCACCGACGCGAACATCGCCGCGCCCGCGCTCCAATCGATGCTGACGGCCGGCAACGAGCGTTCGTTCAATTCGATCACCGTCGACGGCGACACCTCGACCAGCGACACGTTGCTGCTGGTGGCGACCGGCAAGGCGGGAAACCGGCGCGTCGCCCGCGCCGCCGATCCGGCACTCAAGGCGTTCCGGCGCGCCCTCGATGAGGTGCTGGTCAATCTGGCGCAGCAGATCGTGCGCGACGGCGAAGGCGCGGAAAAATTCGTCACCATCGACGTCTCGGGTGCAGCCTCGGCCGGCGCGGCGCGACGGGTCGGCCTCGCCATCGGCAACTCGCCGCTGGTCAAAACGGCGATCGCCGCAGGCGACGCCAATTGGGGCCGCATCGTCATGGCCGTCGGCAAGGCCGGCGAAAAGGCCGATCGCGACCGGCTGTCGATTGCCGTCGGCGGCGTGCCGATCGCCGCCAAGGGTGGCCCGATTCCGGGCTATGACGAGGCGCCGGTCGCGCGGCACATGGCCGGCCGCGACATCCGGTTGGCGGTCGATCTCGGTATAGGCCGGGGCCGCTGGACCGTCTGGACCTGCGACCTGACCCACCGCTACATCGACATCAATGGCAGCTACCGGAGCTGAGGCCGCCGGCGTCACGGTGGTCTGCGTCGCATTGATCGACACCGACGGCCGCGTTCTGCTCGCCGAGCGTCCCGCCGGCAAGCCATTGGCCGGGCTGTGGGAGTTTCCCGGCGGCAAAATCCATCCGGACGAGACGCCAGAGGCGGCACTGATCCGCGAGTTGCACGAGGAACTCGGCATCGACGTGACCGAGGCCTGCCTGTCGCCGCTCACCTTCGCATCGCACCGCTATCCGGACGTGCACGTCGTCCTGTTGCTTTACGTTTGCCGGCGATGGAAAGGGCCGGTCACCGCGCGCGAGGGGCAAAAGCTGAGCTGGGTCCGGCCGCAGCGCTTCGACGATTACCCTATGCCGCCGGCCGATAAGGGCCTGATTGCGGCGCTACGCGACCTGCTTTAGCAGCTTGCCGGTTTGCGCCCGCGACTTTAGGCTCGCCGCCATGCGCCGCTTCGCCCACATCCTGTGCCTGCTAGCCGTTCTGCCGGTCGCCGCCTGTTATTACCCCGACTACATTCTGCGGCCGCAGATCGTGCGCGCCGACGCCAATGGTATCGTGATTCGCACCGGAAAGGGCGTCAATCCGTACAACATGGCGGCGCTGCACTGTCAGCATTATGGCAAGCTGTCGGTGCCGAACGGCGCACAGCCGTCAGGCCAATATGCGTTGACGTACCATTACAGCTGCCAGTGAACGCCGTCAGTTCGCCGGCGCCCACGCCGTCAGGTTGATCGTCTGAAAGGTTGCGACGACGCGGCCGCCCGGTGCGGCCGCACGGTCGCGATAGAGCGACGCGGCGCGCGCCAGCGTGCCCCGGCGGGTCGACGCTTTGCGCCGTTCGCGTTGGGCGTTGGTTTCGCCCATCGCGCGCAGATCGCGCATCAGCGCGAACGCATCGGCATATTCGACGTCGGTGGTGTCGCCATCGACCACCGGTTCGATGAAGCCGGCACGCTGCAGCAGGCCGCCGACATCGCGTAAATCCGCGAAGGGCGACACCCGCGGACTGGCGCCGCCGGCGCTTTCGATCTCAGCCTCGATCAGCGCCGCGTGCAGCGCACTCAGGGTCTCGCCGCCGAACAACGTCGCCAGCAGCAGTCCGCCGGGCTTAAGCATCCGGCGCAGCTGCAACAGCGTGCCAGGCAGATCGTTGACCCAGTGCAGCACCAGCGGGCTAAACACCAGGTCGAAGCTCGCCGACGCAAACGGCAACGCCTCGAGATCAACCACCGCGGCCGGGCGCAGCGCCCGGCGCGCCAAGGCTTCGGACGGATCGGCCGACACGAGGCGCCCAACGCCCTCGCGGCCATCGAGCGCGCGCGCCATGAGCCCGCCGCGGCAGCCGAGATCGAGCGCCACTGGAAACCGCCGCTTGATCTCGCCGAGACGCTCGACGAGGTCCGCCGCCGCGCGCTCGAACAGAAACTCGGCGCCGAGACCGAGTCGCACGGCGCGCGCACGATGCCGGCGCACGGCCCGCGGATCGAAAATGCGCAGTGGATCGACCGGGTTCATGGCGCATCATCGCCTTGGCCCGCGCGGATTGACAAGGCGGCCGGCGTCGCTTGAGATCGCGTCATGGGGGGATTGATCCGGGCCATCGACCCGCGCCGCGTCGGCGCGACCGTGCTCGATCTGCTGCTGCCGCCGCGCTGCCTCAAATGCGGCGTCGAAGTCGGCGGCGACGGCGATTTGTGCGCCGAATGCTGGCGCGGCATCGCATTTCTGCAACCGCCGTGCTGTGCCCGCTGCGGTCTGCCATTCGAGATCGATCTGGGCGCCGACGCGATTTGCGGCGCGTGTGCCCGCGACACGCCACTTTACGGACGCGCGCGGGCCGCGTTGCGCTATGACGAGGCCAGCCGGACGCTGGTGCTCGCGTTCAAGCACGGCGACAAGCTGCAATTGGCGCCGGCGCTCGGCCGCTTCATGCGTCGGGCCGGCGCCCAGCTTCTCGCGAGTTGCGACATCATCGCGCCCGTGCCGCTGCATTGGACGCGAATCTTCGCGCGTCGCTACAACCAGGCCGCCGTTCTCGCCCACGCGCTCGTCCGCGACGGCGGGCCGCCTGTTGTCGCGGATCTGCTCGAACGGCGGCGCGCCACACCGTCGCAAGGCCGCGGCGAGCGGCGGCGAAATGTCCGCGCCGCCTTCGCCCTAAAACGGGGCCGCACGGTTTCCGGTCAACGCGTGTTGCTGATCGACGATGTGCTGACCACCGGCGCCACCGTCTCGGAGTGCGCCCGCACCCTGCTCGACGCCGGCGCAACCGCGGTCGACGTGCTGACGCTGGCGCGGACCGTGCGCCCGGAACTGTGAGTTGATTTAACCATGCGCCCGACCAGATAATTGGCCGTGGCCAAGGTCGAGCTTTACACCACGATGTTCTGCCCTTACTGCGCGCGGGCCCGCAACCTGCTGCAAAAAAAGGGCGTCAGCTTCACCGACATCGACGTGATGGTCGACGATGACAAGCGCGAGGAAATGATCGCGCGCGCCGGCGGCCGGCGGACCGTGCCGCAAATCTTCATCGACGGGCGGCACGTCGGCGGCTCGGACGAGTTGATCGCGCTCGATCATGAAGGCAAGCTCGACCCCCTGCTCGGACTGTCGCGATGAGCGCCCGTTTCAAAGCCGCCTGTATCCAGATGACGTCGGGCGCGGCGATCGAGGCAAACGTCAGCGCCGCCAGCGAGCTGGTGCGGCGGGCACGTGAGCAAGGCGCCGACCTGATCATGACGCCCGAAGTCAGCGACATGATCGAGCCCAAACGGGCGTTGGCGGTCGATAAGGCCCGTCCGGAAGATCAAAACGCCATGATCGCGGCGTTCCGCGATCTCGCACGCGAGACCGGCGCGTGGCTGTTGCTCGGCTCGGCCGTGATCCGCGACAAGAACGCCGAGCGGCTGTCGAACCGCTCGTTCCTGATATCGCCGCAAGGCGAGATCGCCGCGCGCTACGACAAGATCCACATGTTCGACGTCGATCTGCAAACCGGCGAGCGGCACCGCGAATCCCAGACCTACAAGCCCGGCGACAAGGCGGTCGTCGCCGAGTTGCCGTGGGGCCGGCTCGGCATGACGATCTGCTACGATATGCGCTTCCCGCATCTTTACCGCGCGCTGGCCAAGGCAGGCGCCGATTTCCTGGCAGTGCCGTCGGCTTTCACGGTGCCGACCGGCCGCGCGCACTGGCATGTCCTGCTGCGCGCCCGCGCCATCGAGAACGGCTGCTTCGTTTTCGCGCCGGCGCAATGGGGCGAGCATGGCGGCGGCCGGCGCACCTTCGGTCACGCGATGATCGTAGCACCCTGGGGTGAAATTCTCGCCGAAGCCGAAGACGGCACCGGCGTGATCGTCGCCGAGATCGATCCGGCCAAGGTGGCGGAGGCGCGCCGCGCGGTGCCGTCGCTGGCGCACGACCGGCTATTCGCCGCGCCGAAGCGACCGGGCACCATCGCCGCCGACTAGATCGTCACTTTTCCGGCGGCACCTTCGAGGCTATCTCTGGCGTCACCGTCGTGTCGGTGGTCATGTCCAAGATCTCGTAGATCGGATCCCAACCACCGATCGCGGTCAGGATCGGTATGACCCCGACCAGGGCGAGCCAGCGTTCGCCGGCCAGCCAGATCCAGAGGCCGCCGATGATCGCGAGGCCAATGAGAACGCGGATCAGACGGTCGTGCCAGCCGACATTGAGCTTGAATTTGCGCGCCATGGCGATTCTCCCGCAGCGCTTCAATCGAGGGCGATTATACCGCCTTTTACCGCCGCCAGACGTTGAATTGCGGCGGGTCGCGGCCGACTGACGACGCCCTGCTCGAAGGCCAGCACCGTCAGATGCGGCGTGAACGCCTCGATTAGCTCGTTGGGCCGCAGCAGGAAATCCGGATTGCTCGGCTTGCCGAAGCGCTCGTTGCCGAGCATGAAGGTCTCGTAGAGCAGCACGCCCGCGGGCGCGAGCGCCGTCACGAGATCGGCGAAGGCCGGGCGATAGAGATAATTGGTCACGACGATGCCGTCGTAGCCGTCGCCCAATCGCCAAGCGTCGCCGTTTTCGAGATCGAGCGTGACGGTTCGGCACGCAGCATCGCCGGCAACAGCGACCTGAAGCGCCGTGGTGTCGCGATCGGCGGCGACGACGCTGTAGCCGCGGGCCAGCAGCAGGCGGGTGTGCCGGCCGCCGCCGGCCGCGAGATCGAGGACGCGTCCGCCGGCGCGGATCAGAGCTGCGTGACGCTCGATCCAAGGCGACGGCGGTGGGTCGAATTCAGTGGGCGGACGCATTAGCACTTGACCCCGGCAGTGGCCAAAACCATCTTGCTTGGCGGAACGCGCCGCCCCTTAAAGGGTTATGTCCCAAGAATGATTTTGTTCAAGCTCAAATGCGACGGCGACCATGAATTCGAGGGATGGTTCCGCGACGGTGCCACCTTCGACCGGCAGAACGCGCGCGGTCAGGTCAGCTGCCCGCAATGCGGCAGCAATGAAATCGACAAGGCGCCAATGGCGCCGCGGCCGTTGCGCGCCACAGATGCGCCGAGTGTCGAGCAGACGCCGCCGCGCGCCGAAGATGTGCGCCGCGCACTCCAAGTCTTGCGCCGGCACGTAGAGACGAATTGCGAAAATGTCGGGTCCCGGTTCGCCGCCGAGGCGCGTGCCATCCATAACGGCGCGAGCAAGACACGCGGTATCTATGGCGATTCGACGCCGGAAGAATCGCGTGCGCTTGCCGAAGATGGCATCGACTTCCAGACCATACCCTGGGTCCCGCCCAGCGACGCCTGAGCGCGCCCAGCGCGCGTAGATCCCATGGCCCTGTTTCGGACGCTCGACGACCTCGATCCCAACGGTAAGCGCGTGCTCGTGCGCGCCGATCTCAACGTGCCGGTCGCCGACGGCAAGGTCACCGACGCGACGCGCATCGAACGGCTGGCACCGACGATCCGCGAGCTGGCCGACAAGGGCGCGCGCGTCGTCGTGATCTCGCATTTTGGCCGACCCAAGGATCGGGAACCCGATCTGTCGCTGCAGCCGATCGTGCCAACGCTGGCCGCCGCGCTCGACGGCCGAAAAGTTGTGTTCGCCGAGGATTGCATCGGCGCGCCCGCGCAACGCGCGGTCGAAGGACTGCGCAACGGCGAGATTGCGCTGCTGGAAAATCTCCGCTTCCACAAAGGCGAGGAGAAGAACGATCCCGCCTTCGCCAAGGCGTTGGCCGCGCTGGCCGACATCTATGTCGACGACGCCTTCTCGGCGGCGCATCGGGCGCACGCCTCGACCGAGGCGGTGGCGCATCTGCTGCCCGCTTATGCCGGCCGGCTGATGCAGGCGGAACTCGTCGCGCTCGACAAGGCGCTCGACAATCCGGCGCGGCCGGTGGCCGCGATCGTCGCTGGCGCCAAGGTTTCGACCAAGCTGGAGCTGCTCGACAATTTGGTTCGCAAGGTCCAGCTCCTGATCATCGGCGGCGCCATGGCCAATACGCCGTTGCTGGCCGCCGGCAAATCGGTCGGCAAATCGCTGGTCGAGCGCAACATGATCGAGACCGCGCGGAGCCTTGCCACCAAGGCGAAGGATGCGGGCTGCGAACTCGTCCTTCCCGTCGACGTCGTCGTGGCGCCGGCGCTGAAAGCCGGCGTGCCGGTCGCCACCGTCGCGGCCGATCGCGTTCCCGACGACCAGATGATCCTCGACCTCGGGCCGCGCAGCGTCGCGCTCATCGGCGAGAAGCTTGCCGCGTGCCGCACGCTGGTGTGGAACGGACCGGTGGGCGCGTTCGAAACCAAGCCGTTTGACGCCGCCACCACAGCCATTGCCAAGCAGGTCGCCACGCTGACACAGGCGGGCCATCTGGTCAGCGTTGCCGGCGGCGGCGACACGGTCGCGGCGCTGCTGCACGCCGGCGTCGTCGATCAGCTGAGCTACGTTTCGGCCGCCGGCGGCGCGTTCCTCGAATGGCTCGAAGGCAAGACGCTGCCCGGCATCAAGGCGCTCGAATCGAAGCGCTAGCCCGCAGCTAGAGCCATCGGCGCACGCGCGCTTTATAGCGCAGCCAGTCGGCGCCGAAAGTTCGTTCCAGCTGCGCTTCCTCCCGCCGGATGAAGCGATCCATCAAGGGAAGATGGAGCGTCGTGAGAACGAGCGCCATCGGGGAACCGAACAGCAACGCCGCGCCGAAGAAAATGAAAACGTTACCGCCGAGATAAAGCGGGTTCCGCGAAAATCGATAGGGACCCGTCGTGATGAGTGTCGTTTGCGGCGCAAGCGAAATGACCCGCATGCGATGCATGTAGAAATGAAACGTCGCCCAGGCGCGCACCAGAAAACCGGCGGTCAGGAGAAGCCAGCCCACCGCGCTGGCAGTCATGTCGTGGAATTCGCCGACACCGAGCAGCGCGTCGATCAGCGTGCCGATCCAGGCGACGCCGAGACCGACGATGACCACGCCGATATTGTGCAGGACGCTTTTGAAAAGGTTGGTGAACATCGAGTCGCTGAACCTCTGACCGCCACGCAACATCGACGCGTAAGCGCTAAACCTCGAACTCCGCCACCACCATCGGCTCGTCCTTGGCGGCCGCCGCCCATTCTCGATACGGCGCATGGCGTTCGACGGCGTCGCAGTAGGCGGCGGCGGCGTCGTCGATCGGCACCGCATAGCTGCGCAGGCGGCTCACCACCGGCGCATACATCGCATCGGCGATGCCGAAAGTGCCGAACAGGAACGGACCGCCAGAGCCAAAGCGCTGGCGGCAATCGCGCCACAGGGCCGCGACGCGGGCGACATCGGCCTTCACCTCCTCGGTCAGCGACCGCGGCGTCGGCTTGCGGCGTAGATTCATCGGCAAATGGCGGCGCAAATTGGCGAATCCAGCGTGCATCTCGGCGCTGACCGAGCGGGCGCGGGCACGGGCGGCCGGCACCGCCGGCCACAAGCCGGCTTTGGGAAAGCTTTCGGCCAGATACTCGCCGATTGCCAGCGAGTCCCAGACCGTGACGTCGCCATGCCGCAACGCCGGCACCTTGCCCGACGGCGAATGCGTCAAGATGGTCTCCTTGCTGCCCGGCACGTAGAGCGGAATAACCTCCGACTCGAACGCGGCGCCGGTCTGCTTGAGCATCAACCAGGCGCGCAGCGACCACGACGAATAGTTCTTGTTGCCGATATAGATGGTGATGTCTGCCATCGGGTATCCTCGCGCCGGCAATGTGCCGGGCAGAGGCATGTCGCGCAACTGCCGGCTGCGCATGGAGATAGGGACGAATCGTGACCGACGACGCGGCGCTTACAGTGCTGGTTGAAAGCGAAGCGGGGGTCTTGCCGCTGACCGTGGTGACGCGCGAGTCGCTGGTGGCGACGCTGGGTAGGCTTGATCCCGCCGTCGCGCGCTGGGTCGAGGCGACGCGTTTCACGGCCGACGCCGGCCAGTACCTGCTGGTGCCGGGCACCGACGGCAAGCCGCTGCGGGTTCTGGCCGCGGCCAGCGAATCGGACGCGGTCTGGGACCTGGCCGGCCTGCCCGACGCGCTGCCCGAAGGCACCTATGCCCTCGACGCCGCCAGCGACGATGCGCTCGCGACGCCGCGCGCGCTCGGCTGGGCGCTCGGCGCCTATGCCTTCACGCGGTATCGCGCGCGCAAGCATCCGCCGGCCCGCCTCGTCTGGCCACGCCAAGCGGACCGCAAGCTGGTCGCGCGGCTGGCGCGCGCGCAATGTTGGGCGCGCGACCTGATCAACACGCCAGCCGAGGCGTTGGGGCCGGCCGAGCTGCAACAAGCGGCCGAAGCTTTGGCCGCGAAACACGGCGCGCGCTGCACCGCCATCGTCGGCGACGAGCTGCTGACGCGGAACTATCCGACCATCCACGCCGTCGGCCGCGCCAGCAACCGACCGCCGCGGATCGTCGACCTGAGTTGGGGCAACGCGCGCGCGCCCAAGCTGACGCTGGTCGGCAAGGGCGTGTGCTTCGACACCGGCGGCCTCGACCTCAAGACCGCGTCGGGCATGCGCTGGATGAAGAAGGACATGGGGGGCGCCGCGACGTTGCTGGCGCTCGGCGACGCAATCATGGATTCGAGCCTCGACGTTCGTCTGCGCATCCTGGTGCCGGCGATCGACAACGCCGTAAGCGGCAGTGCGCTGCGGCCGGGCGACATCGTGCGCACGCGCCAGGGCATAACGGTCGAGATCGGCAATACCGATGCCGAAGGCCGGTTGATCCTGTGCGACGCGCTCGCCGAAGCGGCGAGCGAACAGCCCGACCTCATCATTGATATCGCGACGCTGACCGGCGCGGCGCGGGTGGCACTCGGACCTGATCTGCCGGCGCTGTTCGTGCGCGACGATGCGCTCGCGACAACGCTGCTGGCGGCGGGTACGCGTGAAGGTGATCCATTGTGGCGTCTGCCGCTGTGGCAGCCTTATCGCGAGATGCTCAAGACGCCGATCGCGGACATCAACAACGTCAGCGAGGGGTCGTTCGCCGGCGCCATTACCGCAGCGCTGTTCCTGGCCGAATTCGTGCCGGCAGATATCCCCTGGATGCATCTCGACACCTATGCTTGGAACGGCAAAACGAAACCCGGCCGGCCCGAAGGCGGCGAGGCGCTGGCGCTGCGCGCACTCTATGCCTTCGCCACCGAGCGCTACGGCAGCAAGCGATGAAGCTCAAACGCGCAATCGCGAAGAAACGCGCGGCCGAGCCGCCGGCCATCCGGCTTGGACTCAAGCCGCCGGGCGGCGGCCGGATCAAATGGGTCAAGGACGGCTTTGCCTGGGATTTGTTCGTGCTGTCGCCGCTGCTGGGATTGCCGCTGTTCCGGCGCAAGCTGCACGCCTGGGGCGCGTTGATGCTCGGCCTGCTGCTGGCGTGGTTCGTCGCCTGGTTCCTGCTCGGCCACTTCGCCGACGGCCACACGGTGAACTTGGCCGGCGATATCTTCGCCGCAATCTTCTTCGTGCTCGACCTGTTTCTGGGTTGGCGCGGCAACCGCATGACGGCGCAGGCCTATGTGCGGCACGGCTGGACCGTCGATCATCCGGACTATGCCGCGACGCGCAAGCTGATGGCGCGCTGGACGCTCGACGAATAACGCTCAGGTCGCGGCGACGCCTTCGACGGTTTCGAGATCGAACGCAGCGACCATCAAGGCGCGCGTATAGGCCGCGCGCGGCGATTCGAAGATCTGGCGCGCCGGCCCCTGCTCCACCGCCTTGCCGTCCTTCATCACCAAGATCTGGTGCGCCAGTGCTTTCACCACGCGCAGATCGTGACTGATGAACAGATAGGCGATGTTGTAGCGCCGCTGCAAATCGCGCAGCAGATCGACCATCTGCGCTTGCAACGACATGTCGAGCGCCGAGGTCGGCTCATCGAGCACGATGAGACGCGGCCGCAGCGCCAGGATGCGTGCGAAGGCGAGACGCTGCCGCATGCCGCCGGAGAATTCATGCGGATAGCGGTCGACGACGTCGCGCGGCAACGCCACCGCATCGAGCGCGTCCTCGACCAGGCGGCGACGGCCGGCCGCGTCGCCGCCGAGGCTGTGCACCTTGAGCCCTTCCTCGACGATCTGGCCAATGGTGAGGCGCGGCGAGAGGCTGGAATACGGATCCTGGAAGACGATCTGCAGCTCGCGCCGCAACGGCCGCATGGCGCGACCGGTCAGCCGATCCAGGTGCTTGCCGTCGTAGACGATGGCGCCCTGGCTTTCGACCAGCCGCAGCAGCGCCAGGCCGAGCGTCGTCTTGCCCGAGCCCGATTCGCCGACCACGCCGAGCGTCTCGCCGGCACGCACCGCCAAATCGATGCCGTCGACCGCCTTGATGAAGCCGGTGACGCGGCGGAACAGGCCGGTCTTGACCGGGAACCAGACCTTGACCTCCTTGCCGTCCATCAGCACCGCCGCGCCGTCGGCCGGCACCACCGGTGCGCCCTTGGGTTGGGCGTCCAGGAGATGGCGGGTATACGGATGACGCGGCCGATCGAACACCTCGCGCGCCGCGCCGGCTTCGACGATCTCGCCCTGGGTCATGACGCAGACGCGATCCGCCATCTTGCGCACGACGCCGAGATCGTGCGTGATGAGCAGCAGCGCCATGCCGAAGCGTGCCTGCAAGTCCTTGAGAAGCTTTAGAATTTGCGCCTGCACCGTGACATCGAGCGCCGTCGTGGGTTCGTCGGCAATGAGTAGATCGGGCTCGTTGGCGAGCGCCATGGCGATCATCACGCGTTGGCGCTGACCGCCCGACAATTGATGCGGATAGGATTGGAGACGACTTTCGGCATCCTGTAAGCCGACCAAGCGCAAGAGCTCGATCGTCCGGCCGCGCGCCGCCTTGCCGTTCATGCGCTTGTGCAGCCACAGCGCCTCGCCGATCTGCTTCGCCACCGTGTGCAGCGGATTGAGCGACGTCATCGGCTCCTGGAAGATCATGGCGATGCGGCCGCCGCGGATGTGGCGCAGCTCCGATTCCGGTGCGCCGACAAGCTCGGCGCTGTCGAACCGGATGCTGCTGCCGGCCGGATGGCTCGCCGACGCCGCCGGCAAAAGCTGAAGGATCGACAACGCCGTCACGGTCTTGCCCGAGCCCGACTCGCCGACCAGCGCCAGCGTCTCGCCCTTGTCGAGCGCGAACGATGCGCCCTTCACCGCCGCGAGCGTGCGATACGGCAACGCGAAATTGACGCCGAGATTTTTGACTTCGAGCAGCGCCATCAGCCGCCCTTCCGCGGATCGAAGGCGTCGCGCACCGCTTCGCCAATGAAGATCAGCAAGCTCAACATGATGGCCAGGATGAAGAACGCGGTCAGGCCGAGCCACGGCGCCTGGAGATTGGCCTTGCCCTCGGCCAGCAATTCGCCGAGCGACGGCGAACCCGGCGGCAGGCCGAATCCCAGGAAATCGAGCGACGTCAGCGTGGTGATCGAGCCGTTGAGGATGAACGGCAGAAAGGTCAGCGTCGCCACCATGGCGTTGGGCAGAACGTGACGACAGATGATCACCGGATCGGAAACACCCAAGGCACGCGCCGCGCGGACATGATCAAGATTGCGCGCGCGCAGGAATTCCGCGCGCACCAGATCGACCAACGACATCCATGAGAACAGCAGCATGATGCCGAGCAGCCACCAGAAGTTCGGCTGCACGATGCTCGACAGGATGATGAGCAGATAGAGCACCGGCAGGCCCGACCAGATCTCGAGAAAGCGCTGGAATGAAATGTCGAGCAAGCCGCCGTAATAGCCCTGGATGGCGCCGGCGGTGACGCCGATGATCGAGCTCGATACCGTGAGTGCGAGCCCGAACAAGACGGAGATGCGGAAGCCGTAGATCAGCCGCGCCAGCACGTCGCGACCCTGGTCGTCGGTGCCGAGCCAATCGGTCGACGACGGCGGCGACGGCGCCGGCTGGCCGACGTTGAAGTTGATCGTATCGTCCGCGAACGGGATCAACGGCCACACCATCCAGCCGTGCGCGTCGATGCGCGCCGCCACCGTCTTGTCGCGATAATCCGCCAGGATCGGCAGGTCGCCGCCAAAGGTCTGTTCGGTGTAATCGCTCAGGACCGGACAATACCAATGTCCATCGTACGACACGACCAGCGGCCGGTCGTTGGCGATGAACTCGGCGAACAGGCTCAAGCCGAATAGCACCAGGAAAATCCACAACGACCAGAAGCCGCGCCGGTTGGCGGCAAACCGCAACAGGCGGTGGTGGGTGACGACGCTGATCGGCAGGCCGAGCAAACGGCGACGGCCGAGCGGCTGGGAGATGACGATGGGCGTGGTCATCGGCCGCGCGTCCCGAAATCGATGCGGGGATCGATCCACATATAGGTCAGGTCGCTGATCAGCTTCATCACCAACCCGACCAGCGTGTAGATGTAGAGCGTCGCGAACATCACCGGATAGTCGCGCCCGAGCGCCGCCTGGTAACCGAGATAGCCCAAGCCGTCGAGCGAGAAGATCACCTCGACCAGCAGCGCGCCGGTGAACAGGATGCCGACGAACGCCGCCGGAAAGCCGGCGATCACCAGCAGCATGGCGTTGCGGAAGACATGGCCGTAGAGCACGCGGCGTTCGGTCAGGCCCTTGGCGCGCGCCGTCATCACGTATTGCTTATTGATCTCTTCGAGGAACGAATTCTTGGTCAGCATGGCGAGGCTGGCGAAGCCGCTGATCGTGAGCGCGGTGACCGGCAGGACGATGTGCCAGAGATAGTCGAGAATGCGGTGCGGCCAACCGAAACTCGCCCAATTGTCCGAAACCAGGCCGCGCAGCGGGAAAATCGACAGATAGTTGCCGCCGGCGAACAATACGATCAACAGCACGGCGAACAGGAACGACGGAATCGCATAGCCGACGATGATGACGCCGCTGGTCCAGATGTCGAAGCGGCTGCCGTCGCGCACCGCCTTGCGGATGCCGAGCGGGATCGACACTAGGTACGCGATCAACGTCGTCCACAGGCCGAGCGAAATCGACACCGGCAGCTTTTGGGCGATCAGCTTGATCACCGGCTGATCCTGGAAAAAACTCTCGCCGAAGTTGAAGGTGAGATAGTTCTTCACCATCAGCAGGAAACGCTCGACGGGCGGTTTGTCGAAGCCGTAGAGCTTGTTCAGCTCGGCGATGAATTGGGGATCGAGACCGCGCGCGCCGCGGCTTAGGTTGGCCGCCTGCGTCGCCGAGGTCGCATTATGGCCAAGCTCGCCACCGCCGCCCGACACGCGCGATATGGCGCCGCCGCCGGTGCCCTTGAGTTGGGCGATGAGCTGATCGACCGGGCCGCCGGGCGCCGCCTGCACGATGATGAAATTGACCAGGATGATCGCGAACAGCGTCGGGATAATGAGCAGAATGCGGCGCAGGGCGTAGGCGAGCATCGGCGCCTATTTCCGCTCCGCCGCCAGCGCGTCGGCGCGCGTCTTGTCGTACCACCAAGTATTGAGCGCCAGACTATAGGGCGGATTGTCCTTCGGCCGCCCGAACTTGTCCCAATAGGCAACGCGGAAACTGCCCAAATACCAGTTGGGAATGACGTAATAGCCTTCGAGCAGAACGCGATCGAGCGCGTGGACGCGGGTCATGAGGTTCTGCCGGTCCGGTGCATTGATGACGAGATCGACCAAGTCATCGACAGCTTTCGATTTGATGCCCAGATAATTTTGACCGCCGGGCTCGTCAGCCGATTGCGAAGACCAGTATTGCCGCTGCTCGTTACCGGGCGACAGCGATTCGCCGATATCGACGACCGTCATGTCGAAATCATAGTTTTGCATCCGGTTTTCGTACTGCGCCGGATCGATGGTGCGGACGGTGCAGACGATGCCGATGCGCGCCAGATTCTGCGCGAACGGCAGCACCACGCGCTCGAACTCGGGCTGGGCGAGCAGGAACTCGAACTGGAACGGCTGGCCTTGCGCGTTGACCATCCTGCCGTTCTTCACCGTCCAGCCGGCTTCGGCCAGAAGCTTGAGCGCCGCGTACAGATTATCGCGGATATCGCCGCTGCCGTCGGTCGTCGGCGCCTTGAACGCCGTCGTGAAGACCTCGTCGGGAATCTGGCCGCGATATTTGTCGAGGATCGCGAGCTCGGCCTGACTCGGCCGGCCTGACGAGGCAAGGTCCGAATTGGCGAAGTAGCTCTCGTTACGCTTATAAGCGCCGTAAAACAGCGTCTTGTTGGTCCATTCGAAATCGAACAGATAACCGAGCGCCTGGCGCACGCGGCGGTCCTGGAATAATGGCCGCCGCAAATTGAATCCGAAGGCCTGCATGCCCTGCGGCACCTTGTTCGGAATCAGCGCCTTCTTGATCCAGCCTTTCGTCAATGCCGGGCTGTCGTAGCCGATCGCCCAGTTCTTGGCGACGTTCTCGCGCCTTATGTCATAAGCGCCGGCCTTGAACGCTTCGAGCGCGACCGATGCGTCGCGATAATAGTCGTAGCGGATCTCGTCGAAATTAAAGCGGCCGACGTTGACCGGCAGATCCTTGCCCCAGTAGTCGGCCACGCGCCGATAGACGACGTAACGGCCGGGCTGGAAGTCGACGATCTTGTACGGACCGCTGCCGAGCGGCACATCGAGCGTCGTTTTGCCAAAATCGCGCTTGGACCAATAGGCTTTCGACAGCACTGGCATCTCGCCGACGATCGACGGCAGCTCGCGGTTGGTTCCGCTGCGGAATGTGAACTTGACGCGATGCGGATCGAGTGCCTCCGCTTTCAACACGTCGGCGTAATAGATTCTCCAGGATGGATTGCCCTTGGATTTGAGGGCATCGAACGTCCATACCACATCGTCGGCTGTGATCGGCGAGCCATCCCAGAACCGCGCCTGCGGCCGCAGATTGTAGATCACCGATTTCTTATCGGGCGCGACCTCGACGCTTTCGGCAACAAGCCCATAAGACGACGCCGGCTCGTCGTCCGATCCCGCCATCAGCGTATCGAACATCATGTCGGTGCCGTCGGCGGGGACACCCTTGAGGATGAACGCATTGAAGGAATCGAAGGTGCCGGTCGCCGCGTATTTGACCGATCCGCCTTTGGGCGCGCCCGGATTGACGTATTCGAAGTGTTTGAAGCCGGCCGGATATTTGAGGTCGCCGAACAGCGACAGACCGTGCTGCGGCTGGGCGTACGCACTGGTCGAGGCGACCGCGAGCGCGAGCGCCAACGCGAAAATCAGCGTAAGGGTGCGTTTCATGGCGGCGCTACTTTAGTCGGCCGCTGGCGCCGCCGGAATCGTTATTTGCCCGCAAGCGCCAACCGTGCCGCCGCCGCCAAGGCGGGATCGCCGGCAGCGATCACGCGGCCGTCGGAACGCAGCGACAGCGTCTCGCCGGCCCAGTCGCTCATCTCGCCGCCGGCGCCCTCGATCACTGGCACGAGCGCGCAATAGTCATAGGGCTTCAATCCGGCTTCGATCACCAGATCGACAAAGCCGGCGGCCAGCAGCCCATAGGCATAGCAATCGGCGCCGAAGCGCGCGAGCTTGACCCTTTGGTGTACGCGGGCAAAAGCCTGCGCGTCGCCGCCGCCGAACATCTCGGGCGAGGTGGCGAAGAGTGTCGCGCCGCCGAGCGCCGAGCACGCGCGCGTCGCGATCGGCTTGCCGTTGAGCGTCGTCTTGCGCCCATCGGCGCCGAGCCAGCGTTCGCGCAGGATCGGCTGATCGATCACGCCGAGCACGGGCGCGCCTTTGAACGTCAAGGCGATCAACGTGCCGAATAGCGGCACGCCCGAGATGAAGGATTTGGTGCCGTCGATCGGATCGAGCACCCAGACATGGTCGGCCTCGGGCCGCGTGCGGCCATGCTCCTCGCCGAGCACGCCGTGATCGGGAAAGCGCGCCTCGATCAACGCGCGCATCTCAGCTTCGGCCTCGCGGTCGGCTACCGTCACCGGCGTTTCGTCGGGTTTGGTTTCGATGGTGAGGTTGCCGCGGAAGTAGCGGCGAATGACGGCGGACGCCTTGTCGGCGAGTGCGCCGGCAAGGGCCAAATGTGCGGCCGTGACCCGTTCCGTCATGGCGCCCTTATTCTAGGGCGTTTGCGGCTACTTGCTAGAGGGCTGTGCCTTCGGCACCGGCTGCGGATGGTCGCTCAGCGAGTTGAGGTAGGCGATGATGTCCGCGCGCTCCTTGGCTTTCGCATCGCCTGCAAAGGTCATCTTGGTGCCGGAGGCGAAATGTTGCGGACTGGTCAGCCACGCGTCGAGATTCTCGAACGTCCAGGTCTGGCCCTTGCCCTTGGCCTTGAGGGCATCGGAGAAGGCGAAGCCGTTGCGGCCCTCGGCAATCGGCGATCCGACGATGCCGTAGAGGTTCGGGCCGATTTTGTTGGGGCCGCCTTTATTGAACGTGTGGCAGGTCTGGCAGACCGCCGTGTGTGCCTTGCCGGAATCGACATTCGCGCTCGCGAGCAGTGTATCGACCGAACTGGAGGTCGGCGGTTTCGGCGCCGCGTTGGATTGCCCGCCGCTCGCGGGTGCCGCGGCGGCCGGCTTCGCCGACGCCGGTGCTACCGTCGGCAGCGGCTGCGGATGGTCGTTGAGCGAATTGAGGTAAGCGATGATGTCGGCGCGCTCCTTCGCCTTCGGATCGCCGGCGAACGTCATCTTGGTGCCGGAGGCGAAGTGCTGCGGATCGGTCAGCCAATCATTCAGATTGTCGACCGTCCATTTTTGCCCTTTGCCCTTGGTCTTGAGCGCGTCGGAGAACGCGAAGCCGTTGCGGTCCTCGGCGATCGGCGAGCCGACGATGCCGTAAAGATTGGGGCCGATCTTGTTGGGTTCGCCCTTGTTGAAGGTATGACAGGTCTGGCAGACCGCGGTGTGCGCCTTGCCGGCGTCGACGTTGGCGCTGGCGAGCAACGGCTCGATCGGCTGCGGGCCGGCCGGCGCCTGCTGGTTCGTCGCGGTGGCTTCGGGCGCCGCCGCGACCTCGTAGGCGTTCTTCTTGAGCGGCGTCGGATTGACGAGGTTGGAGGCGACGATGCCCGATACGAAAGCGACGATCATCGCCACCAGTATCGCGCCCGCAATTTTGTTCATCTCGAAAGACATGCGAAACCCGATCCCCCTGGTGCGCCTTGGGCGGCAGGAAACTCAATTTCCTCTGCCAACTCAAACGAAATCTGCCGGAAAAAGGCCGGTTGCAGCGGCGGCCTTCCATGCGGCATAACGCCGCAAGACGAAAGCCAAAACCCTGGACCCGATCATCCTCATTCCCGCGCGTCTGGCCTCGACGCGATTGCCCGACAAACCGCTGGCAACAATCGGCGACGCGCCGATGATCGTCCAGGTCTGGCTGCGCGCGACCGAAGCGGCCATCGGGCCTGTCGTGGTCGCCGCCGCGGATGCCGCAATCGTCGACGCGGTCGCACGTGCCGGCGGCCGCGCCATATCGACTCGTCCCGACCATCCGTCGGGATCGGATCGCATCTTCGAGGCGCTGCAAGCGCTCGATCCGCGCGCCGCGCACGACGTGGTGGTGAACGTGCAGGGCGATCTGCCGTTGCTTGACCCGCAGGCGATTCGCGCCGCGCTGACGCCGCTCACCGATCCGGCGTGCGACATCGCGACGCTCGCCGCAGCGCTCGAGCCGGGCGAGATCGGCAGCCGCAGCGTCGTCAAACTATGGACGGATTTTGGCAGCAAGACCGTCGCCCGCGCCCGCGCCTTCTCGCGTGCCGCGACTCCGCCGCCCAGCGGCGGCGGGCCGCATCATCATATCGGGCTCTATGCCTATCGCCGCGCGGCGCTCGCGCGTTTCGTGGCACTGCCGCCCAGCGCCAACGAAAAGCGCGAAAACCTGGAACAGCTGCGCGCGCTCGACGCCGGCATGCGGATCGACGCCGCGCTCGTTGACGCGGTGCCGTTCGGTGTCGATACTCCGGCCGACCTCGAACGCGCCCGCGCACTGATGCGGATGCGGCCGGATCCAGCCCGCTCATGACCGTCAACCGCCGATCCACGCGCTGCATCGCCTTTCAAGGCGCACCCGGCGCCTATTCCGACCTCGCCTGCCGCCACGTCTTCCCGAAAATGACGCCGTTGGCCTGTCCGGGCTTCGAGGATGTCATCGCCGCGGTCCGGCGCGGCGGCGCCGAGTTCGCCATGCTGCCGATCGAGAATTCGGTCGCCGGCCGTGTCGCCGACATCCATCACCTGTTGCCCGAATCTGGCCTCTACATCGTCGGCGAGCATTTCGAGCGCGTGAAGCATCAGCTCCTGGCGCTGCCCGGTGCGTCGCTGAAGACGATCAAGATCGTGCGCAGTCATGTCCACGCGCTGTCTCAATGCCGCCGCCTGATCCGGAAGCTCGGCCTCAAAGCGTCGGTGAGCGCCGACACCGCTGGCGCCGCTGCGGAACTCGCGAAAAGCGGCGACAAGCACGTCGCAGTGATCGCGTCGGCGCTCGCGGGCCGCATCTACAAGCTAAAGACCTTGAAACGCAACATCGAGGACGCCGGCCACAACACGACGCGGTTTCTGATCATGGCGCGGCAGCCGAAAAAGCTGCCGAACAACGGCCGTCCGGTCGTCACGTCGTTCGTCTTCCGCGTCAAGAACGTGCCGGCGGCGCTCTACAAGGCGCTGGGCGGCTTCGCCACCAACGGCATCAATATGACCAAGCTCGAAAGCTACATGGTCGGCGGCGAATTCACCGCGACGCAGTTCTACGCCGACATCGAGGGCCACCCCGATTCGCGGCCGGTGCGGCTGGCGCTCGAAGAGCTCGATTTCGTGACGCGCGAGTTAAAGGTCCTCGGCACCTATCCGGCGCATCCGTTCCGCCTCAAGGCGGCGCGGCGTACGCGCAGCGATTCGTGAACCGCACAAACCTGCCGTCGTCGGTCTTGCGCGGCTGACGGGATCGCCTGATATAGTGGCATGGGAGGCTGGCGGCGGACAGGCCCCTCGCCAACCCGGTCAGATCCGGAAGGAAGCAGCCGTAACGAGTTCCGGCCTGGGTCGGCGTTCAGTCTCCCACCGCGGCTCCCACGGAGAGGCAGGCACATGAGCGAGCCGGGCGGCGTCTATCGCGTGCTCGCGCGCAAATACCGTCCGACCAGTTTCGCCGAGCTCATCGGCCAGGAGGCGATGGTCCGGACGCTCGCCAATGCGATCGCGACCGGCCGCATCGCTCATGCCTTCATCCTCACCGGCGTGCGCGGCGTCGGCAAGACGACGACCGCGCGCATCATCGCCCGTGCCCTCAACTGCATCGGACCCGATGGCAAAGGCGGGCCGACGGTCGAACCGTGCGGCCAGTGCGAGCATTGCCGCGCCATCGCCGAAGACCGCCACGTCGACGTGCTGGAGATGGACGCGGCGTCGCGCACCGGCGTCGACGACATCCGCGAGCTGACCGACGGCGTGCGCTACAAGCCGGTGTCGGCACGCTTCAAGATCTACATCATCGATGAAGTGCATATGCTGTCGAAGAACGCCTTCAACGCGCTGTTGAAGACGCTCGAAGAGCCGCCGCCCGACGTCAAATTCATCTTTGCCACCACCGAAGTGCACAAGGTGCCGGTGACGGTGTTGTCGCGTTGCCAGCGTTTCAGCTTGCGCCGCGTGCCGGCCGACATGCTGGCGCAGCACTATGCCAAGATCGCGACCGCCGAAAAGGTCGGGGCTGAAAGCGGCGCCATCGCGTTGATCGCGCGCGCCGCCGACGGCTCGGTCCGCGACGGCCTCTCCATTCTCGATCAGGCGATCGCGCTCGGCGCCGGTACGGTGACTGAAACGGCGGTGCGCGAAATGCTCGGCGTCGCCGACCGTGGCCTGGTGTTCGACCTGCTCGAAACCGTGCTCAAGGGCGACGCCGCCGGTGCGGTGCAGCGCATGGACGACCTTTATCAGGGCGGCACCGATCCGGCGATGGCGCTGCAGGAGCTGCTCGACCTGACCTATCACCTGACGCGCTTGAAGCTCGCCCCCGATTCGAGCGAGGCCGTCGAAGGCGATCGCAACCGCGCCCTGCCTTTGGCCCAGAAGCTCGGCATGGCCGAGTTGGCGCGCGCCTGGCAGATGCTGCTCAAAGGCTTGGGCGAAGTGCAGAGCGCGCCATCGCCCATCCAGGCTGCCGAGATGGTGCTGGTCCGCCTGGCCTATGTCGCCGATCTGCCGGCACCGGCCGATTTGATCAAGGCGCTCGAAGGCGCGAGCAACGGCGCGCAAGCGCCGGCGAACGGACCGGGACCCGGTGCACGCGTTGCGCCGACGCCACGCGCCCCGATCGAATCGGGTATGGCGACCGCGCCGCGGATCCAGCCGCGGGAGATGCCGGCGCCGGAATCGCTGCCCACCGGCCCGCAGAGCTTCCTCGACGTCGTCCGGTTGTTCGAGCAGAAGCGCGAGCCGCTGCTGCGCAGCCATCTCTACGGCAACGCCCATCTCGTTCGCTTTGAGGTCGGCCGGATCGAATTGCGGCCGACCGAAGCGGCCCCGCGCGACCTGCCCAATCGCCTCGGCCAATTGCTGACCGAATGGACCGGCCGGCGCTGGATCGTCAGCGTTTCGGGTGAGAAAGGCGAAGCGACGCTGCGCGAACAGGATACGGCGCGCGCCGCCGGGCTGCGGAGCGAGGCGGCGAATCATCCGCTGGTGCGCGCCGTACTCGAGGCTTTCCCCGGCGCCAAGATCGAAGCGGTGCGCGAGAAGGCCGTCGAAACGCCCGCCGGCGCGGCCGAGGAAGCCGCGGACGACGCTGTAATCACCGAAGACCCGCTCGAAGGAGACGATTTCCTGTGAACAATCTCGGCCAGATGCTTAAACAGGCGCAGCAGATGCAAGCGCGCATGCAGGAGATGCAGGAACGTCTCGCCGCGGTCGAAGTCATAGGCACGTCCGGCGGCGGCATGGTGACCGTGACGCTGTCCGGCAAGGGCGACGTGAAGAAGATCAAGCTCGACAAATCCATCGTCGACCCCAATGAGGTCGAGGTGCTCGAAGATCTGGTCGTCGCCGCCTTCAACGACGCCAAGAACCGGGTCGAGCGCCAGGTCGCCGAGGAAACCGAGAAGCTCACCGGCGGGCTCAAGCTGCCGCCGGGCATGAAGCTGCCGTTTTAAGTGCTCGATCTCGACCATCTGATTCAATTGCTGTCGAAGCTTCCCGGTCTGGGCCCGCGCTCGGCCCGGCGCGCGGCGCTGTTCTTGTTGAAGCGGCGCGAGAGCCTGATGGAGCCGCTGGCGGCGGCGCTGGTGGAGACCGCGGCAAAAGTTCGGCCGTGCGGCCGCTGCGGCAATCTCGATACCGCCGATCCCTGCGCGCTATGCCGCGATCCGCGGCGCGACCAGGGACTCATCTGCGTCGTCGAAGATGTCGCTGATCTGTGGGCGATCGAGCGGTCGGCCGCTTACAACGGGCTCTATCACGTGCTCGGCGGCACGCTATCAGCGCTCGACGGCGTCGGCCCGGAGGATTTGCGCATCGAGCCGCTGGTGAAGCGCGTCGGCGAGACCAAGGCGCGCGAGGTGATCCTGGCGCTCAACGCCACGGTCGAAGGCCAGACCACGGCGCACTACGTCATGGACCGGCTGGCGGCGACCGGCGTGCATGTCTCGCGCCTGGCGCATGGCGTGCCGGTCGGCGGCGAACTCGATTATCTCGACGAAGGCACGCTCAGCGCCGCGCTGGCGGCAAGAAAGTCGCTCCAGCCCTAAGCGCTACTCGCCGATAAGGCGCGGTCGCGGCGGCACCTCGATCTCTTCCACCTCGCCTTCGATGGTCGGGCCCTCATGGATGGCGACCCTGTAATCAGGCAAGTTGTTTGGCAGCTGCTTGTTAGTATGAATGCCAAGTTTCTTTAATTTTTTGGCTCTCGGTAGCAGGCGATGATTGACCGACCCGGAAAATTTGCCGTACGCCTCAGCTGCCAATTTTAAGTTCTTGCCAACGGCAAGCGAGTGATTCAATGCATCCCCCAACGATTCAACGAGATCACACGCTCCCTCAATAATTTTCTGATGGTTCTCGGCCTGTTGCATTAAACCAATCTGTCTTGCTGCAATTGAGAGCACTGAATGGAGTCCGCCTGGACCGACCGGAATAATGTCCAACGCACGAGCGCGTCCCAAGAATTCCGGGTCGGCACGATGAAGTTTTTCGAGTGCACCTTCGGTGGGCAAGAACATGAGCGAATGAACGTGAGCGAGATCCGCCGCACGACCCGTTTCACGACATGTCGCAACTACCGCTGTTCGGTAATCCTTCGAAGCGAGACCTTTGACGTGCCGATTCATCGTTGCGGCAAGACCGCGCCAAGCTTCCTCTTCTTTTTCCGTACCTTCAGCGGCCGCGATCTCGAGAAGAAACTTTGAAGCCTTCACATCAATTACCACCACGCTATTTCCAGGCAGGAAAATCACGGCATCTGGTTTTTGCCGTTGTCCGGTTTCGCTGTCGGTAGTGGAAAATTGAAGGACGTAGTCGCGTGGGGTCTCAAACGCGAATGACTGAAGTGTATTGCCAAGTACGGTTTCGGCCATCTGTCCGGCACCGCCCGGGCTTGACAGAGACCGCATGACTGTCTCGATTTCCTGATCGCTTTTGCTCTGGCGCGATTCGATCGAAGCCACAACATTGCTCAACTGCTCTACCCGTTTTATGAAATCTTCCGACGCCTTCTGGGTGCGACGTTCGGAATCTTCCTTTGCAGCATTGGTTTCGCGTTTGTGGTCTTCTAGTAGTTTCGTTGAAAGATCTTGTGCTGGTTTAAGCACCGCAGCTTGCGCCGCCTGCAGCATTTCTTGCTTAAGCTGCTCAAATTCACTGCCGCGCCGTTCAGCCTGTTCGAGCTCTTTCTTCGTTACCGCGAGCTCGCGTTCCGCCTCATGGCGCGAGCGAACGGCGCGTTCACGCGCCAGCGTCAATCCGATACAGCCAACCAGCAGCAGCGCCGCGACAATCAGTAAAACCGCTTCCATGCCCGCATGTTAGCGCAGGCCGCCGGCGCCAGCTATCCGTTGACGGACTCGGGCCGAGAGCCTACCTAAAGAGCCGTCATGGCCCTTCTGCCGATCATCGTCGCGCCCGATCCGCGGCTCAAACGCAAGTCCAAGCCGGTTGCCAAGGTGGACGAGCGCGTGCGCAAGCTCATGGCCGACATGCTGGACACGATGTACGAATCGAATGGCATTGGACTTTCGGCGCCGCAGGTCGGCATTCTGGAACGCGTCGTCGTGGTCGATTGCGCGCGCGAGGGCGAGAAGCCGCAGCCGGTCAAGCTCGCCAATCCCGAGATCGTTTGGGAGTCGGACGAGACGGTGGTGTGCAGCGAGGGCTGTCTGTCGCTGCCCGAGCAATATGCCGACGTCGAACGGCCGGTGGCAATCCGCGTGCGCTATCTCGACGCACAGAACGAGATCCGCGAGCTCGAGGCCAAAGACCTGCTCGCCACGTGCATCCAGCACGAAATCGACCATCTCGACGGCGTGCTTTTTGTCGATCATATCTCTGCCTTGAAGCGCAACATCATCCTGCGCAAGCTCGGCAAGACCAAGCGTCTCAAGTCGCCGGTTCCCGCCTGAGGGCGCGATGGCGCCCCATCCGCCGGCCAAGCTGCGCCTCGTATTCCTGGGCACGCCCGATTTCGCCGTGCGCATTCTTGGTGCGCTGCTCGACGCCGGCCACGATGTCGTCGCCGCCTACAGCCAGCCGCCGCGGCCGGCGGGCCGCGGCCACCGCGTCACGCGCTCGCCCGTGCACGAACTGGCCGAAAGCCGTGGTATCCCGGTTGAAACGCCGGCAAAACTCGATAGCGCAGCGACGGGCAAATTCGCGGCTCTGAAGATCGACGCGGCCGTAGTCGCGGCCTATGGGCTGATCCTGCCGAAAGCGATGATCGACGCGCCGCGGCTCGGCTGCCTCAACGTCCATGCCTCGCTCTTGCCGCGCTGGCGCGGCGCGGCGCCGATCGAGCGCGCCCTGCTTGCGGGCGACCCTGAAACAGGCGTCTCGATCATGCGCATGGACGAAGGCCTCGATACCGGACCGGTACTGATGGCCGAACGGTTGGCGATTCCGGCTCGGATGGGCGCCGCCGCGCTTTATGACGATCTAGGCGCGCTCGGTGCCCGTTTGACCGTCGCGGCGCTGGCGGCGGCGGCCGAAGGCAAGCTCAGCGCGAAGCCGCAGCCCACCGACGGCGTAACCTATGCCCGCAAGCTGCGGCGCGAGGAAGGCGCGCTCGATTGGCGCCAGCCGGCTGTCGAGCTCGAACGCGCGGTGCGCGCCTTCGAGATTTTTCCGGGCAGCTATTTCACCCATGGCGGCGAACGCATTCGCGTGCTCGCCGCCGAGATCGCCGCCGGGTCAAAAGGCGCGGCGCCGGGGACGGTGCTCGACGATGGGTTGCTCGTCGCCTGCGGCGACGCCGCGTTGCGCCTAACGAAATTGCAACGCGCCGGGCGGGCGGCGCTGCGAACCGAGGAATTCCTCCGCGGCTATGCGGTCGCACGCGGCACGGTGCTGTCATGCCCCGCTACAAGCTGACGATCGAGTACGACGGCACCGGCCTGGTCGGCTGGCAGCGCCAGGCGAAAGGCCTGTCGGTGCAGGAAATTCTCGAAACCGCGGTCGAGCGGCTTTGCGGCAAGCATATCACGGTGCACGGCGCCGGTCGCACCGACGCCGGCGTGCATGCGCTGGCGCAGACGGCGCATCTCGATCTGGCGCGCGATCGGCCGACCGACGTCATCCGCAACGCGCTCAACCAGCACATCAAGCCGCATGCCGTCGCGGTCCGTGCCGTCGAACGCGTCGCCGACAGCTTCGACGCGCGGCGGTCGGCACGCGGCCGCGTCTATCGCTATCGTCTTCTCAATCGCCGCTCGCCGCCGGCGCTCGACCGCAGCCGGGTTTGGCATATCGGTCCGGCGCTCGACGTGGCGGCGATGCAGGCGGCGTCGCGCCTGCTGATCGGCAAGCATGACTTCACCACCTTCCGCGACACGCAGTGCCAGGCGAAATCGCCGGTGAAGACGCTGGACGCGCTCGATATCACGCGCGCCGGCGACGAGATATGGATCGAGGCGCGGGCGCGTTCGTTCCTGCATCATCAGGTGCGCAACATGGTCGGCACGCTCAAGTTGGTCGGCAGCGGCAAATGGGAGCCGGCCAACGTCAAGCGCGCGCTCGACGCGCGCGACCGCCGCGCCGGCGGGCCGACGGCGCCGCCGCAAGGCCTTTATCTGATTGAAGTGATCTACCCCGACGTCGATTAGCGCGGCATTACGCCGGGCGGCCGCTCGGTGTCGAGCGGCAGCGAGTAGTGCAGGCCGAAGAAGCCGCCGGTGCCATGGATCTGATCGTCGCTGCGGCCACCTTCGAATCGCAGATGCTGGTTGATGTCATAGCTGAGGCCGACGCGATAGCCTTCGACCGACTGCAGGAACGTGCGGTCACCCCACCAATAGCGCGCCGCGGTGACGTGCATGTCGGGCATCGCCGGCACCGGCAGGCCGAGTTCGATATCGTAGCCGCCCAACGATTGTTCGGCGAGCGCCGTGCCGACGGCCGGGCCGTGATTGAGGCTATCTGTCAGATAGCTTGCCGGATCGACCGCCTCGTTGCCGATTTCCGCGCCGAGATTCGACTGCGCATGACCGATGGACCAGCCGCGGTCGCCGCTGATCACCGTATCCGCCGCCAGCGCTTGCAGGCCGAGGCCGGTCGGCTTCTTGGCATTGGTTTTGGCCGGCGCGGTATCGGACTCGGCAGCGCCGAGCGGAATGAATTTCGCAATCCTGGCGGCGACTTGATCCGTCCCTCTGACAGCCAGCGCGCCGCTGCCTGAACGCACATCGCTGTCAGAGTCGCCGCCGAGCTCGAGTTTGCTCAACAATTGTTCGGCCGTATCGACGACGCGCGCACTGGAATCGGAAACGGTCTGGCGCATGTCGACGATGAAGCCCGTGATCGCGCTATGCGGCGCTGGCGACGCGTCGGCAGCCAACGCGGTGCCGCCCGCGATACCGCAGAACGCGGCCGCGAGCGTCAGACGCAGAGCGCCCATCGAGACATGGCTGGCCATGATCGGAAAATTAATGGTAACCGGTTAAAGGCGATTTAAATCGATTTTGTCGAAAATTTTTTACCGCTTCCCGAAGTAGAGTTCAAGGAAGGACGAGTAAATTTTCGCGAGCGCCTCAATATCGTTAAGACTGGTGCACTCGTTAACCTTGTGCGCGGTCTCGCCGACCGGGCCGAATTCCGCCACCGGACAATAACGCTGGATGAATCGCGCGTCGGAGGTGCCGCCGCCGGTGGATAATTCCGGCCGGCGGCCGGTGATGCTTTCGATCGCGCGGGCCAACTTGTCGCTGACCTCGCCGGGCGGCACCAGGAAGGACTCGCCGCTTACCTGGATCGTCAGCTCGTACTTGCCGCCGGCGCGATCGAGCCGCTGGCGAACCCAGGCCTCCATCGTCTTGCCGCTCCAACGGTCGTTGAAGCGGACGTTGAACACCGCCTTGGCGCGGTCGGGGATGATGTTGGCCGCCGTATTGCCGATATCGATCGTCGCCACCTGAAGATTCGACGGCTCGAACTGCGCGCTGCCATCATCGATCGGCTCGCGCGTCAATTCGCCGAGCATCTTCACCAGATGGTGCGCCGCGTTGTCGGCGAAATGCGGATAGGCCGTGTGACCTTGCACGCCGAAGGCGGTCAGATAACCGTTGAGGCTGCCGCGCCGGCCGATCTTGATCATGTCGCCAAGCGCCTTGCGGCTGGTCGGCTCGCCGACGATGCAGGCATCGAGCTTCTCGCCGCGTTTGGCGAGCGCCTCGAGCACCTTGCGCGTGCCGTTGATTGCGATTGCCTCTTCATCGCCCGTGATCAACAGGCTGAGCGAACCGCCGAAATCGTGGCCGTGCGCGGCAACGAAGCGCGCCGCCGCGGATGCAAAACAGGCGATCGCGCTTTTCATGTCGGCGGCACCGCGGCCGATCAGAATTCCGTCCTTGACCGTTCCCTTGAACGGATCGACCGACCAGTTGGCGAGGTTCCCCGCCGGCACGACGTCGGTGTGCCCGGCGAAGCAAAGATTGCGGCCTGACTTGCCGAGCCGCGCGTAAAGATTGAGAACCTTCTGGGTACCCGGCTCGGCGAATTCGAGCGTCTCGCACGCAAACCCGATGCGCTCCAGCGTCCGCGCCAGATGGGCGATGCAGCCGCCATCTTTCGGCGTCACGCTGGCAAAACGCACCAACTCGGCGGTGAGCGCAGCAGGATCGATGGTGGCAGCGGCGGCCATCAGTCGCGCAGCAATTCGTTGATCGAGGTGCGCGACCGCGTACGCGCATCGACGCGCTTGACGATAACGCAGCAGGCGAGATTCGGCCCACCCGGCGAGCGTGCCGGCAAGCTCCCGGGCACCACCACCGAATAAGCGGGCACGCGGCCAAGGAACGTCTCGCCGGTCGCGCGATCGACCACCTTGGTCGAAGCGCCGATGAAACAGCCCATCGCCAGCACCGCGCCCTCCTCGACGATCGCGCCTTCGGCGACCTCGCTGCGCGCGCCGATGAAGCAATGGTCCTCGACGATCACCGGCTGTGCCTGCACCGGCTCGAGCACGCCGCCGATGCCGACGCCGCCCGAGATGTGGCAGTTGCGGCCGATCTGCGCGCACGACCCCACAGTCGACCAGGTGTCGATCATCGTGCCTTCGCCGACATGGGCGCCGACGTTGACGAAGCTCGGCATCAGCACGACGCCAGGCGCGATATAGGCCGAATGTCGCACCACCGCGCCGGGCACGGCGCGGAAACCGGCTTTCTTGAACTTGGCGGCGCTCCAGCCGGCGAACTTCGACGGCACCTTGTCCCACCATTTGGCGCCGCCCGGACCGCCGGCGATCGGCTGCATATCGGTGAGTCGGAACGAGAGCAGCACCGCCTTTTTGAGCCATTCCTCGACGTGCCAGCGTCCGTCGCGCTTGTGCGCGACGCGCAGCGCGCCGGTATCGAGTCCGTCGAGCGCGGCGATCACGGCCTTACGCGCCGCCGCCTTGGTCTTGGCGTCGAGGCGGTCGCGCGCGTCCCAGGCGGCGTCAATGGTGGCTTGCAGGCGCGGAATATCCATGGCGCGCGCAAAATGCGGTGCGCGCCATGCGCTGTCAACCGTCGCCGGGCGGCATTAGACTGGCCGGCGCTGGAGGCAACCATGAGCCCACAGGCCGCGCCCGCCGATATGCCGGCGGAAATCGATCTGATCATCGAGCCACGCACCCGCGACCTCGGCGACGGTTTCGAAGTGCGCCGCGTGCTGCCCTTTGCCAAGCGCCACATGGTCGGACCTTTCATCTTCTTCGACCATTTCGGCCCGACCGATTTCCGCGCCGGCACCGGGCTCGACGTTCGGCCGCATCCGCATATCGGCCTCGCCACGATCACCTATCTCTTCGACGGCGCGGTCATGCACCGCGACAGCTTGGGGAACGCACAGGTGATCCGTCCCGGTGCAGTGAACTGGATGACTTCGGGACGCGGCATCGTGCATTCCGAGCGCACGCCGCCGGAGGTACGCCGGCAGCAATCGCCGATCTACGGCATCCAGAGCTGGGTCGCGCTGCCGCGGGCGCGCGAAGAGATCGATCCCGGCTTTGAGCACGTGCCGGAAGCGAATCTGCCGCTGATCGAAGGCGACGGCGTTGCCGCGCGGCTGATCGCCGGTACGTTGTTCGGCGAGACATCGCCGGTGGCGACGCAATCGTCGATGTTCTATGCCGACGTCACGTTGCGCGCCGGCGCCACCGTAACGATGGCGCCGGACTACGCCCAGCGCGCGGCCTATCTGCTCGAAGGCGCGGTTGATTGCGCCGGCGCGCGGCATGCGCCGCCGCTGATGCTGGTGTTCGACAGCAAGGCGCGGGCCGCGATCACGGCGCGCGAGCCGGCACGGCTGCTACTGATTGGCGGCGAACCGCTCGACGGCGAACGGCATATCTGGTGGAACCTGGTGTCGAGCTCGGCCGAGCGCATCGAACAGGCGAAACGCGACTGGCAGGCCGGCCGCTTCCCGAAAATCCCGGGCGACAGCGACGAGTTCATCCCCCTGCCGGCGTGAGCGCGTCGAGGAATTCCGTCAGATCGTCGATGGTGTGATGAATGGCGCCAGCATGGCGCGCGTCGACCGCGTCGTGCGGGCCGCCGCGCAACCAGATCGTTGTCATGCCGAGGGTCGCGGCGGGCGGCAGATTGCGCGCCATGTCCTCGATCATCGCGGCGCGGCGCGGCTCGATCGCGTAAGTTTCGATCAACGTCCGGTAACCGGCTGCGTTCGGCTTGGGCTGGAAATCGATGGCAACGATGTCGTGAATCGCGGCGAAGTGATGCGTCAGTTCAAGCCGATCGAGCACGCGTTGGGCATGGTTCCGCGTGCCATTGGTGAAGACGAGCTTGCGCCCCGGCAACGCGGCAAGCGCGCGGCCGAGCGCCGGTGCCGGTTGCACCGCCGACACGTCGATTTCGTGGACATAGTCAAGAAACCGTCGCGGCTCGACGCCGTACTCGTTCATCAGGCCGCGCAGCGTCGTGCCGTGTTCCTGGAAATAGCGGCGGCGCAACGCGTGCGCACCTTCGAGATCGAGCTTGAGTTCGTCCATGATGTAGCGCGCCATCCGCTGCTCGACCTCGACATAAAGCCGGCACGACGACGGATAGAGCGTGTTGTCGAGATCGAAGATCCAGGTGTCGATATGGCCGAACGAACGGGTGCGCGGCGGGGAATCGGTCAGGCTCATGGGTTCGGCCGTTATATGGCGCACCGGCGCGGCTTTGTCGATGCCTCGCGTGACGCAGGACAGCCGGCGCCCCGACGGCAGGGCGCCGGCCATCGCGGGCTGGGCGTTAATCGGCAGCGGCCGGAACCGGCGTCAGGGCGGCCGGCGCGGCGACGGCAGGACGCGACGCCGCCCAGTAGCCGAGCGCCATGAAAACAGCGCCGGCGACGATATTGCCGAGCGTCACCCACAGCATGTTCCAGCCGAATCCGACCCAGGTCACGGTGTCCGGATGCGGGCTGAGCAGCGCGATCAACAGCAGCGTCATATTTGCCACCGAATGCTCGTAACCGCTACCGACGAAGCCGAACAGGCACCAGAAGATCGCGATGCACTTGGCGGCATCGCCTTCCATGCGCGCCGCCATCCAGATCGCCAGACAGACGAGCCAATTGCACAGGATTGCGCGTGCGAACAGCGACAAGGCGGGTGCGTTCATCTTGCCGGCGGCGACGGCGAAGATGAACTGGCTTTTCGCGTGCAGGATCGAGCCGCCGCCGCCGGCGATGAACAGCGCCGCCAGCACCGCGCTGCCGAAAAGGTTGCCGATCCATGAGCCGGCCCAGCAGCGCAGCATGTCGCCGAGGCCGATTTTACCGCGTAGCACGCCGAGCGGCATGTACATCGCGTGACCGGTAAACAGATCAGCGCCGGCGAAGAGCACGAGCGTCAAGGCGACGCCGAATGACGCACCCATGATCAGCGGCCGGTAGGCCGGATCGACGTCCGAGCCGATGCTGAAGATCAAGATGATGCCGAGGCCGATATAGGCGCCCGCCATCATCGCGCTGAGCAGGAAGCCGAACGGCGCGCGCTTCAAAAAGGTGCTCCGGGCGGCGGCGGTCGTGGCCAGTTTGTCGACAGTCTCGAGATACATGGATGCCTCGTTGATGTGGTGATCACTCGCCGACGCACGCGCTTCGATGCGATTGCCAGCGTCTGACATCGCAAGCGCAAGGACCGTGCCAGCGGCCGCAACGACGGAAATGGGCGCGTCGCGCATCGTGCCTCCGACGCGTTGCATCCGGCGCAGGCGCGCGCCGGGCCAACTGCCCATATTCCAATCGGTCAGCAATGCTGCACAAAAAATTCGCAGATTAGCGGGCGTTAATCATATTTCTTGGGCAACGCCGCCGATTCAGAACGCGCGCGGGCCGGTTTCGCCGGGTCGGTCTGGTGGCACCGCGGTTGCAATGCAGTGGGTGACGCCTGCGCATCACCGCCGCTTTGGTAGCCGAATGACCACCGACACGATTCTGAGCGACGAGCAAAAGCAATATCTCGAAGGCTTTCTCAGCGCGGTCGCGGCGCGCAACGGCGGCGCCGGCGGTGGCACGCCCGATATTCACCGCATCGCCCAGGACCGCTTCCTCGCCGCCGGCAAGACGCTGAGCGCCGAGGAAGAGGCCAAGCGCAAGGCGTCGCCGCTCGACATGTGGGACGAGATCGGCGCCAACGCTGCCGCCGACCGCGCGCCGAAAGGCATCGACGTCTTCCGCCACAAATTCTTCGGCCTGTTCTACGTCGCGCCGGCGCAGGACTCGTTCATGTGTCGGCTACGAATTCCGAACGGCATCCTGAGCGCACATCAGCTCGCGGGCCTTGCCGATCTGGCCGAGGCGCTGGGCGGCGGCACCCTCGATGTGACGACGCGCGCCAACCTCCAGATCCGGGAGATCGCGCCGCGGTCCGTGATCGACATGCTGACGGGAATCCAGGATCTCGGCCTCACCTCGCGCGGCTCGGGCGCCGACAATATCCGCAACATAACCGGCAGCCCGACCGCGGGCATCGACCCGACCGAATTGATCGACACAAGGCCGCTGGCACGCGCCCTGCACTTCACCATCCTCAACCATCGCGAGCTTTA
>JBOHLR010000004.1:0-41803 GCA_050729555.1 Allostellaceae bacterium
CCCGCGGCCGGAACCGCCGGATCACCAGCGTCGCCACCCCCACCGCCAATCCCCCAATGCACGGAACCGCCAACACACGCCACCACGACAAACCCAACCCCTCGCTCAGCAAATGTTCAGGGGCGACCTGAAATATCGCGCGATGGGCCAGCAGGAGGATTTGGCGGATGATTACCACGCCGATGCCGATGACGGCGCCAACGGCAATGCCGAGGAGCGTCAGCGTGATTTCATTGCTGCGCAGGTGCCGCCGGTGCAGGCCGAGCAGCAGGGCGCGCCAGCGGAGCTTGAAAAAGAACGCGAGGTCGCGCCACCGGTGCGCTCTTTCCATTCCGGTCACGGCCAGCGCCGCGGTCGGGCCTTTCGCCCTAATGCCGCGCCAGCTTCGGTCCAGCATGGGAGATCTCGGGAAGGTCGCACGAACCTAAGGATAACAGTTGAAGCCCCGGTCGTTATTCCATCGTTCGCGACCGATCGATCACCAGATCGTCGTCCCGTAGAGGATGGCGTGCAATCCCCAATAGGCCACCAGATACGCGGCCAGCGCGCAGCCAAAGGCAATCGGCGCCACGATCGGCGGATGCCGCGCTTCGGGCTTCTCGTCGACCAGGATGCCGAGCAAGATCACGATGATCATCGAATGACCGATCGCGTCGATCTTGCCGAAATCGAACACCGCGCTGACAAACATGAACGTCAGCACCAACGCACCCAAGCGACGCACCAGCGGCGAGCACAGCAGCGCGAAGGCGAGGCCGAATTCGAGCACGCCGGCCGCGGTCATGTAGAAATACGGCTTGAGATCCATCGCGATTTCGGGATGCGTCGCGAGCACCGGGTAGGTCCAGTCCGGATAGGCCCACTTTTCCATCGCTGCCCACATCAGCGTCAGCGCCGACGCCCACCGCGCGACGTCGAGCGGCCGTAATCCGAACAAGTCCAGATCGAGTCCGGTCAGCGCGAGGTACGCCGCGACGCCGAGAAAGATCGGATAATCGAGCATGTGGAAGATGCCGTAGGCGTAGACGCCGTAGGCATAGAGAAAGGCGATGCCGAGCGCCGACAACGGCAGCGTGCGCCGCCAAAACATGCCGATCGCGATCCCGAGCTGAAGCCACGGGATCACCTGCCAATCGGTTTTGAGCTCGGGTGTCATGATGACGGTGCCCAACACCCACAGCGCGACGAAGAAGCAGGCGCCGCCGCCGCGATAAAGGGCCTCGATCTTCGGCTTAAGGCCGGCGCCGAGCCGGTCGAGCGACCGAAGGATCACCACGCCAAACTGCTGACGCTCCAGGTGTCCGAGCAGGAACACGATGAGCGCGGCCGTGACATTGAACTGCCAGAAAATTGAATCGAAGACTTGGTGCAGCGGTAATGGCTGTTGCGGCACCGAATAGTGCGAGAACCATTTGACGTGCGCGTCGGCGACGCCCGGCACGAGCGCAAGGCCAGCCGCAGCCAATACAATTCGCCTAAAATTGATTCGATAGGTCCGCATAAACCCCCGGTGCCCCTGCTTCACGAACTCGCGCGATCGCGCAGGACCAAAGCGCCGAACAGCGGCGAAACCGAATCTTTACCGCCCCGTTGCATAACAGAGGCCCTGACTTCGCAAACGGAGGCGACGGTGTTCCTGGTCCTCGGAATGATTGCCATAACGCTCGGCGCGATTGCCGCGCTCGGGGCGGCGAGGTTTCCCGTCCGCCAAGCCCAACTCGAGCGTTGGGGCGGTGATTTGATGGTCGCCGGCGTCGCGTTGCTCGGGTTCAGTTTCCCGATGATCTGAAGCCGGCGCAGCAATCGCTGTGCCGAGTCCCGCACGGTCGTGGCGCCTAGCGAGGCGCCGGCGATGATTTCCGCTTTAATCGCTGACACGGAATGGCTTTTGGTGAATATCCCTGATTAAGGGATCATTTAGCACATTATTATGAAATTTGGTAGTAGGAATCATAGTTAATACATTGGATTCCATGACTCATTCGTAGTTAATCTGTCTCAGATTTGAGACAGGCCGGACAGCCATAGGTTGTATCCGGCGTCGTAAAATCCGCTAATGGGTTCAATTATTTAAGGAATCCCGCTAGGACGCCGGCGGTAGGTGGGCGGCAGCGTCGGCACCCTTGATTCGGGCCGCCAGCGACGCTTTGAGGAACCGGTCGAGATCGCCATCCAGTACGGCGCCCGTATTGCCGGTTTCGACGCCGGTCCGCAGGTCTTTGACCATCTGGTACGGCTGCAACACGTAAGAGCGGATCTGGTGACCCCAGCCGATATCGGTCTTGGCCGCGTTCATCGCCGCGGCCTGTGCCTCGCGTTTTTGCAGCTCGTTCTCATAGAGACGTGCCTTGAGCATCGCCATCGCCTTGGCGCGGTTCTGATGCTGCGAACGCTCGCTTTGACAGGCGACGACGACCGGCTCCTGCCCCGGCAGCGTGTAGGTCATGCGCACGGCGCTGTCGGTCTTGTTGACGTGCTGACCGCCGGCGCCCGACGAGCGGTAGGTGTCGACGCGTAGAAATTTGTCCTGCACGTCGACGTTGATCTTGTCGTCGACCACCGGATAGACCCAGACCGACGCGAAGCTGGTCTGACGCCGAGCGTTCGCGTCGAAGGGCGAGATGCGCACCAGCCGGTGCACGCCGCTTTCGGTCTTGAGCCAGCCATAGGCGTTCTCGCCGATGACGCGGGCCGTCGCCGATTTGACGCCGGCGCCCTCGCCCGCGCTTTCTTCGATCCATTCGACCTTGTAGTCGTGCTGTTCGGCCCAGCGGATATACATCCGCAGGAGCATCTCCGCCCAATCCTGCGCCTCGGTGCCGCCGGCGCCGGCATGCACTTCGAGATAGGCGTCGTTGCCGTCGGCCTCGCCCGACAGCAGACTGTCGAGTTCCCGGGCCTGGACGTCGTCGCGCAATCGGGCGAGCGTTTTCTGCGCTTCGTCGAGCATCGCCTGATCACCTTCGGACTCCGCCATTTCGGCGAGGCCGAACGTGTCGGTCAATTCCTGCTCGATGCGGCGGTAGCCACCGACGCCCTTTTCGAGACGCGTGCGCTCGCGCATCAACTGCTGCGCCCGCGTGGAATCGTTCCAGAAATCCGGCGCTTCGACCGCCGTATTCAGCTCGGCTAGACGCGCGTTGGACTTATCCCAGTCAAAGATGCCTCCGCAGCAACGCCAAGGCGCGGCGAATTTCCTCGGCAATCGCTTCGATCTCAGCACGCATCGGTGAACCTCAGAGGGACGGACAATTCGCGGATCAGTATAGACCGCCGGTGCCGCTGCGGGGACCCGGCTGTGCTCCGCCGCCGCCGGCCTGATCGCCGGCCGTACCGTCAGCAGGAGACAAATCGCCGACACCGAGCGTGATGCCGTTGCCGCTCACCACTTGGCCGGGCTCGTTGGTCGGCTCGGTGCCGGGTTTGAATGCTCCCCAGATCACACTGCGGTCGCCCGGCGTCGGCAGCCGTCCGGTGTGCGCGTCGATCCGGACGAGCTCGATACCCGGCGGGATCCGGAACGGAATCGCGGGCTTGCCTTTGAGAGCGGCAGCCATGAAGTCGCGGAAGGCCGGTGCCGCGACTGTCGCGCCAACCTCGTGCTTGCCGAGGCTCCGCGGTTGGTCGAAGCCAACGTAAACGCCGGCCGCCAGATCGGGCGAGAAGCCGACGAACCACGTATCCTCGGATTCATTGGTCGTCCCGGTCTTGCCGGCCAGCGGCTTGCCGATCGAGGAAACGATGCGGCCGGTGCCGCGCTGTACCACGCCTTCGAGCATCGAGACGATCTGATAGCAGCTGCGCGGATCGGCAATTTGTTGCCGCGTGTCCGGCAGCTCGGGTGGCGTCTGTCCCGTCCACGCCACGTTGTTGCAGCCGTCGCACGGCCGGTCGTCGGCGCGATAGATCGTTTTGCCATTGCGGTCCTGGACGCGGTCGATGAACGTCGGATGGATCAGCTTGCCGCCGTTCACCAGCATCGAGTAGGCGGTCGTCAGGCGCAGCGGCGTCGTCACGCCGGCGCCCAGGATGTATGAATCCTCGAGCGGCATCTGATCGAGAATGCCGAAGCGCTTGACGAGATAGTCCTGAATGATCGGCAGGCCGACCGTCGTTCCGACCCGCGCCGTCACCAGGTTCAGCGATTCCTGTAACGCGAAAAACAGCGGCACCGGACCGGAAAACCGGTGCTCGTAGTTGCTCGGGTTCCATTTCGGCAGGCCCGGCCCCTGATCCACCACGAACGGCGCGTCGAGCACCAGCGTCGAGGGCGTAAAGCCGTGATCGAGCGCCGCCAGATAGATGAACGGCTTGATCGCCGAACCGGTCTGCCGCTTCGCTTGTGTCGCGCGGTTGAACTGACTCATCGCGAAGCTGAAACCGCCGCTCATCGCCAGCACGCGCCCGGTATGGGGATCGAGCGCGATCAGGGCACCTGAGACTACGGGGATCTGTCGCAATCCGTAAGTTTTGCCCGACGCGTCCAACGGCTGAACGAGAACCACGTCGCCGGGCGAGACAGCGGCCGCCGCCGTCGCCGGCACCGGACCGACGGCATCGTCATTGATATATTTCCGCGCCCAGCGCAGCTCGCTATACGGGATCGTCGCCGCGCCGCCATTGGCAAAGCCGATGGTGGCCGCGTCGCCTGCCGTCGAACGCACGACCGCCAGCGACCAGCCGACATCGGCGGCGCCCGGCGGTATCGGCACCGCGGCCAAGCGCGACTGCCAGTCGGCGTCGATCACGATTTGCGAAACCGGGCCGCGCCAACCGTGGCGTCGATCGTAGGCCTCGAGCGCGGCGCGCAGGGCCTTTTCGGCCGCGACCTGGAGCGTCGGGTCGAGACTGGTGCGCACCAGCAGCCCGCCCTCATAAACCTTGCGTTCGCCGTAACGGTCGATCAGCTCGCGACGCACTTCTTCGTTGAAATAATCGGCGCGCGCCATCTGGGTTGCGTCGCGCTGGCGCAGTTCGATCGGCTGGATCTTTGCCGCTTCGGCTTGTTGTTGCGTAATGAACCCGGCGTCGGCCATGCGGTCGATCACCCAGTCGCGGCGTTCCTTAGCGGCCTCGGGATGTCGCCGCGGATCGTAATTGTTCGGTGCCTTGGGCAACGCGGCGAGAAATGCCGCTTCCTGGACAGTCAGTTGATCGAGCGGCTTGTTGAAATAATTGAGCGCGGCCGCCGCGATGCCATAGGTGCCGCCGCCGAGATAGATGCCGTTGAGATAGAGCTCGAGGATGCGGTCCTTGCTCATCACCTGTTCCATGCGGATGGCGATGAGCGCCTCGCGGATCTTGCGTTTGAGCGACAGCTCGTTGTTCAGCAGGAAATTCTTCGCCACCTGCTGCGTGATGGTCGACGCGCCGACGGGACGGCGATGCTCAGCGAGCCGAAACAAGTCGGTGACCGCGGCACGCACCATCGACAGCGGATCGACGCCGGGGTGCGAATAGAAGTTGCGATCCTCCGCCGCCAGGAAGGCGTGGATCACCAGCGGCGGCATCGCGCCGACCGGCACGAAGACGCGCCTCTCCGTGGCATATTCGGCCAGCAGGCGACCGTCGCCGGCATAGACGCGCGTGACCACCGGCGGCTGATAATTCGCAAGCTGCTGGTAGTCGGGCAGATCGCGGCCGAAATACCAGACCGCCAAGCCGGTGACGCCGACGCCGACGACGCCGCCGAACAGCACGAGAACGAACAAGATTTTAAGAATTTTGGTCATCGTCCGGGCGCCATTGCCGCCAATCGGCGTCCGCGAACCCAGCGGGCAACGCGCGATCTGACGCCGTTTTTATGGCCCGATCGCCACCGCTTTCCAAGAATAAAAGCGCTGCGACCCCTACGAACCGCAGATTTCCGCCGCAACAGGGCGCACGAGGCGGTTGCCGCCGCGTGACACCACCTGTATTCTGCGGTGGCGAAATACTGCAGTCCGCTTCTGGCCTCAGGCCGAAGTTGGGCGACGCGGCGGTTCGGGATGCGGTGACGCACCCCGCCGGGACGCCAAAGGGCGACGCAGTTTGATCAAACCTAGAAGCCTGCGCCGGCCCGTGGCCGGCATGCGGCAGCCAGAGAGCCTCGAAATGAATCTCGCTCCAACCCGGCTCGAACATCGAACGGGTTGTGCCGCCGGCTTCGTAGCCATCAGGTTGACGCCCCTCCCCGTACTTCGCGCGGGCGCGGTGGCGCACCTCGGAGTTTTACATGACCAAACGTATGCTTATCGACGCGGCTCACCCAGAGGAAAGCCGGGTCGTGGTGCTCGACGGCAATCGGCTCGTCGAATTCGACTACGAAACCTCGACTAAGAAACAGATCAAGGGAAACATCTATCTCGCCAAGGTGACGCGCGTCGAGCCGTCGCTGCAAGCGGCGTTCGTCGAGTATGGCGGCAACCGCCACGGTTTCCTCGCCTTCAACGAAATTCATCCGGACTACTATCGGATTCCGATGGCCGACCGCGAGGCGGCGATCGAAGCCGAGCGCGTCGCCGAGGCCGCCGAAAACCAGCGCGAAGAGGAACGCGAAGAAGCCGGCCTCGACGTGCCGATCGAGCCGGCCGAGAACCACGATGCCGCCGCGCTCGACGCGCCGCATCCGGAACTCGCGAGCGAGCCGCTCGATGCCGGTGATCATCCGGCGGAACTCGACGTCAGCGAGCCCGCGCCGTTCGATCAGCCTGAATCCGATCCAGGCGACGATGCGGCCAACATCACCGACGTCGAATCCCTGCCGGCGCCGCTCGATGCGAGCGAGTCGACCCAGACCGACGCCGAGCCTTTTGCCGAAAGCGCGACCGATGCCGCCTCGCTCGATTCGAGCGCTCCGGCCGAAAGCACGCCGGCCGGCGAGACCGCTGCGACATCGACCAGCGTTGAGACGCTCGGTGGCGACGAGATCGAAGAGGCCCGGCGGCCGATCCGGCGGCCGTTCCGTCATTACAAAATTCAGGAAGTGATCAAGCGCCGGCAGATCATGCTGGTGCAGGTCACCAAGGAAGAGCGCGGCAACAAAGGTGCCGCGCTGACGACCTATATTTCCCTCGCCGGCCGCTATTGCGTACTGATGCCGAATACGCCGCGCGGTGGCGGTGTCTCGCGCAAGATCACCAGCGCCAACGACCGCCGTCGGCTCAAGGATCTGATGAGCGGCCTCGAAGTGCCGGAGGGCATGGGCGTCATCGTCCGCACCGCCGGCAGCGAGCGCTCCAAGCCCGAGATCGGACGCGATTTCGAATATCTCCGCCGTCTATGGGATGATATCCGCGAGTTGACGCTCAAATCGACCGCGCCGGCGCTGATCTACGAGGAAGGCAACATCATCAAGCGGGCGATCCGCGATCTCTATAGCCGCGACCTCGAAGAGATCGTCGTCGACGGCGAGGCCGGCTACCACAATGCGCGCACCTTCATGCAGATGCTGATGCCGGACGACGTGCGGCGGGTGAAGCTCTACCGCGATCCCAATGTGCCGTTGTTCCAGCGTTACCCGATCGAAGGTCAACTCGACGCGATCCATTCGCCGACGGTTCAGCTCAAATCCGGCGGCTACGTCGTCATCAATCCGACCGAGGCGCTGGTTTCGATCGACGTCAATTCGGGACGGTCGACGCGCGAGCGCAATATCGAGGAAACCGCCACCAAGACCAACCTGGAAGCCGCCGACGAGATCGCGCGCCAGCTACGGCTGCGCGACCTCGCCGGCCTGATCGTCATCGATTTCATCGACATGGAAGTCTCGCGCAATCAACATGCTGTCGAGCGCCGGCTGAAAGAGGCGATGCGCCAAGATCGGGCGCGTATTCAGATCGGACGCATCAGCCCGTTCGGCTTGCTCGAAATGTCGCGCCAGCGCTTGCGGCCGTCGCTGCTCGAAACGTCGACGCAGCCCTGCCCGCATTGCGGCGGCACCGGCCATATCCGCTCGACGGAATCGACGGCGCTCCATGTGTTGCGGGCCATCGAGGAGGAAGGCGTCCGCCGCCGTTCGGCCGAAGTCACCGTCAGCGTGCCCGAGGCGGTCGGCCTTTATATCCTCAATCAGAAGCGGGCGACGCTGCAACAGATCGAGGCGCGTTGCGGCATGCATGTTTCCATCAAGACCGACACGACGCTGATTCCGCCGCAATACAAACTCGAGCGCATGCGCGCGTTGACGCCGGCTGAAGTCGCCGCCTTGCCGGTGACGATGGCGCCGGCCGCGCTGATCGACGAGGAATCCGCCGACACCGCTGGCGCTACTGACGAGAGGGCGGCTGGCGCGTCCGAGACATCCGCAGAGCCGATGGGAGACAGAGAGCCGGCGGTCGATCACGGCCATGGCGGCGCCCATCAAGAACAGGGCCAAGGCGAAGGCGGCGGTCGTCGCCGGCGGCGGCGCGGCCGTCGCGGCGGACGTGGCCGTCATCACGGCGACGCGCCGTCGCCAGGCGGCGAATCCCAGCCCGGCGGCGAGCCGCGTCACGCTGCCCCGCACCCGCCGGCCGAACGCGGTTTCCGGCCATCCTTTGCCCTATTGCCGGGCGAGCCTGGTTATGTCGCCGGCGGCAGCGACGAAGAAGTCAGCGACAACGAGCCGCCGCAGCCGGACCCGAATCATGACACTGCCCAATTCGGCGCGGAACCGCGGCCTGGTCATGACGGCGGCGGACAACCCGGTCACGGCGACGACGGCCGGCGTCGGCGTCGGCGTGGTCGTCGCGGCGGTCGCCGTCGGCGCGGCCGCGGTGGCGAAAGGCATGATGAATCGATGGCGGGCAACGCCGGGCCGGACATTGCGGAGCACGAAACCGCATCGGCGGCGCCGCAGGCCGCGCACGATGCGCCCCCTGTCGAAGCGCCACCGCCGCCACCGACGCCACGCGCGGTAAATCCGGAGCCCAGGCCGGAACCGACGCCCGTCGAGAGCGAGCGCCAGCCGATTCAGCACAACGTCCCGCCGCCGCACGAGATCACCGGCCCGGCAAACAATCCCAAGAAGGGTTGGTGGCGGCGCTGAGCGCGGCGCTTAGCCGCGCCACGTCCTGAGTCTGCGGGCCGCCTCGGCGACGACGGCCGGCGATCCGGCGTAACAGAAGCGCACGGTCGCGCGGCCGCGGCGCGGATCGAAATCCGTGCCTGGCGTGAGCGCGATGCCGGTTTCGCGGAGCAGCAGCCGGCAAAATTCTTCGCTGTCGTTGGTACGGTGGGCGACGTCGGCGTAAAGGTAGAATGCACCGTCCGAGGGCGCGAGCCGGTCAAAGCCGGCCGGCGGCAACTCGCGCAACAGCAGCGCCCGGTTCTCGGCGTAACGCCCGACGTTGGCGTCGAGCTCCGGTAAACAGTCGAACGCGGCAATCGCCGCGTGCTGCGACAGCGCCGGCGGCGAAACGTAGAGATTTTGCGCCAGGCATTCGACGGCGCGGGCCATGTCGTTCGGCACCACCATCCAGCCGACACGCCAACCGGTCATCGAGAAATATTTCGAGAAGCTGTTGACCACGATCGCCTGCGGATCGAACGCGAGCGCCGTCGCCGCCGGCGCGCCATAGGCGATACCGTGATAGATCTCGTCCGAGATGAGGCGAATGCCGGCAGTACGGCAATGGCACGCGATGACATCGAGCTCCGCCGCCGGAATCATCGTGCCGGTCGGATTGGCGGGACTGGCGATGATCAGTCCTTCGACGCCCTGCCCTTGCATCCGCAACCGTTCGAGCGTCACCTGATAGCGCTCGTCGGCGCCGGCCGTCAGCTCGACCGGAACCAGATCGAGCGCCGTCAGGATATTGCGATAGGCGGGGTAGCCTGGAAAGCAGACCGCGACTTTGTCGCCGGGCTCGAAGGCCGCGAGACACGCGAGAATGAAGCCGGCGGATGAGCCCGTCGTGACGACGATCCGCGCCGGATCGAGCATCACGCGGTAACGGTCGCGATAATAAGCGGCGATGGCCGCGCGCAACGCCGGCAGGCCGAGTGCGTCGGTGTAGCCGAGCACGTCGCGCTCGAGCGCCGCATGCGCCGCCGCGATGACGCCCACGGGTGCGGATGTCGATGGCTGGCCGACTTCGAGATGCAGGACATCTTTTCCGGTCGCGGCGCGTACATTGGCGTCGCGGAGTACGTCCATCACGATAAACGGCGGAACCCGTCCGCGTCCGGAAATCTTGAGCGTCATGACAATCCATCGGCGGCGCGATGACCGGCCACGATATCAAACGATTCCAATAACTTGAACCTTGCCACGATGTTTCGATCCACCCTTATGTTATTGAATCCCATACGCGATCCGACCGTACAATGGCCTGCGATCGGCCGCATCGGTGGTTGACGGTGGCGGTCGCGGCGTTTACCAGGGATGCGGAGCCGGCCATTTGCGTCTGAAGATCGCCCTCAGGTTCGTTTGTGTGCTGCTGACGGCGCTTGCCGTGCCCATCCGGCACGCGGCGGCCGACGACGATTCACCGAACCTCATCCGCGACGTCGAAATCGAATCCATGCTGCGCACCTTCGAAATGCCGGTGTGGCGTGCGGCCGGTCTCGACCCCAATGCCATGCACTTCTATATCGTGCAGGACCCGCAGCTGAACTCGTTCGTCGCCGGCGGTCAAAACATTTTCATGAATACCGGTACGATCTTGCGCGCCGACCGCCCCAATGAACTGGTCGGCATCATGGCGCACGAAACCGGCCACATCGCCGGCGGCCATCTCGCGCGCTTCGCGACCGAGATGCACGACGCGACGATCAAGGCCATCATCGCCATGGCGGTCGGCGCCGCCGCATCGGTCGTCGGCCGCGACTATAACGGCATCGGCGGCGCGATGGCCGGTGGCGAAGGCGTCGGCGAACGCTCGTTCCTGTCGTTCTCGGTGGCGCAGGAAGGCGCGGCCGACCATGCCGCCCTCAAATTCCTCGACGCGACCCATCAATCGTCCAAGGGCTTGCTCGATTTCTTTAAAATTCTCGAGCCCGAGGAGCTGTTGTCGCCAGGGCAGCAGGACCCCTATCTCCGCACCCACCCGCTGACGACCGAACGTATCCAGTATGTGCAGCAGCACGTGCTCAGCTCGCCTTACACCAAAAATCCCGATCCGTCGCAGTGGATTCCGATGCTGGCCGACGTCAAGGCGAAGCTAAACGGCTTCCTCGATCCGCCGGCACAGACCTTGGAGAAATATCCGACGACGGACCAGTCGGTGCCCGCGCGCTATGCGCGTGCCATCGCCTATTACCGAATTCCGGACGTGTCCAAGGCGCTGGCCGAGATCGACAGCCTGATTCGCGACCAGCCAAACAATCCGTATTTTTGGGAGCTCAAAGGCCAGATCCTGTTCGACAACGGGCGCGTGGCCGACGCTGTCGCGCCGTATCAACGCGCCGTCGCGCTCAACAACGCGCCGTTGATGCGCGTCGAGCTCGCCCAAGTCGAACTCGAGACCGAGGATCCGGCCCTGTTGCCGAAGGCGCTGGGGCAACTCTCCGACGCTGTCACCTTCGAGCACGACAACCCCGACGCGTGGCATTTCCTGGCGATCGCCTATGGCCGCAGCAACAATATCGGCATGGCAGCGCTGAGCCTCGCCGAGGAAGGCATGGCGAACGGCGACTACAAGACGGCAATCCAACAGTCGCAGCGCGCCCGTCAGATCCTGCCGCCTGGACCGCAACGCCAGCGCGCCGAAGATATCGAAGCCGAAGCCAAGCGGATTCGCGACGCGTCCTAATGGATGGAAGGATTGGAATGCGCAAACTTGTCATCGCGGCGTTGATTACCCTCGTCGCCACGTTCGCCGGACCTGCGACTGCCGCGGCGCAATCATTCTCGCCCGCGCAAAAGCAGGAAATCGATCGCTTGATCCACGATTACCTGCAGCAGCATCCGGAAGCGGTCATGGATGCGCTCAAGGCGGCACAGCAACAGGCCGATGACGCCAAGGCGGCGGCGGCCAAGAAAGTGATCGCAGCCAGACGCGACGAGCTGCTGCACGATCCCAATTCCGTCGTCGCCGGCAACCCCAACGGGGACGTCACGCTGGTCGAATTCTTCGACTATCGCTGCCCGTACTGCAAAGCGATCGAGCCGTCGCTTGAGGCGTTGATCAAAGAGGACGGCAAGCTCCGCGTCGTCTACAAGGAGTTCCCGATCCTTGGCCCGACGTCGGTCGTCGCGTCGCGGGTCGCCATCGCCGCGCGCCAGCAAGGCAAGTACACCGAATTTCACGACCGGATGATGGCGCTCAAAGGCAATATCGACGCCGATGCGGTGATGAAGGTCGCCGAAGCCAGCGGCCTCGATCTCACCAAACTTAAACATGACATGACGGCGGCCTCCGTCGGCCAGACTATCCAGCGCAATTACGCGCTGGCCGACGCGCTCGGCATCGATGCAACGCCGGCGCTGGTGATCGGCGACCAGCTCACCATGGGCGCGGTCGACATCGACGGCTTGCGGCAGCTGATCGCCGACGCGCGCAAGAACAAGAAGGGTAGCTAGCCAGTGACGGTTTCAGGCCCGATCGGCTCCGTCAGATTTGCCTCGTCGATCCGCGCCGAATTAACGCGTTTGGCGACCGGGACATAGCGCATGTCGGCCACCGGCACGCCAGCCAGCGCCGAAGCCAGCCGCGCCGGTTCACTTGTCGGATCAAGCCAGATATCGAGATCGGCACCAGCGAGAATGACCGGCATGCGCGGATGGAGCGGCCGCAACAACTCGTTCGCGGCGGTAGTGACGATGGTGAAACTGTCGATCGGCGTCGCGGCGGCATCGCGCCGGTCGATCCAGCGGTCCCACAGGCCGGCGAACGCAAACGGCGCGTTGTCGCGCCGCGTCACTAGATAAGGTTGCCGGTCGGCGCCCTCGCCCGACCAATCGTAGAACCCGTCCGCCAGCACCGCGCAGCGCCGCTGATGCAGTGCCTTGGCGAAGGCCGGACGCGATGCCAGGCTTTCGGCACGGGCGTTCATCAGCGACGCACCGATCTTGGCGTCTTTTGCCCACGACGGAATGAGCCCCCAGCGCAGATTTTGTGCTGTGCGCTCGCCCGCCGGCTGGCGTCGCTGCCGGACGACCGGTGCGTCCTGGGTCGGCGCGACGTTATAGCGCGCCGGCAGGTTCGGGCGCTCGACGAAGCCGAAAACGTCCCGCAATACCTCGGCAGGCGTGGCCAACTTGTAGCGTCCGCACATGCGCAAGGACCTCGTTCGTTCATACCGTCCGGGCGAAAAAAGGGATTGGTCGGCCCGTGCTCGCGCCGCTATTTTAGCGCCCTTCGCCACGACGACAGAGATTTCCCCTCCATGGGACAGTTCGGCATGGGCCAGCCGGTGCGGCGCAGCGAGGATCGCCGCTTCATCACCGGTGCTGGCCGCTACACAGACGACATCGTATTGCCGCGTCAAACCGTCGGTTACGTGCTGCGCTCGCCGCATGCGCACGCGACCATCCGCGCGGTCGATATTTCGGCCGCGCTGGCCGCACCCGGCGTTGTCGGCGTCTTCACCGGCGCCGATCTCGAGCGCGACGGCATCGGCAAGATTCCCTGCGTGGTGCCGCTCAAAAACCGCGACGGCAGCCGCATCAAGATGGTCGAGCATCCGCTGCTCGCGACCGGCCGCGTGCGGCACGTCGGTGACGGCGTCGCCTTTGTCGTGGCCGAAACCGCCACCGCCGCCAAGGACGCCGCCGAATTGATTCGGGTCGACTACGACGTTTTGCCGGCCGTCGCCGACACCGCGCGTGCCGCCGAGCCTGGCGCGCCGCTCGTCTGGGACAACATCCCGAGCAACCTCTGCTTCGACTGGGAGAGCGGCGACCGCAAGGCGACCGAGGCCGCCTTTGCGCGCGCGAAGCACGTGATCGAGCTCAATCTGGTCAACAACCGGCTGGTTGCCAACTCGATGGAACCGCGCGGTGCGTTGGGCGCCTATGACGCCGCCGAGGATCGCTTTACGCTTTACACGTCGACGCAGGGATCGCACGCGATCCGCCGGTTGTTGGCAGCCAGCGTCTTCCGCTTTGCCGAACATCGCATCCGCGTCATCACTCCGGACGTCGGCGGCGGCTTCGGCATGAAGCTGTTTCTTTATCCCGAACACGGCCTCGTGCTTTATGCCGCGCACAAGCTCGGCCGGCCGGTGAAATGGATCGGCGAGCGCGGCGAATCGTTTCTCAGCGACGCGCAGGGTCGCGACAACGTCACGCGCGCGCGGCTGGCGCTCGACGCCGATCTCAATTTCCTCGCGGTCGACGTCGAGACCACGGCCAATCTTGGCGCCTATCTGTCGAACTTCGGCACCTTCATTCCGACGATGGCCGGTACGGCGATGCTCGCCGGCGTCTATCGCACGCCGGCCGCGGTGGTGCGCGTCAAAGGCGTCTACACGAATACGGTGGCGGTCGATGCCTATCGTGGCGCCGGGCGGCCGGAGGCCAATTACGCGCTCGAACGGCTGGTCGATCACGCCGCGCGCAAGCTCGGTGTCGAGCCGGCCGAATTGCGTCGACGCAACTTCATTCCGCCCGAAGCCATGCCGTTCAAGACCGTGCTCGGCATGACCTACGACAGCGGCGAGTTCGCCAAGAACCTCGCCGACGCGCTAAAGCAGGTGGACGCCGCCGGATTTGCAACGCGCAAGGCGCAATCGGCGGCGCGCGGTAAGCTGCGCGGTTTGGGGCTTTCCACCTATATCGAGCAGTGCGGCGGCGGTTTCGACGAGATGGCCGAGATTCGCTTCGATTCAAGCGGCGCGGTAACCGTCATCATCGGCTCGCAATCGTCCGGCCAAGGCCACCAGACCGCTTACGCACAGCTTGTCGCCGATGGATTGGGCGTGCCATTCGATCGCGTGCGCGTGCACCAGGGCGATACCGACGTCGTAGGCTTCGGCCGCGGCACTGGCGGCTCGCGGTCGCTGCCGGTTGCCGGCAACGCGCTCGGCATGGCGATCCAGCGCATCGTCGACAAAGGCAAGAAGATCGCGGCGCATCGCCTCGAAGCCGCCGAAGCCGACATCGAATTTGCCGACGGCCAATACGTGATTACCGGCACCGACAAGCGCGTCAGCATGATCGAGGTCGCGCAGGCAGCGCACAATCCGCTGCTGTTGCCGCCCGGGTTCGAGCCGGGTTTCGACGAAAAAGCGCACTACCTTCCGGCCGCGCATACCTTCCCGAACGGCTGCCACGTCTGCGAGGTCGAGATCGATCCCGACACCGGCATGACCACGGTGCTGCGCTATGTCGTGGTCGACGATTTTGGCAACGTCGTGAACCCGCTGTTGCTCGCTGGCCAGATCCATGGCGGCGTGATTCAAGGCATCGGCCAGGCGCTGATCGAGGGTTGCATCTACGACGACGGCGGACAACTCGTCACCGGTTCATTCATGGATTACGCCATGCCACATGCCGACGATGTGCCCTCGGTCGAGTTCTTGTACAACGTCGTGCCGTGCCGGACCAATCCGCTTGGCGTCAAGGGCGCGGGCGAAGCCGGCGCTATCGGAGCGCCGCCAGCGGTGATCAACGCCGTCGTCGACGCGCTCGCCGGCGTTGGCGTCGAATCCATCGAAATGCCGGCAACGCCGCACAATGTCTGGCGCGCGATCCGGCAGGCGCGCGGATGACGGCGAGCCACGCGGTACTTCTCGAAGCCGCGCGCAGCGGCGCCCAAGCCGCGGCCGCGGTGATCCTCGATATCTACGCGACGCCGTTCGAGGTGCGGCGCAAAGCCGACCAGTCGCCGGTCACGCTCGCGGACGAGGAAGCCGAGCGACGGATCATCGCCGCACTCGAACGCGTTGCGCCCGAAATTCCTATCGTCGCCGAGGAGCAGGTCGCCGCCTCGGGTCTGCCGGCAACATTGGCGTCGCGTTATTGGCTGGTCGATCCGCTCGATGGCACGCGCGGCTTCGTCGATCGCAGCGACGAATTCAGCGTCAATATCGGCCTGATCGAGAATGGCTGGCCGGTGCTGGGTGTGATCGGCGTGCCGACGCAGCATCTGATTTATGCCGCCGCCGGCCCCGGCACCGCAACCCGCCAACGCGGCGACGGCAAGCCGGAACGGATCGCCGCGCGCATCGCTCCGGCAAAACCTGTCGTCTTGTCGAGCCGGCTGCACGGCCCATCGCGTCGCATCGAGGCCTATCTCGCCACCGTGCCGGGCGCCGTGCATCGCCCGATGGGTAGCGCGTCCAAATTCTGCTTGATTGCCGACGGCACGGCGGACCATTACCCGCGCTATGGCGAAACCAGCGAGTGGGACACGGCCGCCGGCCAGGCGATTGTCGAAGCCGCCGGGGGCAGCGTGACGACGCTCGATGGTGTGCGCCTCGGTTACGGCAAAGTGGGCTACCGCAATCCACCGTTTCTCGGCCGCGGCCGGACGTGACCGAGCGCCTGAGCGCCGCGCAACTCGGTCGCGCCGCTTCGTTGCTGCGCGACGGTGCGCTGGTGGCGTTTCCGACCGAGACGGTCTATGGCCTCGGCGGCGATGCCACGAACGACCGTGCCGTCGCCGCGATCTTCGCCACCAAGGGTCGGCCGAATTTCAATCCGTTGATCGTGCATGTTGCCGAGCTTGCCGCGGCCGAACCGCTGGCCGCTTTCGACGACCGCGCGCGCGATCTCGTGCGACGCTTCTGGCCGGGACCGCTGACGCTCGTGCTCAAGCGCAGTGCCGCCTGTTCGATTTCCCGTCTGGCCAGCGCGGGGTTGGAAACCGTCGCGTTGCGTGCGCCGGCGCATCCGTTGGCGCAGGCGCTCCTGCGGGCCGTTGAGCGGCCGCTCGCCGCGCCCAGCGCCAACCGCTCGGGTCACGTCAGTCCGACCACGGCCGACCACGTGGTCGATGAACTCGGCGGGCGTATCGCCGCCGTACTCGACGGCGGACCGTGCCAGGTCGGCATTGAATCCACGGTGGTCGATCTGGCACAGCCGCGGCCTGCGCTGCTGCGGCCGGGCGGCGTGACGCGCGAGCAGCTTGAAAGCGTGCTCGGCCCCCTGGCCAATGCGGCGGATGCGGGCGCGCCGCGTTCGCCCGGCATGCTCGAACACCACTATGCGCCGGCGCGGCCGTTGCGCCTCAACGCCTCGACGGTCGCAGCGGATGAGGCGCTGCTGGCATTCGGCGCACCGCTGCCTGGCGCCGGGACAACTGTCAATCTGTCGTCGGCCCGCGATCTGACCGAGGCGGCCGCCAATCTGTTCGCGTCGCTGCGTACGCTCGACCAGCCGCGCTTCACGACGATCGCGGTCATGCCCATCCCCGAAACCGGCCTGGGCGCGGCGATCAACGACCGCTTGCGGCGCGCGGCGCGCGGCCGCGCCAACTGAGGGCTGGACGGCAGCCGGTCGGGAGCGATAGGGCTTTAGTCATGGACAGCGTTGCCGCCGCCGACACGCTCGCGCGTCTCAAGGCCGTCGTCGGGCCGAAAGGCGTCGCCGAGGGCGCCGATACCGAGCCTTACTTCGAAGAGCGCCGCGGCCGTTATCGCGGCGCGGCGCTCGCCGTTCTGCGACCGGCCTCGACCGAAGAGGTCGCGAAGCTGGTAACGATCTGCGCCGAGGCGCGGCTGCCGATCTACCCGCAGGGTGGCAACACCGGCCTGTCGGGCGGCGCCGTCGCGGCGGCGAACGGCGTGTTGATCAGCCTCGGCCGCATGAACCGCGTCCGCGCGCTGGATGCGCTCAATTTCACCATCACCGCCGAAGCCGGCTGCATCCTCGCCGAACTGCAACGCGCCGCCGAAGCCGCCGACCGGCTCTTTCCGCTCAGCCTCGGCGCCGAAGGCTCGTGCCAGATCGGCGGCAACCTTTCGACCAACGCCGGCGGCATCAACGTGCTGCGTTATGGCAACACGCGCGAATTGGCGCTCGGCCTCGAAGTCGTGCTGCCCGACGGTCGCGTCTGGAACGGGCTGCGCGGCCTGCGCAAGAGCAACGTCGGCTACGATCTCAAACAACTGTTCATCGGCGCCGAAGGAACGCTCGGCATCATCACCGCCGCGACGCTTAAGCTGTTTCCCCGGCCGCATGAGGTTGAAACGGCGCTGGTCGGCTTGAAGCGCGTCGAGGACGTCATGGAGCTGTTCGCGCGCGCCCGAGCGGCGAGCGGCGACCAATTGACCGGATTCGAGCTCATCCCGCGCATCGGTATCGACAACGTGCTTGAATTTGGCGAGGGCTTCCGCGAGCCGCTCGCCACCAAGCATCCCTGGTATACGCTGCTTGAAATCTCCTCGAGCCGCAGCGGCGCGCATTTGCGTCAGGCGCTCGAGGCACTGCTGGAAGCAGCCATGGGCGCCGACCTGATCCAAGACGGCGTGATCGCCGAAAGCGAAGCACAGCGCCGCGAGCTCTGGCGGATCCGCGCCGCGCTCGCCGAGCAGCAGGACAAGCTCGGCGGCAGCATCAAGCACGACGTCTCCGTGCCGATCAGCAAAGTCGCCGAATTCATCGTCCGCGCAAGCAAGGCGGTGAGCGAGCGGCTGCCCGGCATCCGGCCCTATCCGTTCGGCCATGTCGGCGACGGCAACATCCATTTCAACCTGACGCAACCGCCCCGCGCCGATAAAGCTGTCTATCTGAAGCGTTGGGCGGAATTCAACCGCATCGTCCACGACATCGTCGTGTCGCTCGGCGGCTCGATCAGCGCCGAGCACGGCATCGGCCTGGCGCGGCGCGACGAGCTCGCGCACTACACCCAGCCGCTCGAGCTCGAAACCATGCGGCGGATCAAGGCGGCGCTTGATCCCGATGGCATCATGAACCCCGGCAAGGTGCTATGAGCGGCTACGCCGCGCCGCTGGCCGAGATGCGCTTCGCGCTCGACGAGATCGCCGGGTTGCCGGAAATCGCCAAACTACCCGGATACGAAACGACTTCGCCTGATGTCGTCGATGCCGTGCTCGGCGAGGCCGCAAAACTGGCCGGCAACGTCATCGCACCGACCAACCAGACCGGCGATATCGAAAAGAGCCGACTTGAAAACGGCGTGGTACGCACGCCCGCCGGCTTCAAGGAAGCCTATCGCGCCTATGCCGGCGGCGGCTGGAGCGCGCTGTCGGCGTCTCCCGAACACGGCGGCCAGGGACTGCCGATCGCGCTCGACACCGCGGTCAACGAGATGTGGATGAGCGCCAATTTCGCCTGGTCGCTCTGTCCGATGCTCAGCATCAGCGCCTGGGAACTGCTCGAACAGCTCGGCACACCGGCGCAGCAGCGCCTCTATCTCGGCCGCCTGATCTCCGGCGAATGGACCGGCACGATGAACCTGACGGAGCCGCAGGCCGGCTCCGACCTCGGCGCGCTGCGGACGCGGGCGGTGCGCGAGGGCGACCATTACCGCATCACCGGCCAGAAGATCTTCATCACCTGGGGCGAACACGACATGGCCGGCAACATCGTCCATCTCGTGCTCGCGCGACTACCCGATGCGCCCGCCGGCACCAAGGGCATTTCGCTGTTCGTCGTGCCGAAATTTCTCGTCAACGACGATGGCAGCCTGGGCGCGCGCAACGACCTGCGTTGCGTCAGCCTCGAGCACAAGCTCGGCATTCATGCGAGCCCGACCTGCGTCATGTCCTATGGCGACGATGGCGGCGCCGTCGGCACCCTGGTGGGCGAGGAGAACCGTGGCCTTGAGGCCATGTTCATCATGATGAATGTGGCGCGGCTGCATGTCGGCTTGCAGGGCGTGGCGATTGGCGAGCGCGCGTATCAGCAGGCGCGAACCTACGCGCGCGAGCGCATCCAGGGCAAACCGGCCGGCGCCAAGGACGGCGCGGGGCTGCCGATCGTGCACCATCCCGACGTGCGCCGCATGCTGCTGTCGATGCGCGCGGCAAGCGAGGCCTCGCGCGCCCTCGCCTATTACGCCGCCGGCGAGACCGATCGCGCCCGCCGCCTGCCCGACACGGCGCAGCGCGCCCGCGCCCAGGCGCGGCGCGATTTATTGACGCCGGTGGTCAAGGCTTGGTGCACCGATCACGGCGTCGAAACCGCCAGCACCGGCATTCAAGTGCACGGCGGCGTGGGCTTCATCGAGGAGACCGGCGCCGCCCAGCATTGGCGCGACGCCCGTATCGCGCCGATCTACGAAGGCACCAACGGCATCCAGGCGAACGACCTCGTCGGTCGTAAGCTGCTGCGCGATGACGGTGCGGCGGTTGCCGATTTCGTCGTCGAAATGCGTCGTGCGCTGACTCAGCTCGACAGTCACGATGCCGACGGCCATCTGGCCCAGGGCATCGACGCGCTGGAGTGCGCGACGAAGGGTCTGCTCACGAGCGCCGCCAACGACCTCAGTGCCGCGCTTGCCGGCGCAGAGCCCTATCTCCGCTTGCTGGGCACGGTTGCCGCCGGTTGGCTGCTGGCGCGCGGCGCCGCGGCCGCGACACGACGCCTGAAAGCCGGTGCCGGCGACCGGCCGTTCCTCGAAGCCAAGATCGCCACCGCGCGGTTCTATGCCGAGCATCGCCTGGCGCAAGCGCCCGCGTTACTGCCGGCGATCGCCGGCGGCCGCACGGTGATGGGATTCAATCTCGATCTGATCTAGGAACCGCGCCGCGCCGCTGCCGTTCTTTGGAGACATGGCAAAGATCAAAAAGATCAAGCAGCCGCGCACGCGTGCGGGCGACCCCGGCAACAGCGGCCGCGGCGTCGGCAATCCATCGCATCCGGGTACGGGGCGCTTCGGCAATCCGCCGGGCGATCAGCCTGGCTATATTCAGAGGCCGCAGCAGCGCCAGCGGCATCCTCAGCCGCGCGAACGCCGACGGCCGGGCTAGATTACGCCGGCTTGTTATTGACGCAGCGCAGCAACTTCCAATAGCCGAACAGATTGCTCGGCCGGATGTCGCGGACTTCGAGTTTGCCGTCGGCAATGAAATCGTCGAGCGGGAAGTCGGCGTGGAATCCGATCTTGCCAGCCAGCGGCGCGAGCGCCTTTTCGAAGCGGCTGACCAGCCAGTTTTCGCTCATGAAATGATTGACGATGACGATCGTGCCGCCCGGCCGGCAGACGCGACGCATCTCGGCCGCGAAGCGCGCCGGGTTCGGCACCACCGACGCGACGTAGAGCGCCAGCACCGCGTCGAAACTGTCGTCGGCGAAGCTCGTCTGCTCGGCGTCCATCACATGTAGCGCCTTGACCTGTGTCAGCCGCTTGCGCGCGACGCGCGTCTTGGCCTTGGCGAGCATCTCGGCCGAGACGTCGATGCCAGTGACCTCGGAATCAGCACGGAAATATGGCAACGACAGGCCGGTGCCGACGCCGACCTCGAGGATACGCTGCCCGGGCAGATTGTTGGCGATCCGCACCGCGGCCTTACGACCGGGATGGAAGATCGGACCGAAAACGAAATCGTAGGAGCCGGAAAACAGCCGGTAGGTCTTCAGCGTGTCCTGTAGATCCATGGACGACTTGCTCCGACGCTACTTCCACTAACGCGCGAGGGCCGATAACGATGCGTCAGCCCCGCTGACCGGCCTTATAGCAGGGTGACGTGATCGGCTTCGAGACCTTTGTGGCCCTCGACGACATCGACCTGCACCCGCTGGCCGGGCTCCAGGGCGTTGACGCCGCTGCGCCGCAAAGCGGTGACGTGGACGAAGATGTCCTTGCCGCCGCCTTCGGGCGCGATGAAGCCATAGCCCTTGTCAGGCTCGAACCATTTGACCGCGCCCTGCATCGTCTGGGCGGGACCGCGCGGCGCGCTCGGACGTCCGCCGCCGTTGCCACCGCCGCCGGGTACGGCGGTGCTATTATCGAGGTTAAGGACGTTGACGACCAAAGGTCCTTTGGCGCCGGCGCCGACTTCACAGACGATCGACGCGCCCTCGCGCGCCTCGCCGTAACCCGCCCGGCGTAGCACCGCCATCGGCAGGAACGCATCGGGCGTACCATCGGACAAGGTGACAAAACCGAAGCCTTTGGCGGTGTTGAACCACTTCACCTTGGCTTCGACGCGGCGGCCGGACGTCGGTGCGTCATCGGCACGAAAGAAATCAGGACGACGATCATACATGGCAGTCAGGAAAACCCCCTCCCGGAGACAGCTAAACAACTGTTTAGATTAGCGCGAATCGTGGCCCGCCGCCAGCATGCGGACGCGCCGGCCGGCCGGCCCCACACGACCCCTTATGGGCGATAAGCCACCACCCTTTGCCGCTGTTCGCCCATGCCGGTCACGGTCAGCCGCATGCTGTCGCCGGGCTTGAGGAACCGATTGCGGCCGAGCCCGACGCCCGACGGCGTGCCGGTGGCGATCAGATCGCCCGGCATCAGGGTCATGAATTCGCTGGTGTAGCTGATGATCGTGGCGCAGTCGAAAATCATGCTTTTGGTCGAGGCCTTCTGCATCACCTGGTTGCTGACCTCGCACATCACCTCGAGATTCTGGGGATCGGCGACCTCGTCCGGCGTCACCAGCCACGGCCCGGTGGGGCAGAACGTGTCGCAACCCTTGCCCTTCATCCATTGCGGACCGCGTTCGAGCTGAAAATTCCGCTCCGAAACGTCGTTGACGATGGTGTAGCCAGCCACGTGCTTCAACGCGTCCTGCTTGGAAACGTATTGCGCCTTGGTGCCGATGAAGATGCCGAGCTCGACCTCCCAATCGCCCTTGGTTGAATTCTTCGGCAGCACAACGTCGTCGTTCGGACCGGCGTAAGACGTGACCGTCTTCATGAACAGCACTGGCTCTGTCGGGATCTTCATAGTCGCTTCGTTGGCGTGATCGATGTAGTTGAGGCCGACGGCGATGATCTTGGGAACGTTGGCAACCGGCGGCCCGAGGCGCGGATTGCCGGACACTACCGGCAGCTTGGCCGGATCGAGCTTACGCAGCTTGTCGAGCGCGGCGGGCGCAATCTGGTCCGGCCCAATGTCGGTGACAACGCCGGAGAGATCGCGGATCTGCCCGTTCTTCTCGAGCAAACCCGGCTTCTCGTGGCCCGCCGGGCCGAAGCGCAGCAACTTCATGACGACGCCGTCCTTTCGTTCGTAACGCGCTGAATTGAGCGTGCGGAAGGGCGGCAAACTTGCCACACGCGGTTGCCAGCCGCAATCGGACCGCGCTTAATGTGAGGTCGACGCGAGACGCGCCTTGAGCGCGTCGAGATAAGCGATCACACGGGCAGCGTTGACGCCAAAATCGCCCCGCCCTTGCCGCGACAGCGAGCGCACGTCGATGCGGCTCCCTTTGCCGTCGGGCGAGACCCGGATCGAGACGTCGTCAGTAAAGCGCATCCAGAACGATTCCTGGCTCGCCTCGATGCGCCAGGCTTCGGGCTCGGCGATCACATCGATCCAGCCGGGCATCGATTGCGCCGTCGCCAAGGCGGCCGCAAACGCCGCACGCGGCGGCAGCCTCGTGGTCACCGGTGCGATCTGCGGATAGTAGATGTATTGCAATTTCGCTACCGCGGCCCCGCCGTATTCGACGGGATTGGCGTTCTCTTCGGCGCGCGACGGTAGCACCGCCCAGAACGGCGGCGGATTGACGGCGTCGGTCGTGACGTCGTGGATCGGCGGCGTCGCTGCGGCCAGTTGCGCATAGTGCCACGGGACATAGACGACGACGGTCGCGATCGCCAATGCGGCGAACGCAGCGACGCGACGCCACGGCGACAGGCGCGGCCATCCAGCCAACGCGACGATCGAAAACGCCGTCGCGAGCAGCGCGACATACACCGCATAGCGCATAATCGCGAACGCGACGGTGTAGTACCAAAGACCGACACGCCATCCGGCCGGCGCGAGCGCGAACGCGGCCAGGGCGATGAGCGCCAGGACGCATGCGACGGCAGTCACAAACCCGCCAAGCTGCCGCGCTGGCCGCACCGTCAACGTTTGGTCCGCTGTCATCACGATCACGTCCCGCTCCGACCCGCTTTCGGCCAACCACCACGTTGTCCGTCAGCCTGTTGATTCACTTGGCATTCGCCGCCATGTCGTCTATTGAGGTTTTTTACTCAATCGATGGCCGTGGCGACCGAGGGCGTCTACACCCCGATAACGCCTGAACCGGCGGATCAATTCCGTGACCGGAAGGATCGCAAGCGCCTGTGGCGCAGCATTGCCGATTCCGTGCTGTTGCATGGGCTGATCCTCGCGCTTTTGCTCGGGCTTTGGCGCGTGCCGCCGCCGCAAGAGGTTGTGTTTCCGCCGGTCACAATCAAATTTGAGGGCACCGGCGGCGGCGCAGGTTCGCCCGGCGGTAGCGGTGGGCAAGCCCGGCTGCCTGGCGAAAAAGACGCCGCAGCGCCGCAGGCGGCGAGCAGCCCAGCGCATGCCGCGCCGAGCGACGTCACCCCCCTGGTGAGCGACGCCACGCCGCCTTTGCCGACACCGAAACCATCGCCGATGGTGACCCATGTCGAAACCGCGCCGCCCAAGCCGCACCAACTTCAAGCAACGCAGCAGCAGCGCGTCGCCAAGCCGACGGCCGCGCCAGCGCCGAAGCCGGCGCGCAACCCCGCGCCGACCGTGACGGCCACGCCATTGGCAGCGCCGGCACAATCGGCGCCGCCGACAACGGTCGCAACAGCCGGCGCGCCGGCCGCGTTGGGCACGGGCATGGAAGGCGTCGGCAGCGCCGGCAACGGCAATTTCGGCGTGAGCCAAGGTCCGGGTGGTCCCGGCTACGGCACGGGTTCACCGGACGATTATCTCGACCGCGTGCGCCGTCACCTTGAACGCTACAAGCATTATCCCGACGACGCTCTGAAGAAGAAACAAGAGGGCACCGTAATGGTGGCGTTCACCCTCGCCCATGACGGCACCGTCACCAGCGCCTGGATCACCAAGGGTTCGGGCAATCCGCTGCTCGATCAGGCGGCGCTGGCCATGTTGCACGATGGCTCGCCCGTACCGCCGGTACCTGAAAAGTATTGGGGACGGGCCGGTCCGATCACCATGCCGGTCAATTTCACCATTGGCCTGTTCGACCGCATCATGAACTAACACCTTGTTATTGAATACTTATTATGATATTTTCTATATATAACATATAAACTTTGTTGTTACAATAAATAATACATTGATATCAGAGACAATATAGGTGTATCACCACAGCAATTCATAAGCCCGCGTTGGTTGAGGAGAAGTTTCGTGCAGGCCGAAGAGCAGACGCAACAGGTCGTGAACCTGATGCGGAGCATTGCCGAACGTCACGTGCCGGCGGCGCTGGCGGCAAGCTTCGGCGCCGAAGACATGGTGCTGATCGACCTGGTGGCGCGGCATCGCCTGCCGATCGAAATCTTCACGCTCGACACCGGCCGCCTGCCGGAAGAAACCCAGTCACTCATCCACGCGACGACACGCCGCTATCAGATTCCGGTCGCGGTGATCGCGCCCGATACGGCGGATGTCGAACGCTACGTCGCGGCCAACGGTCCGAATGCCTTCTACGACAGCCAGGCGCTGCGTCTCGAATGCTGCTTCCTGCGCAAGGTCAAGCCGCTGCGGCGTGCGCTCGCCGGCAAGCAGGCCTGGATCACCGGCCAGCGTCGTTCCCAGTCGCTGACCCGGCGCGACTTGAAGGTGCAGGAATGGGACGCGGAGCACGGCCTGCAGAAATTCAACCCGCTGACCGACTGGTCCGACGACGACGTCTGGCACTACATCCGCCAGCATTCGGTTCCCTACAACGCACTCCATGATCGCGGCTATCCCAGCATCGGCTGCGCGCCCTGCACGCGCGCCATCGCGCCGGGCGAAGATATGCGCGCCGGCCGCTGGTGGTGGGAGTCGGCGGAACATCGCGAATGCGGCTTACACCCGCACCGGAAGGCGTCATGAGCGGCGATGAAATCCTGACAACGATCGAACGGCCCGCGCCGACGCCGTCGACCCCAGCTTCGATCCCGTACGCCGCGCATCTCGACGCGCTCGAAAGCGAAGCGATCCACATTCTGCGCGAGGTCGCGGCCGAGTTCCGCAACCCGGTGCTGCTGTTCTCGGGCGGCAAGGATTCGACCGTTCTGCTGCGGCTTGCGGAAAAAGCGCTACGGCCCGGACGCCTGCCGTTCCCGCTGCTGCACGTGGATACCGGGTACAATTTCCCCGAAGTCATCGCCTTCCGCGACCGGCTTGTCGCGCAGCTTGGCGAGCGCCTGATCGTGCGCACGGTGCAGGATTCGATCGACCGCGGCCGCGTGCGGTTGAAACACGCCAATCAGAGCCGCAATGCGTTCCAGACCGTGACGCTGCTCGACGCGATCGCCGAGTTCGGCTTCGATGCCTGCATCGGCGGCGCGCGCCGCGACGAGGAAAAAGCGCGCGCCAAAGAGCGCGTCTTTTCGTTCCGCGACGCATTCGGCCAATGGGATCCGCGCCGTCAGCGTCCGGAGCTGTGGAGCCTGTACAACACGCGCCTCGATTCGGGCGAGCACATGCGCGTGTTTCCGCTCAGCAACTGGACCGAGCTCGACGTGTGGCAGTACATCGCCCGCGAGGGCATCGAACTGCCGCCGCTTTATTATGCCCATCCACGGCGCGTAGCGCTGCGTGGCGGCGCGCTGGTGCCGGTCGTCGATGGAGCCGCGATCGCCGACCACGAGCCGATCGAGACGCGTCTCGTCCGTTTCCGCACCGTCGGCGACATTTCGTGCACCCTGCCGGTTGAATCGCCGGCCGCGACCGCCGACGAGGTCGTCGCGGAGATCATGACCGCGCGCATCAGCGAACGCGGCGCCACCCGGCTCGATGATCGGACCTCCGACGCCTCGATGGAAGAACGCAAGCGCGCCGGATATTTTTGATGCCGTTCTCCTCCGGTAATGATCCGCGGCTGCTGCGGTTTACCACGGCCGGCAGCGTCGACGACGGCAAGAGCTCGCTCATCGGCCGGCTGCTGCACGACGCCGGCGCCGTGCCGAACGATCATCTCGCCGCGCTCGAGCGTATCGCGGCACGCAACGGCGACGCCGTGATCGATCTCTCGCTGCTGACCGACGGCTTGGTCGCTGAGCGCGAGCAGGGCATCACCATCGACGTTGCCTACCGTTATTTCGCAACGCCGCGGCGCAAGTTTATCATCGCGGACACGCCGGGCCACGAGCAGTACACGCGCAACATGGTGACCGGCGCGAGCACCGCGGACGCCGCCGTGATCCTGGTCGATGCGCGCAACGGCATGACCACTCAGACGCGCCGCCATCTTTTTCTCGCCCATCTGCTTGGCATCCGGCACCTGGTGATCGCGGTAAACAAGATGGACCTGGTGGACTTTGCGCGCGCGCCGTTCGATGCGGTCGCCGGCACGGTCAAAGCTTTTTCCGGAACGCTCGGCGCCGAGCCGCCGATCGTCGTACCGCTATCGGCGAAGTTCGGCGACAACGTGGTTGCGCGCAGCGAGCGCCTGCCCTGGTACGACGGCGAACCGTTGCTGGCGATCCTCGAGGGCCTGCCGCCGGCGGCCGACGTGGACCATCTGCCGCTGCGCTTGCCCGTGCAGCTGGTGCGACGCATGACGACGCCGGCTGGTCAGTACCGTCGGTACCTGGGCCGCATCGAGTCTGGCCGGATTGCCGTCGGCGATCAGATCGTCGCCTTGCCCTCCGGCGTCACCACCCGCGTACGCGCCATCGCCACCTACGACGGCGCGCTCGACGACGCGACCGCGCCGCAATCGATCGGCGTCGAAATCGACGACGCCGTCGACATCAGCCGCGGCGACATTTTGGTTCACCCGAGCGCCGTACCGGCGGTGGCTGCCCGCCTCGACGCCACCATCTGCTGGTTCGACGACGAACCGTTCGCCGCCGGACGCCGCTATCTGGTCAAAATTGGCACCCGCACCGCCGTCGCTCACATCAAGGATATCGTCCATCGGCTCGACGTCACGACGCTCGCGCCGGTGCCGACAACCGGCCTCGTTCGCAACGACATCGCCCATGTTCGTATTGTGGCTGCGGCACCGCTGGCGTTCGATCCCTATCGAGCCAACCGCGCGACCGGCGCGCTGATCCTGATCGATGAACAGACACACGCGACCGTCGCCGCTGGTATGATCGACGGGTGAGGAAACCGGATTATGCTGCATCACGCGTTTAACCTCGCCTATCCGGTATGCGGCTTCGTCGTCGGCATGCTCGTTGGCATGACCGGCGTCGGCGGCGGCTCGCTGATGACGCCTCTGCTCATCCTGTTGTTCGGCATCTCGCCGGCGACTGCCGTCGGTACCGACCTGCTGTACGCCGCGGCCACCAAGACCGCGGGCACGGCGATGCACGGCTTCACCGGCACGATCGATTGGCCGATCGTCGGCTTGCTCGCGCTCGGCAGCGTGCCGATGACGGGCATCACGTTGTTCGGCCTGTCGCGGCTGAACCTCGGCGGCACGACGGCGCATGAGCTGATCACCATCGTGCTCGGCTGCGCACTCTTCTTGTCAGCTTTCGTGCTGATATTCCGCAGCCGCATCGTGCGCCATTACGGCGACCGCCTCGCCAAGCTCGAACCGAAGCGCGTCCGCTGGCTCACAATCGGCGCCGGTGTCGCGCTTGGCGTGTTGGTGCCGATTTCCTCGGTCGGCGCCGGCGCGCTCGGCACGACCGCGCTGGTTCTGCTCTACCCGCGCCTGCCGGTGGCGCGCATCGTCGGCTCGGACATCGCCCATGCCGTGCCGCTGACCCTGATCGCCGGCCTGGGCCATTGGATGCTGGGCTCGATTCATTGGCACTTGCTCGGCGCGTTGCTAGTCGGCTCGCTGCCGGGCATCGTGTTCGGCAGCTATGTCGCCTGCCGAATTCCCGACGTCGCCTTGCGGCTCCTGCTGGCGGCGACCCTGCTGGTCGCTGGCGGTCGTCTGGTCTTTTAGGCCCTCGCGCAGGCGCGAGACCGGGCGGCAGCACACATTTGGGCCGGCTCGCGCGCTTGCCGGTAACCATCGCGCAAAATCCGGTTTAATTCGACCCGTCCGACAAGCCCAAATAGGCGCGGCTAATCGTTGCAAAACAGCGATGTAGCGAACGCTTTAGGCTTCCCTTAACGCGGATTGCCTAAAATTGCAGGCATGTGAGGGAGGCATCCGTGAATTACTCGACGCACGCCCTGCCAGACTGCAATCTCGAAGCGGCGACGACGCTCAGCTTCAAACGCGAACCAGCGTGCTTCGCCTTCCTCTGCAGCCGCGCCGTATCGCCGCCGCAGCCGATCGATTCCCTCAATCTCGATCTTGCCTCGGTCGATTATTTCGGCGGCCGCGCTTCGCTGTGGGCGACGCTCGAAATCCGTTCGACCGCATCGGACGAAAAGGCGACAGCCGTGCTCGGTTTCGACGAAACTTTTCTGTCGCCGTTTACCCGCGCCCTGATCGAATGTGCCTCGAGCCGCGTGCCATACCGCATGACGATCGCGCGGAGCGAGGACCGGCCGCAGCGCCTCGTCGAATACGTCACCGGGCCTGGCGTGGCGCTCAGCGAGCTCATCCTGACGCCGCAGGACAACGTCGTCGTCATCTCGGCGCGCGCCGAAGGCGAGGACGAGGAAACCCTGTTTCATCTGCCGCGGACCGACACGTTCCTGCACGCCTTCGCCAAGATGACCTACCAGGCGGACGGTCAGCTTCAGCAGACGTTGGCGCAATCCGAAAAGCTCGCCCGGCAGCAGTCGACCAGCGTCGCCTAGCGCCGAGCGTCCTCGTTCTCGACGCCATCGAGCAGGTCGGCAGCGGCATAGCGTAACGCGCCGTTCGGCATCCTCCGCGCCTCGGGCGTCAGGGCCGCAACTTCGCTCTTACCCGGACCCATGATGTGGCGAACCTCCTCGCTGGCGGCGATGAGATAATCGCTGATGATCCGGCGGTGACAGCGCCACCATACGGCTTCCGCGCACATGATCGCGACCGGCTGCGCGCGTGCCAGCGCGCGCAGCTCGGCCAGCGCGGCGGCAAAAGCGGGACTCTCGGCATAGTCGGCAAAGTTGCGGAAGCCTTCCTCGCGCCAGAACGTGTTGCGCGACGGCGCGCCTGTGGTGCGGCCGCGACGGCCGCCTAACCCCGGTAGGTGGCGATAGGCGATGTTCGCCGCCTGCAACGCCGGCGCCAACGCGTCACCGTTGAAATGCGGATACCGGCCCGAACGCGGGATGCTGCGCACGTCGACCAGGCACGCAACGCCATGCTCGCGCAGTAGCGCGAGAAACTCGTCCAGGCTGCGGGTCGAATGGCCGATAGTGTAGAGGCTCACGCCGTTTTACGTGGGCGCGATTCCTCGCCGTTCAAGCGCAGCGGCGCACGGCTGCGTTCGTTGTTGAGGTGCACGAGGCGGCGCAGCAAGCCCATGAAAACCGCCCGCTCGGAGGCCTTGAGCGGCGCCAGGATGGCATCCTGCACCGCGCCGACCGCGGGCGACGCGGCGGCCAACAGCTTGCGGCCGGCCGTGGTCAGCTCGAGCCGTTTGGTTCGGCGGTCCTGTGTGCCCGGCTTGCGGCGGATCAGCGCCTTGCTTTCCAGCCGCTCGACCACGTCGGCGATGGTCGAGCGGTCGAGCGCGACGTAATTCGCCAGAGTCGTCTGGTCGCACCCTGAATTCTCGCGGATACCGAGGAGCGCCGCATATTGCAGCGGCGTCAGGTCGTAAGCGCCGGTTTCGGCCATGAACAGCGCGACCGCGATCTGTTGCAGGCGGCGGATCAGATGGCCCGGCGCGGCGTGCAATTCGAGAATGGCCATGACACCTTGCCTCTAGCACGGCAACCGCCAGCCGACAACTTGACAGTGTACTGACAATCAGTATTCAATCGAATTTCCGAAGAAGACGGCCGCTCGCTAGCATGGGAGGCGCCATGGAATTCGGCATGCAGTTTTTCCCCTGCGTCGGTCCGGAGCAGAAATCCGGCGCGCAATATTTCGACGAGTGCCTGCGCCTCGTCGACAATGCCGACCGTTACGGCTGGGCCCATATCCGCACCGTCGAGCACTATTTCCGGGCCTACGGCGGTTACACGCCGAACCCGATCGTCTTCCTGTCGGCGGCGGCGCAGCGGACAAAAAATGCACGGCTGATCACCGGGGCGGTGCTGCCGATCTTCAACAATCCGCTCAAGCTTGCCGGCGAGATCGGCATGCTCGACGCCATCTCCGGCGGCCGGCTTGAAGTCGGTTTCGCCCGCGCCTTCCTTCCCTACGAGTTCGCCAACTTTAAGGTCAGCGTCAACGAAAGCCGCGAGCGCTTCGCCGAGGGCGTGGAACAGGTGCGCATCCTGCTCGAGCAGGACACGGCCAGCCATGCGGGCAAATTCCACAGTTTCGAGAACGTCACCTCGCTGCCGCGGCCGACGCAAAAGCCGCGGCCGCCTTTCTGGGTTGCGGCCATCGCCACGCCGGAAAGCTTCGTCGTCGCCGGCAAGGCCGGTCATGCGATCATGGGAATCCCGATGGCCGGCGGAAAGATGAGGGAACTGCTCGGCCTTTATCGCGACGCCTGGAAGCAGGCCGGCCATGCCGGGCGCGGTCGCGTCATGCTTGCCTTCCACCTGTACTGCGCCGACACGCGGCAACAGGCCTTCGAGATCGCGCGCGACCCGCTCAATCGTTATCTGAAGGCAATTGCCGCCGCGACGGCAGATTGGGGTTCCATGAGTTCCAAGGACTATCCCGGCTACGACAAGATCGCCGAGATCCTGGCCAAGGAAACCATCGACACGCAGGTCAAAGGCGGCGGCGCCTGGATCGGCTCGCCGGACGAGATCGCCGAGCAGATCACACGCTACAACGACGAGGTGGGCGGTTTCGAGGTCGCGTCGCTGCAGATCAACTTCAACGACCTGCCATACGCCGCCGCGGACCGGTCGCTGCGCCTGTTCAGTGAGGCAGTGATGCCCAAATTCGCCGATCACGGCACCGGAAACCCGAGCATTTCCGCCAGAAAAACCGGGTAAACTATTTAGAAACCTCTGTGCCTTTAGCGTGCTTTTTAGGGAAACATGCTGAAGGGGGTTCTGATGCCGAATACCGACACGATCGCAACACGCCGTGGCCGTAGCGCGCGTGCCAAGGCCATCACGCTGTCGCTCGACGAGCAGGTGCAGGATTTTCTCGACGCCCGCGACGGCCTGCGCACCTACGACGTGCTTTACGGCAACAGCAGCGACATGCTGCTGCCGCGCCGCATCGCCACCCGCAAAGGCAAGAGCGCTTAAGCCTGCCGGCCCGGTCTGCTATCCTCGCCGCGCAGAATGCGGCGAGTCCTCCTGGTCATCCTCTGCCTATTGCTGCCGGCGGCCGCGCAAAGCGCCGAACGCGCCGACGAGCTCGCCATCGGCATCAGCCAGTTTCCGGCGACGCTCAATCCGCTGATCGACCCGATGGTGGCCAAGAGCTACGTGCTCGGCATGGTGCGCCGGCCGCTCACCGTCTACGACGCCAATTGGCAGCTGGTCTGCATGCTGTGCGAAACGCTGCCGAGTTTCGCCAACGGGCTCGCGCAGAAGATCGCCCTGCCCGGCGGCAAGACCGGCGTCCGTCTCACCTACACGCTGAAGGCCGATGCGCGCTGGGACGACGGCACGCCGGTCACCACCCAAGACGTGATCTTCTCCTGGCAGGTCGGGCGCAATCCGCAAACCGGCGTCGCCGAAGGCGAACTCTATCGCCGCATGCTCGACGTCAAGGCGGTCGACGCGCGCACCTTCACCATCGACATGGACCGCCTGACGTTCGATTACGCCGACCTCACCGATTTCGAGATCCTGCCGGCGCGGATCGAGCGCGCTGCCTTCGCCGATCCGGCGCAATACCGCATTCGCTCGCGCTACGACACCGACCCGACCGCGCGCGGACTTTACGACGGCCCCTACCGCATCACGGAGGTATCGCCCGGTTCGCATATCGTGCTCGAGCGCAATCCCGCCTGGGGCGGTCGCCGGCCCTTTTTCAGCCGCATCGTGGTGTGGGCGGTCGAAAACACCGCCTCGCTCGAAGCCAACCTGCTCGCCGGCGGCCTCGACATGGTGCCGGGCGAACTCGGCCTGCCGCTCGACGAGGCTTTGGCCTTCGCCAAGCGCCATAGCAGCCGATTCAACATCATCTACAAGCCCGGGCTCGAATACGAACATATCGATCTCAACCTCGACGACCCGATCCTGGCGGATGTGCGAGTCCGGCGTGCGCTGCTCTACGGCATCGACCGCAAGGCGATCAGCCAGGAGCTGTTCGCCGGCCGCGATCCCGTCGCCGACAGCTTCGTGCCGACGCTCGACTGGGTCTACTCCGCCGACGTGCCGAAGTATCCGTACGATCCGGCGCAGGCGAAGGCCCTGCTCGACGCCGCCGGCTGGCATGCGACCGGCGGCGGCGTACGGCGCAATGCCGCCGGCCAGCCGCTGACGCTGAAGCTGGCGACCACCACCGGCAACCGGTCGCGCGAACTGATCGAGGAGGTCTTGCAAAGTCAATGGCGCGCCGTCGGCATCGAGGTGCGTCTGGCCAATCAGCCGGCGCGGGTCCTATTCGGCGACAGCATGATCAAACGCAAATTCCAGATGGGCATGTTCGCGTGGTCGGCAGCGCCCGAGGACGTGCCGCGCGCCGAACTGGATTCCGGCGAGATTCCATCGCCCGCCAACAATTGGAGCGGCGAGAATTTCGTCGGCTGGCGCAATGCCGAGGCCGACCATCTGTTGGATGCGATCGAGGTGGAGCTCGATCGATCGAAGCGGGCGGTCCTATGGCAGCGTTTGCAGGCACTCTATGCCGAGGAGCTGCCGGCGTTGCCGCTCTTCTTCCGCGCTGAACCCTTCATCCTGCCAAAGTGGCTTGTCGGCCTGACTCCGACCGGCCACGAATATCCTTCGACGCTTTGGATCGAACAGTGGCGCGCGGTCGGCCGCGGCGCCCAGGCGCACGCGCAATGAGCCGTCTTGCCACTCGACGAACCGTCGAGATTCTGATCGTCCTCGCGATCATGTCGCTGGTGATCTATGCGCTGATCGGCCTGATGCCCGGCGATCCCGTCGATTTGATGATCGCCTCCAATCCGCACCTGACGGCGGCCGACGTGGTGCGGCTCAAGACGCTATACGGTCTCGATAAGCCGCTGCTCGAGCGTTACGCGGCATGGGCGGTCGCCGCACTGCACGGCGATTTCGGCTATTCGCGACTTTACGCCCAACCCGTTCTGACCGTGCTACTGCCGCGCCTCGGCAATACGGCGTTGCTCATGGGCACGAGCTTCGCGCTTACCCTCGCGCTTGCGTGGCCGATCGGCCTGCTGGCGGCGCGGCGGCCCGGCTCGTGGCTCGACAACGCCGCCAATTTCGCCAGCTTCGCAACCATCTCGGTGCCGTCTTTCTGGCTCGCGCTTATGCTGATCCTGGTGTTCGCCGTGCAGCTCGGCTGGCTGCCGCCCGGCGGCGCGACGACGATCGGCGCCGACGGCGTCGCCGACCGCACCGATCATCTGGTGCTGCCGGTGATCACCCTGACGCTGGTCAATTTCGGGCCGCAGCTGCGTTACATGCGCGCGGCGATGATCGACACGCTGGACCACGACTACATCCGCACGGCGCGTGCCAAGGGCGCCGGCGAGGCGCGCATCCTGACGCGTCACGCGCTCAGGAACGCGCTCATTCCGCTGATCACGGTCGTGGCGTTGTCGTTCGGCTCGCTGTTCTCCGGTGCGTTGGTCACCGAGACGATGTTCAGCTATCCCGGCATGGGCAGGCTGATCTACGACGCCGTGCTCGGCAACGATTACAACCTCGCACTCGCCGGCCTGTTGTTTGCGACGTTGATGACGTTGCTGGCCAACTTCGCTGCCGACATCGCCTATGCCGCGGCCGATCCGCGGATCGCCTATCGATGAGCGCGCTGTCGCAACCGCGCGTACGTTTCGGCGGTGGCGTGCTGCTGGCGCTGGCGCTCGCCGTTCTGCTGGTGCCGTGGCTGGCACACGCGCTCGGCGCGCATGCCGACACCGTGGACCTGTATCAACGCCTCGCCGGCCCGTCGTTGCATCATCCGCTCGGCACCGACGAGCTCGGCCGCGACATGCTGCTGCGGTTGCTCGAAGGCGGCCGCGTCTCGCTTCTCGTCGGCCTGACCGCCGCGCTTGCTGCCGCTGTGCTCGGCACCGCCATCGGCCTGCTCGCCGGCTATTTCGGCGGCCGCCTCGACGTGGCGCTGATGCGGCTCACCGACGGCGTGATCGCGTTGCCGCTGTTGCCGCTGCTGGTCGTCCTCGCCGCCGCCGACTTGCAGAAGCTCGGCGTGCCCGCCGCAGTGCAGCAATCCGAAGCGGTGAGCCTCTACCGCATCATGGTGCTAGTGACGCTGGTCGGCTGGACGACCGTCGCACGGCTGGTGCGCGGCGCGACGCTGTCGTTGAAGCGGCAGGATTTCGTCCGCGCCGCCGAAGCGCTGGGCGCCGGCCACCGGCGCATCATGCTGGTGCACATCCTGCCGAACCTGGCGACGCCGATCATCGTCGCGACCTCGCTCGCCGTCGGCGAGATCATCTTGCTGGAATCGGTGCTGAGCTTCCTCGGTCTCGGCATCGCGCCGCCGCTCGCCAGCTGGGGCAACATGCTGACCGGTGCCGAGGAAACCATCGCGTTGGCGCCGATGCTCGCCGTTTATCCGGGCGCGCTGATTTTTCTGACGGTGATGGCGTGCAACCTGCTCGGCGACGGGCTGCAACATGCGCTCGATCCGCGCCAGCGGCGCTGAGTTATTCCTCGTCGGGCGGCCGCGGGTCGTAGAACATCGACGATTGACGCCGCTGGCCAGCCACGCGCGGATGGCGTCGTAAGCGGTCGATGACGCGGCGGCGATACTCGGGATCGGCGACCACCCGGTCCATATCGAGGTTGGCGAAATCCTTGTCGTCGAGCGGCGACCCGGGCATCTCGTGGCTTTCAGTCATACACGGAACGGCGGCGGGGAAGAGGATGGGACCGCGGCAATGAACCACGCCAGCGCCAAATTGCGCAACACTGTCACAATCTGTGGATAGTTTTGTGGACAAGCTTCCGGACAAATTTCTGGCGTTACCCGATCGGCGAAATGATCGAACCGCTTCCCAGTTCGGCTGCGACGGGATGCCGCAGCCTGCTAACCAGATGGTTGCGCGACTCAACCTTTCCGGCGTGCGGATTTGACGGAAGCCGCCGTCGCGGCCGATAGTAGCCCTCGCCTTCTTCCGCACCGACCGCAAGGGTTTCCGCCATGCAGCGAGGCAACTCCGCCGCCAGCCGCGACATCGCCTTCCATCTGCACCCCTATTCCAACCATCGCCGGCTGGAGCGCCAGGGCGAGCTGTTGGTGACCGAGGGCAAGGGCGTCCGGGTCAAGGACGAAGCCGGCAAGGAATACATCGAAGGCTGCGCCGGTCTGTGGTGCACGTCGCTCGGCTTCGGCGAAGAGCGCTTGATCGAAGCGGCCGCGCGGCAGATGCGCAAGCTGAGCTTCTATCATTCGTTCCACCACAAATCGCACGACGTCGTGGCCGAACTGGCCGAACGGCTGGTCGCCATGATGCCGGTGAAGATGTCGCATGCATTCTTCAACAACTCGGGCTCCGAAGCGAACGACACCGCAGTCAAGATCGTCTGGTACTACAACAATGCGCGCGGCCGTCCGCGCAAGAAGAAGATCATCGCCCGCTTCAAGAGCTATCACGGCGTCACCGTGGCGAGCGCGAGCCTGTCGGGTCTGCCCAACAACCATCGCTCGTTCGACCTGCCGATCGCCAACATCCGGCACACCGACTGCCCGCATCACTATCGCTTCGCGCACGCCGGCGAGAGCGAAGAGGATTTCGCGACGCGGCTGGCGGAGAACCTCGACCTGATGATCCAGCGCGAAGACCCCGAGACGGTCGGCGCCTTCATCGCCGAGCCGCTGATGGGCGCCGGCGGCGTCATCGTGCCGCCGCGGACTTATTACGAAAAAATCCAGAAAGTGCTGAAGAAGCACGACGTGCTGTTCATCGCCGACGAGGTCATCACCGGCTTCGGCCGCACCGGCAAGATGTTCGGCACCGAGACCTTCGACCTCAAGCCGGACATCATCACGGTCGCCAAGGCGTTGTCGTCGGCCTATCTGCCGATTTCGGCGACCGTGGTCAGCGAACCGATCTATCAGGCACTGGCCGACGAGAGCGACAAGATCGGCATCTTCGCGCACGGCTATACCTATTCGGGCCATCCAGTGTGCTGCGCCGTGGCGATCGAAACGCTCAAGATCTACGAGGAGCGCGACATTATTGGCCACGTTCAGAAGGTGGCGCCACGGCTCCAGAACGGATTGCGGCAGCGCTTCGCCAACCACCCGCTGGTCGGCGAAATCCGCGGTCTCGGCCTGGTCGCGGGCGTTGAGCTGGTTGCCGACAAGACGACCAAGGCGCCGTTCGACCCCAGTCCGGGTGCGGGCAACATCCTGACCACGGAAACCAACAAGCACGGCCTGATCCTGCGGCAGATCGGCGACGCCCAGGCCTTCGCGCCGCCGCTGGTGATCAGCGAGGCGGACATCGACGAGATGCTCGACCGATTCGGCAAGGCACTGGACGACACCGCGGCGCGGCTTCCGCCGCGACAACGAGCCTCATTGCGGGCCTGACGCGGAACCCGTAAGCATCTAGAACTGTTGGATAGTTTGACAGAAGGGCGCTCTCCCGCGATGGATTTCGAGACCTTCTTCAAGACCCGGCTCGATGCGTTGAAGGCCGAAGGCCGCTACCGCGTGTTTGCCGACATCGCGCGGCGCGCCGGCGCGTTTCCGCGCGCCCGCGACCATGCGCGCGGAAGCGACATCACGGTTTGGTGCTCGAACGACTATCTCGGCATGGGGCAGCATCCCGACGTGCTGGCGGCGATGCGCGACGCGCTGACCCAGACCGGCGCCGGCGCCGGCGGGACGCGGAATATCTCGGGCACGACGCACCACCACGTCGCGCTCGAACGCGAACTCGCCGAGTTGCATCGCAAACCCGCGGCGCTGGTTTTCACGTCAGGCTATGTCGCCAACGAGGCGGCGCTGGCGACGCTCGGATCGCAATTGCCCGGCTGCATCGTTTTTTCGGACGCACTGAACCACGCGTCGATGATCCAAGGCATCCGACATAGCCGTGCCGAAAAGGTGATCTTCAAGCACAACGATCCGGCGGATCTCGAGCTCCTTCTCAGGAGCACCGATCCCGCGCGTCCCAAGCTGGTCGCGTTTGAGTCGGTCTATTCGATGGACGGCGACATCGCGCCTATTGGTGAGCTCTGCGAAGTCGCAAAGCGGTATGGAGCACTCACCTATCTCGACGAGGTGCATGCCGTCGGCCTGTATGGCGCGCGCGGTGCCGGCGTCGCCGAACGCGACGGCGTGATGGATCGCGTCGACCTCATTCAGGGCACGCTCGCCAAGGCCTTCGGTCTGATGGGCGGCTATGTCGCCGCCTCGGCGGCGCTGGTTGATTTCCTGCGCAGCTATGCGCCGGGCTTCATTTTCACGACGGCAATGCCGCCGGCAATCGCAGCCGGCGCTGTCGCCAGCATTCGCTATGTCAAAGGCGCGGCCGAGCTGCGCCAACGCCACCAAGAACGCGCCGCGCGCCTGAAACAGCGCCTCGCCGCGGCGAAGCTGCCGGTGATGGCGAGCGACAGCCATATCGTGCCGGTGCTGATCGGCGACGCGCAGCTGTGCAAGCAGGCGGCGGACGATCTGCTCGAACGCCACCGCATCTACGTCCAGCCGATCAACTATCCGACTGTGCCGCGCGGCGGCGAGCGTCTGCGCTTCACGCCGACGCCGCTCCATTCCGACGAAGACATCGAGACGCTGGTCGCGGCGCTGTCCGACGTCTGGTCGCGCTTGCCGATCCGCCGCGTCGCCTGAACCGCTGCGTGGAACGCGCCCCCGTGTTCCGCGACCAACCGCTGATTCCTGCCGAAGCGATCAAGTTGGCGGCGCTCGGCTTTCTCGCCGACGGCCCGCGGCGCTACGGCGACCTTGCCGCCCAGGTCCGGCAGTTCACCGGCCGCATCGCCGCGCCGTCGCTCGACCTCATGGGCACGTCGCTCGAAGCGCTGATCGTCGAAGGCCTGGCGTCGGCAAGCGAAGGCAAGGGCATGGCCGACAATGCGCGGTTGAGCCTGACCCCCGGCGGGCGCGCCACGCTGACCAGCCTGTTGCAGGCGCGGCTCAAAGGACCGCTCGGCGACTTCACGCGATTGGCGCTGCTGCTCAAGCTGCGCTTCCTGCACCATCTCGGCCCGACCGAGCGCGCAGCCCAAGTCGCACAGATCGCCGAGATCGTCGAGGACGAGATCAACCGGCTCAATGAGCTACGCAAATCCGATGCCGGCGCCGCGCAGCCGTATCTCGATTGGCTCGACGCCGATATTGCCCAGCTTCAGGGCAAGCTGGCACGGCTAGAGCGATAAGCGCACGCCGTGCGGCCGAACTTCAGTAGAGGTGTTGCCCGCCGGTGACGAAAATCTCGGTGCCGGTGACGTACGCCGATTCCGGCGAGCACAGATAGAAAATCGTCGCCGCAACATCTTCGGGCGTGCCGAGACGATGCAGCGGAATCCGTGGCAGCAGCACCTCGGTCTCGGGCGACAGCATCGCGGTCTCGATCTCGCCCGGCGCCACCGCGTTGACGCGGATGCCGAGATCGGCGAACTCCACCGCCATTTCGCGCGTCAACGCCGACAGCGCCGCCTTGGACGTTGAATAAGCCGAGCCCGCGAACGGATGAACAGCGTGACCGGCGATCGAGGTAACGTTGACGATCGTGCCGCGACCCTTGCTCAACGGACCGGCCAAACCCCGCGCCAGCATCACCGGCGTGAAGAAATTAAGCTGGAACACCTGGCGCCAGTCAGCGAGGTCGCCATTCAAGCAGCCGAGCCGTTCCTTGAACGGCGTCTTGGGCGAGACGCCGGCGTTGTTCACCAGCGCACCCAAAGGGACGTCGCCCAGCTCCTGCAGCACGGCGCCGATGAAGCCCTCAACCGCCTGCGTTTGCGAAAGATCGGCGGTGATGTGTTGCGTCCAATTGGGATCGCGCTTGCATTCCGGCGGCACGGCCTCGCGCGACGAGGTGATGACGCGCCAGCCGGCGTCGCTGAAGCGCTTCACCGTCGCGTGGCCGATGCCGCGGCTCGCACCGGTCAGCAGGATGGTTTTGCGTTCGGCGCTCATGCGCCGAGACTAGGGGGCCGGCGGCGCAAAGGAAAGCAAGCTCACCGTGTGTAGGCCGCGCGCGGCTCGGTGACGCCGGCGGGATCCTGGTGGATCATCACTTCGGAGCGCGGAAACGCCGCCAGGATCTTGGCTTCGACCTCGTCGGCGATGCGATGCGCCTGGGTCAGCGGCAGATTGCCGTCCATCTCGAGATGAATCTGGATGAACGAGATCGGTCCGGCGGCGCGCGTCTTCATGTCGTGCACCGCACGCACCTCGGGATGCGCCAGCGCGATGGCGCGGATGCGCTCGCGCTCAGCATCGGGCAGTTCGCGGTCCATGAGTTGCACGATGGCGCGATTCGCGACCTGCCAGGCGCCCCAAATGATCCATAACGCGATCAAGCCGCCGAAAATCGGATCGATCAGCACATAGCCGAACTCCGCCGTCAGCAGCAGCGCCGCGATCACCGCCAGGTTGAGCACCAGGTCGGCCCGGTAGTGGAAGGCGTCGACGCTGACCACCAGCGAGCCGGTGCGCTTGACCACCGAGCGTTGGTAGAGCACCAGCACCAGGGTGGTCACCACGGCAAAGATCATCACCGCCAGGCCAGCGACGGTGTTGGTGATCGGCTGTGGATGGATCAGATGCTGGATCGCCTCGATCAGCAGCAGCAAAGCCGAGCCGGCGATGAATGCCGCTTGGCCGAGGCTCGCCAGCGGCTCGGCCTTGCCATGGCCAAAACGGTGTTCGCGGTCGGGCGGCACCAGCGCCTGGCGCACCGCGATCAAATTCGCCAGCGACGCGGCGCCGTCGAGCAGTGAGTCGATGAGGCTCGACAGCAGGCTGACCGAATTGGTTTCGATCCAGGCGCCGAGCTTGACGGCGACCAGCAAGCCTGCGACCGAGATCGAAGCGTAGGTCGCGCGGCGCATCAACGTGCCGACGCGCTCCATCGATTCCCGATTCGGAATCGCCGTGCTCATGGAAATAGCCTCTCGCTACGCCAGCCTTTGCCGTCGCGAATATAGGCCTCGCGATCATGCAGCCGGTGCTGGCCGAAGGTCCAGAACTCGAAATAATCCAGCATCAGGCGATAGCCCGACCAGAACTCCGGCCGCGGCACGGTCTTGCCGGTGAAGCGCGTTTCGGCGTTGCGGAAACGCGCCTCGAGCGCGGCGCGGCTGTCGACCGCTTGCGACTGGCGCGAGGCCCAGGCGGCGAGCTGGCTTTCGCGCGGCCGCGACGCGAAATAGGCGTCGGCCTCGGCCGGCGACACGGTTTCGATCCCGCCTTCGACGCGCACCTGTCGCGCCAGCGACTTCCAATGGAAGAGCAGCGCGGCACGTGGATTGTCGGCGAGCTCGTTCGCCTTGCGGCTAGCGAAATTGGTGTAGAAGACGAAGCCCCGTTCGTCCGCCGCTTTGACGAGCACCATGCGCGCCGACGGCCTGCCGTCCCGTGTCGCGGTGGCGAGCGTCGCCGCCTCGGGCTCGGACGGCTCCTTCGCCTTGGCGTCGGCGAAGATTCGCGCGAATTCCTGGAACGGTTGCGGAAAGGGGATGGTCACGGTGCCTCGCGGCCGACACCATAGAGCCGTCGCCCCGGCCATTTCCACCCCACGCACGAAAAAAGAAAGGCCCAGTGTGGGGTCCGGGCCTTCCTTCGCGCTCCCCCCGTGTGA
>JBOHLR010000005.1:0-39962 GCA_050729555.1 Allostellaceae bacterium
GCATATCTGGACCGACGGTTCGGTGGCGGCGCTACAGCACGCGGTGCGCGGCAACAACTATCGCAAATACAAGGAATACGCGCGTCACGCCGGCGACCAGGAAGACGGCGCCATTGCGCTGCGCGGCTTGCTCGATTTCGATTTCGCGCCCGCGTCGATTCCGCTCGACCAAGTCGAGCTGGCCGAGAACATCATGAAGCGTTTTTCCACGGGCGCGATGTCATTCGGCTCGATCTCGTGGGAAGCGCACACCACGCTCGCCATCGCCATGAACCGCATCGGCGGACGCTCGAACACCGGCGAAGGCGGCGAGGATCCGCGGCGCTACAAGCCGCTCGACAACGGCGATTCGATGCGCTCGTCGATCAAGCAGGTGGCCTCGGGCCGCTTCGGCGTCAACGCCGAGTACCTGGTCAACGGCGACATGCTGCAGATCAAGATGGCGCAGGGCGCGAAGCCGGGCGAGGGCGGCCAGCTCCCCGGACATAAGGTCGACGACTGGATCGCCAAGACGCGCCACTCGGTTTCCGGCGTCGGTCTGATCTCGCCGCCGCCGCACCACGACATCTATTCGATCGAGGATCTGGCGCAGCTCATCCACGACTTGAAGAACGTCAATCCCAAGGCGTGGGTGAGCGTCAAGTTGGTGGCTGAGATCGGCGTCGGCACCATCGCCGCCGGCGTCGCCAAGGCCTATGCCGATCACGTCACCATCGCCGGCCACGAGGGCGGCACCGGCGCGAGTCCGCTGACCTCGATCCATCATGCCGGCGAGCCGTGGGAAATTGGCCTGGCCGAGACGCACCAGACGCTGGTGCTGAACGGCTTGCGCGGCCGCATCGCGGTGCAGGTCGACGGCGGCCTGCGCACCGGCCGCGATGTCGTCGTCGGCGCGCTGCTCGGAGCCGACGAATTCGGGTTCGCCACCGCAGCGCTGATCGCCGAAGGCTGCGTGATGATGCGCAAGTGCCACCTCAACACCTGTCCGGTCGGCGTCGCGACCCAGGACAAGGAGCTGCGCAAGCGCTTCGTCGGCAAGCCCGAGGACGTGGTCACCTTCCTGCGCTTCGTCGCCGAAGAGACGCGCGAACTGATGGCCAAGCTGGGCTTCCGCACCTTCAACGAGATGATCGGCCGCACCGACAAGCTGATGATGCGCCGCGGCTCGAATCATCCGAAGGCGCGCCAGATCGATCTCAGCCGCGTGCTCTATCGGCCGCAGGTGCCGGCCGGCACCAAGACTTATCAGTGCGAGGCGCAGAACCACCGGCTCGAAAAGGCGCTCGATCACAAGCTGATCGCGCTCGCCAAGCCGGCGCTGGAAAAGGGCCAGAAGGTTTCGATCGAGCTGCCGGTGCGCAACGTCAACCGCACGGTCGGCGCCATGCTGTCGGGCGAAGTGGCGCGGCGCTACGGCGACGCCGGCTTGCCGGATGCGACCATCGACGTTCGCTTCAAGGGCACCGGCGGCCAGACCTTCGGCGGCTTCCTGGCGCACGGCGTCGCCTTCACGCTCGAAGGCGCGACCAACGACTACGCCGGCAAGGGCCTGTCGGGCGGCCGGCTGGTCGTCTATCCGCCGCGCGACAGCAAGCTGGCGCGCGACAAGAGCATCATCGTCGGCAACACCGTGCTCTACGGTGCGATCAGCGGCGAATGCTATTTCAGCGGCGTCGCTGGCGAACGCTTCGCCGTGCGCAACTCGGGCGCGGTGGCTGTCGTCGAAGGCGCCGGTGCGCATTGCTGCGAATACATGACCGGCGGCATCGTCGCCGTGCTCGGCGACACCGGTCCGAATTTTGCCGCCGGCATGAGCGGCGGCATCGCCTACGTGCTCGACGAGCGCGGCGATTTCAAGAGCCGCTGCAACACCGCGATGGTCGAGCTCGAGCCGCTCCAAGGCGACGATGGCCCGGTCGACGCCGATCAGCCGATCGAATTCGGTTACTCACTGCACGAAAACGACATTCACCTGTTGCGGCGGATGATCGAGCGGCACGCGCGGCTGACGCAAAGCCCGCGGGCGCGCATGATCCTCGAGAACTGGGCGCACTGGCAGAACCAGTTCGTCAAGGTCATGCCGGTCGAATATCGACGCGCCCTGCAGAAGATCGAGCAAGCGCGGAAGGCCGCGCCGGCGGAGATTGGCGTCGCGGTGAGCGCCTGATCCAATGGCTAAGCCGACCGGTTTCATGGAGTTCGAACGGCGCGACCATGCCTACGCGCCGGTCAAAGAACGCCTCAAGCACTATCGCGAATTCACCGAGGCGCTGCCGTCGGACGAACTGAAGCGCCAGGCCGGGCGCTGCATGGATTGCGGCACGCCCTATTGTCACACCGCCTGTCCGGTCAACAACATCATCCCGGACTGGAACGACCTGGTCTACGAAGGCGACATGCGGCGCGCGCTCGAGGTGCTGCATTCGACCAACAACTTTCCGGATTTCACCGGACGCATTTGTCCGGCGCCGTGCGAAGCCTCGTGCACGCTGAACCTCATCGAATCGCCGGTCACCATCAAGACGATCGAACACGCCATCGCCGACCGCGGCTGGGAAGCCGGCTGGGTCGCGCCCTTGCCGGCCAAGCACCGCACCGGCAAACGCGTTGCGGTCGTCGGTTCCGGCCCCGCCGGACTCGCCTGCGCGCAACAGCTGGCGCGCGTCGGGCACGACGTGGCCGTCTACGAGAAGTCGTCGCGGATCGGCGGCTTGCTGCGGATCGGCATTCCCGACTTCAAGCTCGAAAAGCATGTCGTCGACCGCCGCATCGCCCAGATGCGCGCCGAAGGCGTGGTCTTCCACGTCAATGCGCATGTCGGCCGCAACGTGCCGGTGGCCAAGCTGATGAAGGCGAACGACGCCGTCGTCTTCGCCATCGGCTCCGAGCAGCCGCGCGATCTTCCGATGCCGGGCCGCGAGCTCGGCGGCATCCACTTTGCGATGGAGTTCCTGGCGCAACAGAACCATCGCGTCGCGGGCGAGAAATTCGACGGTCCGGACATCCTGGCCGGCGGCAAGAACGTGCTGGTGATCGGCGGCGGCGATACCGGCTCGGACTGCATCGGCACGTCGAACCGCCAGGATGCCAAGTCAGTGACGCAGATCGAAATCATGCCGCAGCCGCCCGAGCACGAGGACAAGCTGCTGACCTGGCCGGACTGGCCGATGAAGCTGCGCACCTCGTCGTCTCAAGAAGAAGGCGTCGAGCGCGATTGGTCGGTGGTGACCAAAGGTTTCACCGGCAAGAACGGCCGGGTGACCGGCCTCGATTGCGTGCGCGTGCAATGGCACCGCGACAGCGACGGCCGCATGCAGATGGTCGAACTGTCGAACAGCGCCTTTCACGTTCCGACCGAGCTCGTACTGCTGGCCATGGGTTTCCTGCATCCGGTCAAGCCGGGTGCGATCGAAGGCCTCGGCCTGACGCTCGATCCATGCGGCAACATCAAGGCCAACACCGAAGACTACCGAACCAGCGTCGACAAGGTGTTCGCCGCCGGCGATGCCCGTCGCGGCCAATCGTTGGTGGTGTGGGCAATCCGCGAAGGCCGGCAATGCGCCCGCGCGGTCGACGAATTCCTGATGGGAAAATCCGACCTGCCGCGCTAGACCAGGAAGTCGCGCAACGCCTGCCGGAACGCGTCCGGCTGCTCCAAGATCGACGCATGGCGCGCGGGCGCCAACCACGCCAAATTCGAACCGGCGATGTTGGCGTTGAGCCAGCGTGCGGCGTCGAGGAAGCTTGGAATGTCCTGCTCGCCGCATACCACCAGCGTCGGCGCGGCAATCTTGGCGGCAAGTGGGCGCAGATCGGCCGCCGCCAGTGCCTCGCAAGCGCGCGCGTAACCCTCGCCGGAGCATTTCTCGAGCGTGTCGCGGACATAGCACACCGCCGGCGGATTCTGCGCGACGAACGCCGACGTGCACCAGATGTCGAGCAGACCGGGTATCAGCGATTTGACGCCGTCCTGGCGCGCTTGCGCCGCCCGCGCCGCCCACATCTTGCGCAGCTCGTCGGCATAGCGCGGCGTCGTATCGATCAGGACGAGGCGATCGACGCGGGCCGGAAAGCTGGCGGCGAAATGCTGGGCGACGAGGCCGCCGAGCGAGACGCCCGCCACCGCGGTGCGCGCGATGCCCGCGCGGTCAAGAATCGCCGCCAGCTGGACCGACAGGTCACCAATGCCGTAAGACGCCGCCGGCAGCGTGCTCGCGCCGTGGCCCGGGAAATCATAGGCGAGCAGCGTGCGTTCGCGCTCCATGCCGCCGATGGCGATCGGCCAAAGCCGATGGTCGACGCCAAGACAGTGCAAAAGCACGAGCGGCGGTCCATTGCCCGTCCGATGCAATGTGACGCTGCGCGCATCGAGCGTTGCCGCGTTCGCGCTCACCGGCGCCTCCGACGTTAACCCTTTCTTGACCATAGTGCCAGGCAACGCGCCGCGCATCGGGACAAACGCAACATTAAGGATTTTCAGCCATCCTCGGCTGGTTAATTTCTCCACTCTGCAGCCGCAGGCATGACCACTATCCTTAACGGCGCCTACGATCCGATGCTCGTCCTGTTGTCGATGGGCGTTGCGACCTGGGCGTCGTTCGTCTCCCTCAACGTCGCGTCGCGCATCTGGTCGTCGACCGGCTGGACGCGCATCGGCTGGATCGTTGCCGCCGCGACCGCGATGGGCGGCGGCATCTGGTCGATGCACTTCATCGGCATGCTGGCGTTCTCCCTGCCGGTGCCGATCGGCTACAGCATTCCGATCACGCTGCTGTCGCTGGCGATCGCCATCGACGTCACTGCCGTCGGCTTCGCTATCATCGCCGCCAAGCGCACCACGTCGCGTCTCGTGCTCGCCGGATTCATCATGGGTATCGGCGTTGCGGCGATGCATTACACCGGCATGGCCGCGATCCGGCTGAACGCAGCACTGACCTACGATATGACCATTGTCGGCCTTTCGGTCGTCATCGCCTGCGTCGCGGCGACCGCGGCGCTGTGGATCGCGATGCGCGAGAAAGGCAACCTGTGGCGCGCCGGCGCTGCCCTGATCATGGGCGCCGCGGTCTACGGCATGCATTACACGGGCATGGAAGCCGCCTGCTTCACGGCGGTGCCGACGTTGCTGCATCCGCAGACGGCGCAGCTCGATCGCAGCATGCTCGCGATCGTCATCGCCGTCGCCAGCATCGTCATTCTTGGCCTCGAGTTTCTCTCGGCCAAATTCGACCAACATCTCGAATCGGCGCGGGCGCGCGAACAGCATATTGTCGAGGCTTCGACCGACCGCTTTCGCCTTCTGGTGCAGAGCTCGAACGACATCTTCCTGGTCGTCACCCGCACCGGCCAAATCATGCTGGCCGTGCAGTCGCAAGGCTTGGCCGGGTTCGATTCCAAGACGCGCCAAAGCGACAGCATCTTCGATCTCGTCGAAGGCCAAGGCGTCGATCTGTTGCGCCGCGCCCTGATCGTGCACGGGCCACGTTCGACGGCGGCGCAGGTCGATCACCTCAAGATTCGCAAGGCCGACGGTTCGCTGCGCGATTACGAAGCCACGCTTTGCAACATGTCGCACGAGCCGTCGATCGGCGGCGTCATCATCACCTTCCACGACGTGACCGAGCGCGAGCGCGCGGTCTCGGAGCTGCTCCAGGCGAAACAGGTGACGGAAGACGCGAGCCGCCTCAAGAGCGAGTTCATCGCCAACATGAATCACGAGCTGCGGACGCCGCTCAACGCGATCCTCGGCTTCTCCGAGATCATCATGAATGACGCGCAGAACAAGCTCTCGGAAGCCCGCTACCGCGACTATGCAAAGGACATCAATCGCAGCGGCGCGCAGCTGCTGTCGATCATCAACGACATCCTGGATTTCGCCAAATCGGATGCGAAGCAGCTGACGCTCAGCGAAGAACCGATCGACGCAGCGACGCTGATTGGCGACAGCGTCCGGTTCGTCACGCCGGTCGCCAACAAGAAGGGCGTCACGCTGATCACCAAAGTGGCGCCGAACATGCCGCAATTCCGCGGCGACGAGCGCCGCTTGCGGCAAATCCTGCTCAATCTGCTGTCGAACGCGGTCAAGTTCACGCCGTCCGAACGCGAAGTTCGCGTGCTCGTGGGCTTAAACGAAGCCGGCGGCGTGCAAGTCGACGTCGAAGATACCGGCATCGGCATTCCGCCCGATCAGATCAGCCGCGTGATGGAGCCGTTCTATCAGGTCGACGGCTCGCTCGCCCGCACGCAGGAAGCCACCGGCCTCGGCCTGCCGATCGCCAAGTCGCTCGCCGAGCTGCACGGCGGCACCTTGCGGCTCGAAAGCGCCGTCGGCTACGGCACGACCGCGCGCTTGACCCTCCCGCCCGAACGCACCGTCCGGCAAACCGTCGCCGCCTGAGCGGCGCGCACGGCCCCCATGCAGGCGCGGAGGGCTTCGCGCCGTTGCGTTGATGCGACCGCCGGCCTATTGGTAGCCATCCGAAACTTGGGAGCTCTTCATGCGTGCGCGCCCGGTCCTGGCGCCGCTGCTGATCGGTGCACTGCTTGTCGGCTGCACCGTCGGTCCGGATTTCACGTCGCCGTCGACGCCGAGCGACCAGGCGTACGATGCGGCGCACGCGGCGCCGCCGGCCGTCGCCGGCGAGCCGGTGCAGCGCCTTGCGGTCGGCCAACGCATCGCCGGTGATTGGTGGACGCTCTACCGCTCGCCGGCGCTCGACGCGGTCCTGAAGCAGGCGATCGCCCATAATCGCGATCTTGCCGCGGCACGCGCCAACTTGGCGGCCGCGCAGAACATCGCCGCCGCGGCACAGGGCGCCTTGTTCCCGCAACTCGATTTCGCCGCGTCGGCCGAACGTCAGAAGATCAGCTTCGCCGCCTTCGGCCTCAAACAGCCGCCGGCCACCTTCAACGTATTCTCGGTCGGTCCGACAGTCAGCTATTCGCTCGATCCGTTCGGCCGCAACCGTCGTCTCATCGAGGAACGCCAGGCCCAGGCCGATGTCGAGCGCTATCAGCTGACCGCCGCCTATCTCGCGGTGACCGGCAACGCCGTCACCGACGCGATCGGCATTGCCGCGATCAACGCGCAAATCGCCGCCGTCAACGACGTGGTGGCGGATGACCAGAATCTCCTCACGCTCGTGCAGCGAAGCGTCGCGGCCGGCGGCGCGACCGATCTCGACGTCGAAAGCGCGCGCAGCCAGTTGGCGGCGGACCGCACGCTGTTACCGCCGCTGCAGCAACGGCTGAGCGTCGCCCGGCACGTGCTGGCCGTGCTGGTGGCGGAGACGCCCGGAAGCTGGATAGCGCCGGATTTTACGCTCGACTCGCTGACGCTGCCTGCCGATGTTCCGATCAGCCTGCCGTCGACGCTCGTGCATCGGCGGCCGGACATCCTCGCGGCCGAAGCCGAGCTCCACGCCGCTTCGGCCGCCGTCGGCGTCGCCACGGCGCAGCTTTATCCCGACATCACGCTGACCGCTACGGTCGAACAGATCGGCCTCGCGCCGCGCACGCTGCTGACGGCCGGCGACAACGTTTGGAATTTCGGCGGCGGCCTCACTGCGCCGCTGTTCCACGGCGGTGCACTGCGTGTGCAAAAGCGCGCGGCCGAGGACAATTTCAATTCGACCCGCGCGACCTATCAGCAAGTGGTGCTGCAATCGTTCGCCCAAGTGGCCGACAGCCTCGACGCACTGGTGCACGACACGCGCCTGCTCGCCGAACAGCGCGCCGCGCTCGAATCCTCGCGCCGGTCGCTCGACCTAACCCGCCGCGCCTACCAGGGGGGCGACATCGCCTTGCTGCAGGTGCTCGACGCCTCGCGCCTCTATCAGCGTGCGCGTCTGGGATATGCGCAGGCGGAGGCGCAGCGCTATACCGACACGGCGCAGCTGTTCCTGGCAATGGGCGGCGGCTGGTGGGAGCGTGCCGATTCCACCCAGGCAGATACGGAGCCAAATCGGCCCATCGCGCATTAATACGGGCGATGCGAGCCTGTGCCGCGGTCGTCATGGCCGGAGTGTGCCTTTCTACGTCGGCGGCGTGGGCCGGACAGCTCTCGATTCTCGAAGAAAACGATTCACTCTTTTTCACGAACGACAAGCATTACACGCAAGGCATCCGCGGCGCGCACCTATCCGATCCGCTGTCCTCGAACGATTGGCGTTATCGCGCCTTCGACTTTGTGTCGCCGTTGTTTCCAGAGTCGGCGCCAAGCGAGCGGCGCTTCGATTGGATTTTCCTCGGCCAGAGCATCTACACGCCGGCGAACCTCACGCTGAATCCGCCCGATTCACACGACCGTCCTTATGCCGGCTGGCTCTACACTGGCGGGGCGCTGTTGCAGGAGAATGGCAACCAGCTCACCGGCCTGGAGCTGTTGGCCGGTGTCGTCGGCCCGGATGCGCTCGGCAAGGAGGTGCAGAATGACTGGCACCAGTTCGTCGTCGGCATCCCGGGCGGGCAAGGTTGGCACGGCCAACTGAAGAACGAGCCCGGTCTGGCGATTTCCTATGACCGGCACTGGCGCGTACGGCTCGCCGATCTCGCCGGTGTCGGTGTCGACATCGTGCCAGAGGCCGGCGTGACCGGCGGAAACGTGCTGACCTACGGCGCGGTGGGTGGCACGCTCCGCATCGGTCAGGATCTCGATGCCGATTACGGTCAGGCGCGGATTCGCCCGGCGCTATCGGGCACCGATTGGTTCGACGCTGCGCGCATGGCCCGGCCGTTCGGCTGGTACATCTTCGCCGGCATCGAAGGCCGCGCCGTCGCGCACAATATCTTTCTCGACGGCAACACGTTCGCATCGAGTCAGCATGTCGACAAAAAGCCGCTCGTCGGCGATCTGACCGCAGGTGCGACGTTCTTCTGGCGAGACGAAATCCGCCTCGATATCGGATTGTTGACCCGCACCAAGGAATTCTACGGCCAGCAGGGCGATGACAGTTATGCCGGCTTCCGGTTCGCGTTCGGCCTCTGAATCATCGATATACCCGAAACAGCCGGGCCTTGATCCGTATCGCACGCCGTGCATCCTGTACGTTTATGAGACGGTGGAGGAATCATGGCTGAAGCGATCAAGGTCTTCGCGATCTGCGGCAGTTTGCGCAAAGGCTCCTATAACTGCATGGCGCTCAAAGTGGCGGCCGAGAACCTGCCGCCCGGCATGACGCTCGATCAGTACGACCGGCTGGCGGAGATTCCGCCTTACAACGAGGACGTCCGCCAACAGGGTTTCCCGCCCGTCATCGAAGATCTGCGACGGCGCATCAAGGCGGCGGACGGCCTGCTCTTCGTCACGCCCGAATACAATTATTCGGTGCCTGGCGTGCTCAAGAATGCGATCGACTGGGCATCGCGTCCACCCGATCAGCCGTTCGCGGGCAAACCGGTGGCGATGATGGGCGCGAGCATGGGCGGCTTCGGCACCGGCCGGGCGCAATATCATCTGCGCCAAACCTGCGTCTATCTCGACATGGTTCCGCTCAACAAGCCCGAAGTGATGATCCCGCAGGCGCACGACAAATTCGACTCGCAGGGGAATCTGAAGGATGCGGCGTCGCTCAAGTTCATTCAGGATTTGATGGTGGCGCTGGCCGCCTGGACCCGGCGTCTCAAGGCCTAGGCCGGCGAATTCGACCGCAAGCGCCGGAGTGTAAGCCGCTGCTGGATACGCCAAACAGTGGTTGCGCCGCGGATTGGACCGTGCGCGCAATCGATGGAGCGGATCATGGTCCCGGCAGCACGCAACATATCGACCGGCGCGAAAGCCTATGCGACCGAGGCCGAGCGGTGGGCGGCGGTGGTGCACCGCGACGCGCGCGCCGACGGTCAGTTTTATTATTCGGTGCGGACTACCGGTGTTTATTGCCGCCCTGGCTGCGCTGCGCGGCAGCCGCGCCGCGACAACGTCGCCTTCTACGGCACAAGTGCGGCCGCGGAAGCCGCTGGCTTTCGCCCGTGCAAACGCTGTCGGCCCGATGCGTCGCCACCGGCGGCGCGCCGCACGGCGATCGTCGCCGCGGCCTGCCGGGCGATCGAAGCGGCGGACGATGCGCCCGCGCTTGCGGCGCTGGCACGCGACGCCGGCATGAGCCGGTTCCATTTCCATCGCCTCTTCAAGTCGGTCACCGGCGTGACGCCGCGCGCCTATGCCGCAGCCTGTCGCGCCAAACGGCTTCACGCCGAATTGCCGCGCGCCGGCAGCGTGACCGAAGCTTTCTACGACGCCGGGTTCAATTCGAGCGGTCGCTTCTATGCAGCCGCCGACGCGTTGCTCGGCATGCGGCCGCGGGCGTTCCGCGCCGGCGGCGCCGGCGCTGCGATCCGCTTTGCCGTCGGCCAGTGTTCGCTCGGTGCGATCCTGGTCGCGGCAACGGCGAAGGGTGTCTGCGCGATCATGTTGGGCAACGATGCGGAGCGGCTGGTCCGCGATCTCCAGGATCGTTTTCCGAAGGCGCAGCTCATCGGCGGCGACAAGGAATTCGAGCGCCTGGTGGCGCAGGTTATCGGTCTGGTCGAGCGACCCGGTACGGTCGCCGAGCTGCCGTTCGATCTGCGCGGCACGGCATTCCAGCAACGCGTCTGGCAGGCGTTGCGCGCCATCCCGCCCGGTACGACGGCAACCTACAGCGAGGTCGCGAAGCGAATCGGCAAGCCGCGCGCCGTGCGGGCCGTGGCACAAGCCTGCGCCGCGAATCCGGCGGCGGTTGCGATCCCATGCCATCGCGTCGTGCGCCGCGACGGCGGACTCGGCGGCTATCGCTGGGGCATCGAGCGCAAACGCGCGTTACTGGCGCGCGAGGCCGGCACACGCTCTTGAGTCAATCGGTACAGCGGCAGGGTGCTCGTTAAGTCGATAAGCGCTGCCGTTACCCGATAGACCCGCTCTATTATGAATAGTGTTGCAGGATTTTCGCGATTGGCGCCGTTCAGTCTTCGACTGACGGCCGCGAATATTGCCTAAGACTCAAGCGTGCGCATGGATTCCGCGCACTCTTTTCCCGATAATGGCGTACCAGCAACGGCCACCGCGTCACCGACGTGATCGATAAGCTCGAATTTCTCCTCGCGCTCGCGCGCGAGCGCCATTTCGGCCGTGCCGCCGAAGTTTGCGGGGTGACGCAGCCGACATTGTCGGCGGGCGTGAAGCAGCTCGAGGATCAATTCGGCATCCTGCTGGTCAATCGCGGTTCGCGGTTCGTCGGCCTGACGCCGGAAGGCGATCGCGTTCTCGGCTGGGCCAAGCGCATCGTCGGCGACGTGCGCGCGATGCGCCAGGAAGTGAACGCGCTCAAGCAAGGGCGGCTGGTCGGGCATCTGCGTATTGCGGTGATTCCGACGGCCTTGCCGATGGTCTCGGCCTTGACCACGCCATTTCGCGAACGCCACCCCGACGTGCGCTTCACCATCCGTTCCAGCACGTCGATCGAAGCGCTCACTTGGCTCGATAATCTGCAGGTCGACGCCGGCATCACCTACCTCGACAACGAGCCGACCGGCAACGTGCGCGCGATCCCGCTCTATCGCGAGCGCTATCAATTGCTGATCTCGGCCGATAGTCCGCTCGGCAGCCGCCGCAGCGTCACGTGGGCGGAAGTCGGACACATTCCATTGTGCCTGCTGACGCCCGACAATCAGAACCGCCGCATCATCAATCGCCTGCTGCACGATTCCGGCAGCGGCGAGGATCAAGTGCCGACGCTGGAATCGAATTCGATGACGGTGCTCGTATCGCACGTTCGCACCGGCCGCTGGGCCAGCGTCATGCCGGCGATCCTCGCCGAAACACTCGGACTGACCGGCACCGTACAGGCAATTCCGATCGTCGAGCCGGCGGCGTTTCATACCGTCGGTCTCGTGGTGCAGAAGCGCGAGACCATGACGCCGGCGACGGCGGCGCTCGTCGCTGAAGGGCTGAAAGTCGCGAAAGTCCTCGACGTCGAAGTGGCGAATTCCGACGTCGCATAGGCGTATCGGATCGCGCGATAGGTGCGGCCTATCGATAGACATGTTCTATTGCAACACGAGTCCGCTTTATTGAAGCGGGCACTGTGTGAGCGTCATATCCTCCTGAATCAAACAGCGCGGATATGTTATGGCGCGATACGAAACGTGGAGCGAGAAACGCGGCGCTGAAATTATCGAGCAGCACGCCCAGCAAGCGGGCGCGGCGCTGCCGATCCTGCACGCTCTTCAGGAGACCTTCGGTTACGTCCACGCCGATGCCGTGAAAATGGTGGCGTTGACGCTCAACCTGTCGCGCGCCGAAGTGCACGGCATCGTCACCTTCTATCACGATTTCCGTTCGGCGCCGGCGGGCGACCATGTGCTGAAGCTGTGTCGGGCCGAAGCCTGCCAGTCGATAGGCGCCGAGGCGCTCGCGGCGCACGCGCGCGAGAAGCTGCGCGTCGATTGGCATGGAACCACCACCGACAAACGGGTGACGCTCGAGCCGGTATTCTGTCTCGGCCTGTGCGCCTGCGCGCCGGCGGCGATGCTGGACAACCAGGTCCACGGCCGGCTCGACGCCAAGCGTCTCGACACTCTCATCGACGGGGCGCGGCAGTCATGACGCGTTCGCGCATTTTCATTCCGCGCGACGCCGCAGCGCTTGCGGTTGGCGCCGACGACGTCGAACGGGCTATCGTCGCGGCACTGCGCCGCCGCCAGATCGACGCCGAAATCGTCCGCACCGGCTCGCGCGGCCTGTTCTGGCTCGAGCCGATGATCGAAGTCGCCGTCGGCGGCGAACGCATCGCCTATGGCCCGGTCGGTGCGAGCGACGTCGAGGCCTTGTTCGACGCCGGCTGGCTCGACGGCAAGCCGCATGCGTTGCGGCTGGGCAAGCCCGACGCGTTGCCGTTCCTCAAGCGGCAGCAGCGCTTCACCTTCGCGCGCTGCGGCATCGTCGATCGGCTGTCGCTGGCGGATTACCGCGCGCACGGCGGTTATAAAGGCCTCGAGCGGGCGGTCGGCATGACGCCGGCGGCGATCGTCGAGGAAGTCACGCGTTCAGGCCTGCGCGGCCGCGGCGGCGCCGGCTTCCCGACCGGCATCAAGTGGCGCACCACCGCACAGGCCGCGGCGCCGCAGAAATATATCGTCTGCAACGCGGACGAGGGCGATTCCGGTACTTTCGCCGACCGCATGATCATGGAAGGCGATCCGTTCGTCCTGATCGAAGGCATGACCATCGCCGGCATCGCCGTCGGCGCGACCAAGGGTTACGTCTACATCCGGTCGGAATATCCGCACGCGATCGAAACCTTCGGTCGCGCGCTCGCGGTTGCCCGGGCCGAACGCACTCTCGGTCCGAAGCTGGCGGGCTCGGCTTACGAATTCGACATCGAGATCCGCGTCGGCGCCGGCGCCTATGTTTGCGGCGAGGAAACCGCGCTGCTCGACAGTCTCGAAGGCAAGCGCGGCATGGTGCGGGCCAAGCCGCCGCTGCCGGCGCATCATGGCCTGTTCGGCCAGCCGACCGTGGTCAACAACGTTATTTCGCTGGCGTCGGTGCCGTTCATTCTGGCGGAAGGCGCCAAAGCCTATGCCGATGTCGGCATGGGCCGTTCGCGCGGCACCATCCCGGTGCAGCTCGCCGGTAACATCAAACACGGCGGGCTGTTCGAAGCCGGCTTCGGCGTGACCTTGGGGGCGCTGGTCGACGAGATTGGCGGCGGCACGGCCTCGGGCCGGCCGGTACGCGCGGTCCAGGTAGGCGGCCCGCTGGGCGCCTATTTCCCCCGCGCGTTGTTCGACACGCCGTTCGATTACGAAGCCTTCGCCGCGCGCGACGGCCTCATCGGCCACGGCGGCGTTGTGGTGTTCGACGACACCGTCGACATGGCGCAGCAGGCGCGCTTCGCCATGGAGTTCTGCGCCATCGAATCCTGCGGCAAATGCACGCCCTGCCGTATCGGCTCGACGCGGGGCGTCGAGGTGATCGACCGCATCGTGCGCAACGAGAACCGCGCCGCCAATCTCGCGCTGCTCAAGGATCTTTGCACCACCATGAAGCTGGGCTCGCTGTGCGCCCTTGGTGGCTTCGCGCCTTATCCGGTGATGAGCGTCGTCACCCATTTTCCGGAAGATTTCGGCGCGCAGCCGGGCCTCGCCGCCGCTGAATAGGAGAACGTCATGTCCCTGATCAAGGAAACCGATTACGGCACGCCGGCCGTGAAGAGCGAGAAGCAGGTCACGCTGACGATCGACGGCTTCACGGTCACGGTGCCGGAAGGCACCTCGATCATGCGTGCGGCGATGACCGTCGGCACGGAAGTGCCGCGGCTGTGTGCCACGGATTCGGTTGCGGCCTTCGGCTCGTGCCGCCTTTGCCTGGTCGAGATTGCGGGCCGCGCCGGCACGCCCGCCTCCTGCACCACGCCGGTTGCGGAAGGCATGACGGTGACGACGCAAAGCCCGCGGCTCAAAGACCTCCGCCGCAACGTCATGGAGCTCTATATCTCCGACCATCCGCTCGATTGCCTGACCTGCTCGGCAAACGGCAATTGCGAGCTCCAGGATATGGCCGGCGCCGTCGGTCTGCGCGAAGTGCGCTACGGCTATGAGGGCGAGAACCATCTCAAGGCTGCGAAAGACGAATCCAATCCCTATTTCACCTTCGATCCGGCGAAGTGCATCGTCTGTTCGCGCTGCGTCCGCGCCTGCGAAGAGGTGCAGGGCACCTTCGCGCTGACCGTCGACGGTCGCGGCTTCCAATCGACCATTGAAGCCGGCATGGCCGAATCGTTCCTCGAATCCGAATGCGTCTCGTGTGGCGCTTGCGTCCAGGCCTGTCCGACGGCGACGCTGATGGAGAAATCGGTCGTCGAAGTCGGCCAGCCCGAGCATTCAGTGGTAACGACCTGCGCCTATTGCGGCGTCGGTTGCAGCTTCAAGGCCGAAATGCGCGGCGGCGAAGTCGTCCGCATGGTGCCGTACAAGGACGGTAAGGCCAATCACGGGCATTCCTGCGTCAAAGGTCGTTTCGCGTGGGGCTACGCGACGCACCGCGACCGCATCTTGAAGCCGATGGTGCGCGAGAAAATCACCGATCCGTGGCGCGAAGTGTCGTGGGAAGAGGCGCTCGGCCGCGTCGCGTCCGAGTTCAAGCGCATTCAGGCGAAATACGGCCGCGGCTCGATCGGCGGCATCACCTCGTCACGCTGCACCAACGAGGAAACCTATCTGGTGCAGAAGCTGGTGCGCGCCGTGTTCGGCAACAACAACGTCGATACCTGCGCACGCGTCTGCCATTCGCCGACCGGCTACGGTTTGAGCAAGACTTTCGGCACCTCGGCGGGAACCCAGGATTTCGACTCGGTCGAAGAGGCCGATGTCATCATGGTCATCGGCGCCAATCCGACGGACGCGCATCCGGTGTTCGGCTCGCAAATGAAGAAGCGCCTGCGCGCCGGCGCCAAGCTGATCGTCATCGATCCGCGGCGCACCGATCTGGTGCGTTCGGCGCACATCGCCGCGAACTATCATCTGCCGATCCGGCCTGGCACCAACGTGGCGGCGCTCAACGCGCTGGCGCATGTCGTCGTCACCGAGGGCCTGGTGAACCGCGCCTTCGTCGAGGAGCGTTGCGACAAGGCGGCGTTCGCCGAATGGGCGAGCTTCATCGCGCTGCCGGAAAACAGCCCCGAAACCGTCGCGCCGCTCGCTGGCCTCGATGCCGAGGACATCCGGGCCACCGCTCGCCTCTATGCCACCGGCGGCAACGCCGCGATCTACTACGGCCTTGGCGTCACCGAGCACAGCCAGGGCACGACGGCGGTTATGGGCATGGCTAATCTCGCCATGGCGACCGGCAACATCGGCCGGCGCGGCGTCGGCGTGAATCCATTGCGCGGCCAGAACAACGTCCAAGGCTCGTGCGACATGGGCTCGTTCCCGCACGAGCTCGCCGGCTATCGCCACATCTCGGACGACGCGACGCGCGCGCTGTTCGAGGCGGCGTGGGGCGTGCCGCTCGAGGCCGAACCCGGCCTGCGCATTCCCAACATGTTCGACGCCGCGGTCAACGGCACGTTCAAGGGCCTTTATGTTCAGGGCGAGGATATCGTTCAGTCCGATCCCGACACCAAGCACGTCACCGCCGGTCTGACGGCGATGGAATGCATCGTGGTGCAGGACCTGTTCCTCAACGAGACCGCGAACTTCGCGCACGTCTTCCTGCCCGGCTCGACCTTCCTCGAGAAGAACGGCACCTTCACCAACGCCGAGCGTCGCATCGGCATGGTGCGCAAGGTGATGCAGCCGAAGAACGGCTTCGAAGATTGGGAAATCACCATCGCCATCGCCAAGGCGATGGGCTTCGACATGAGCTATGCGCATCCGTCCGAGATCATGGACGAGATCGCGCGGCTGACGCCGACCTTCTCGGGCGTGTCGTTCAAGCGGCTCGATGAGCTCGGTTCGATCCAATGGCCGTGCAACGACAAGGCGCCGGAAGGTACGCCGATCATGCACATCGGCACCTTCGTGCGCGGCAGGGGCAATTTCTTCGTCACCGAGTATGTGCCGACGGACGAAAAAGTCGGGCCGCGCTTCCCACTGCTGCTGACCACCGGCCGCATCCTCAGCCAGTACAATGTCGGCGCGCAGACGCGGCGCACCGATAACGTCGTCTGGCACGAGGAAGACCGGCTCGAGATGCATCCCCACGATGCCGAAGAGCGCGGCGTGTGCGACGGCGATTGGGTGCGGCTTGCCAGTCGTTCGGGCGAGACGACGGTGCGCGCCCGCATCACCGAACGCGTGGCGCCGGGCGTGGTCTACACGACTTTCCACCATCCCAACACGCAGGCCAACGTCGTGACCACCGACTACTCCGACTGGGCGACGAACTGTCCCGAATACAAGGTGACGGCGGTCCAGATCTCGCCGTCGAACGGCCCGACGCAGTGGCAGGAAAGCTACCGCGACATGGCGGAAAAGAGCCGCCGCATCGCCGTCAAGGTGCCGGCCACCGCCGCCGAATGAGCGTCGACGGCTTCAGCCCGGTCAAACGGGTGCGACGGATTGCTTGGCGCGGCGGCGATGCCGCGCCGGGCGAGCGCGTGATTCCCGAGGAAACCGCCATCGCCCTGACCTACAACCGCGTCACGCACGCGGTGATGATGGCGACGCCGGCCGATCTCGAGGATTTCGGCGTTGGCTTCAGCCTGTCCGAAGGCATCATCGCGCGCGCCGGCGAAATCCACGACATCGAGATCGTGTCGAGCGACGATGGCATCGACGTGCGCATGTGGCTTGCCGACGAACGCGCCGATTCCTTCACCGCGCGCCGCCGCTATCTCGCCGGTCCGACCGGCTGCGGCCTGTGCGGCATCGACAGCCTTGTCGAGGCGATGCGGCCACCGCGCGAAGTGGTGTCCGATTTCCGGGTTTCGGCCGAAGCCCTCGCCGCGGCGATCACCGCGCTGCCGGCCGGCCAGAGCCTCAATCGCCAGACCCGCGCGGTCCACGCCGCCGCCTATTGGGAGCCGGGCCGGGTCATCGTCGCGCTACGCGAAGATGTCGGCCGGCACAACGCGCTCGACAAGCTCGCTGGTGCGCTTGCGCGCGATGGCGTCCGCGCCGGCAGCGGCGCCGTGCTGCTGACCAGCCGCGTCTCGGTCGAACTGATTCAGAAGGCGACGATGCTCGGCGCGCCCGTTGTCGCGGCGGTCTCGGCGCCGACGGCGCTCGCCGTGCGCTTCGCCGAACGTGCCCGGATCACCCTGGTGGCGGTGGTGCGCGACGACGGCTTCGAAATTTTCACCAACGGCGACCGCATCACCCAGGAAACGACCGAACATGTCGCATGACAGCAACCTGGTCTACATGGCCAACCAGATCGGCAAATTCTTCGCCCGTCAGCCGGCGGACAAGGCGGTCACCGCCATCGCCGATCATTTGTTCAAATATTGGGATCCGCGCATGCGCAAGGCGATCGTCGCGCATCTCGAGCAGGATGCTGGCGCCGGTCTTGATCCGAACGCGCTGGCGGCCGTCGAGAAAGTGCGTGACCGCGACCGGCAGAAGCAGCTAGTAGCGGCTCAGCGCTGAATTCGGGTCCGGCGGAAGTTTGGAGCGGGTGAAGGGAATCGAACCCTCGTCGTAAGCTTGGGAAGCTTCTGCTCTACCATTGAGCTACACCCGCGACCGAAGGCGCGAACGCACGGGGCGGATTAAAGCCGAAGGGGGCCAGGCGTTCAAGGCGCCAGGCGTTCGGGCGCCGCCGCTCGCGCGCTAGGTTGCTGGCATGTTAACCTCGGTCAAATTGACGGCGTTACGCCGCAGGGAGGTTGCATGCCGGCTGCCACCAAGATCAACGGTCAGCTCACCGTTGCGGGCCAGATCAGCCTCGCCGACGTCGCGGAGATCGCCAAGCAGGGCTTCGTGTCGATCATCAACAACCGGCCCGACGGCGAGGAACCCGACCAGCCCGACCACGAGACGATTGCGGCCGAGGCCAGGAAGCACGGCCTCACGTACCATTTCATTCCCGTGGTGACGGGCAGCATCACGCGCAACGACGTGGTGCAGTTTCAGAAAGCGATGCTGCGCGACGGCCCGGCCTTTGCCCATTGCCGCAGCGGCACGCGCTGCTTTTTGCTGTGGGGCCTGTCGCGCGCGTTGTTGGATGGCGAAAGCTCGCTGCCGCTGGTCGCCGACGCGGCGCGCAAAGGCTATGACCTGCGTGTGCTGCCGGCGCTGGTCGAAAAGCTCGAAGCCGAAAAAAACGCCTAACCCCGCCAGCGCAGAAGGCGTCGCTCGAGCACGCCGGTCAGACCGAAGAGCAACAGCACGAACGCCATGATCAGCACCACCAGCGCCAGCATCAGCGCGGCGTTGTAGCTGCTCTGCGCGAACGACAGCAGGTACCCCAAGCCCTTGGTCGCGGCGACGAATTCGCCGACCACCGCGCCGGTGAAGGCGAAGCCGACCGCGACCTTGAGATTGCCGAGAATCCAGGCGATCACCGACGGGCCATAGACTTCGCGCAACAGCGCGCCGCGACCGCCGCCGAGCGTAACGACCCGTTCGACCAGACGGCGGTCGACCTCGCGGATGCCGGTGAAGACGGTGAAGAAGATCAGCACCGCCACCAGGATGAACGCCAGCGCGATTTTGGAGCCGATGCCGATGCCGAACCAGATCACGAACAGCGGCGCCAGCACGACGCGCGGCACGGCGTTGAGCGAAATCATCACCGGCGCGAGCAATTCGCCGACGATCGGCGTCAAGGCGGCGGCCGCGCCCAACACCGTGCCGACGATCAGGCCGACGACGAGGCCGCCGAGCGCGGCGCCGAACGTCGCGATCAGATGCGGCCAGATCGTGCCTTGCGCGAAGAGCTGGAACAGCGCCACGGCGACCTTGGACGGTGATGGCATATAGAGCGGGTTGAAATAGCCGAAATCGGCGCAGGCTTCCCACACGCCGATGAGGACGACGAGCGCGACGGTCTTGCGCAGCCAGGCGGTGTTCGGGTTCATGCTGCGCGGCTGCCGACCTCGCGCGAGAGGTCGTTCCACAAGCGTTGCAGCAGCGGCGCGAAATCGGGGTGGGTGCGCGCCTTGATGACGTCGCGCGGCCGCGGCAGGTTCACCTCGTATCGGCCGGAAATCCGCGCCCGCGGCCCGTGCGACAACAGGCAAACCGTATCGGACAGCGCCAGCGCCTCTTCCAGATCGTGCGTCACCAGTAGCACCGAGATGCCGCGTTGCTCGACCAGGCGGACGAGATCCTGCGTCACCCGCGCGCGCACGATGGCGTCGAGCGAGGCGAATGGCTCGTCCATCAGGATGAGCCGCGGTTCGCGCGCCAGCACCTGCGCCAAGGCGACGCGCTTGCGCTGGCCACCCGACAGCTCGCGCGGAAAGCGCTCGCTCAGGCCGTAAAGCCCGAGCCGCGTGATCCATTGCCGCGCGCTGGCGACTGCGGTGCCCGCGGCAATGCCCTTGAGCTTGAGACCGAGCGCAACGTTCTGCTCGGCGGTGCGCCAGGGCAGCAGCGCGTCGTCCTGGAACAGCATGCCGACGTCGCCGGCGCCGATGTCGGTTTCGATGGTGCCGGCCAGCGGCTGCTGCAAACCGATCACGGCGCGCAGCAGGCTGCTTTTGCCCGAGCCCGACGGTCCGACGAGGCTGACGAATTTCCCGCTCGGCACTTCGAGGCTGACGCTCTCGAGAACAGGCGTTGCGCCATAGGCCAGCGCGAGCGAGTCGACACGCAGCATGTTGGATGGCTCAGCCGGCGACGGCGGTGTCGTAAAGTCCCGAGGTATTCGCGCCGTGCGGCAGTAGCCCGGCGATCTCGAGCGATTGGGCGACGCGGTCGGCCGCGGCGCGGTCGATCTTGACCGTCGTCGGATAAAGCGAGGCGCGGTACTTGGCGAAGATGTCGCGCATCGCACCGGTGTCGGCGCCGGTGGTCATCTCCGGCGGCAGCGATTTGACCAGGTCGTCCGGCGACAGGGTCTGCACCGCCTGGAGCGCGCCGGACAGCGCGCGCGCCAGCGCTTTCATTTCATCCGTACGTGCTGGGATCTCGGCGGCGCGCGCTGCGACGCCCATGAACTCGTAATTGCCGCCGAGATATTTGCGCGCATCTGCGGTCTGCATCGCGTTGACCAACACGCGGCCGCCGGCCTTCTCGATCAGCGTCAGCGCCGGTTCCTGCACCATGCCGGCGTCGACCTGGCCGAGGCGCAGCGCTTCGAGCAGGTTCGGACCCATCGCGGCGAACTGGACGCGCGATGCATCGGCGCCGGCCTGATGCAGCAGAAAGAGACACAGCGCATGGTCGGCATTGCCGAGGCCCGATACGCCGACGGTATGGCCTTCGAGCGATTTGATGGTGGTTATGGTTGCCGCCGCCTTGGGTGAAACCGCGAGCGCGAATAGCGGCAGTTTTCCCGTCGACAGGAAACGGCGGATCTGCGCGCCCTTGTTGTACGCCTCCAGCGCCACGTCGAGCGCCGTCGCGCCGTAATCGACGGCGCCGCCGACCAGCGCCTGCATCGCCGCGCCGCCGCCACGCGCATAGACGAGTTCGACGCCGAGGCCTTCCTTGTCGTAGTAGCCGTGGGCGCGCGCGACTTCATACGGGATGATGCAAAGGAGCTGGCTGCAGAAGGCTAGGCGGACGCGTTTCCCCGCCGCGCGGGCGGGCACGGCGGCCAGGGCGCCGGCGAACGCGGCCGCGCCCTTGAGCACGCTACGGCGGTGAAAATCCTTGCCATTCCAGGCGGTCTGGTCGGAATCGCAACAGCCCATTGCGTGGTTCCTGGGCCCGGCGGCGGGCTGCCGCACAGTGTGCATACTGCGGATGCGATGTAAACCGCTGAAATTCAGGGGGAATCCGGCCTTTTAGGCGGGATCCCATACCGGCGCCCAACCCGCCGGATCGACCAGCCGCGTGGCGCCGCGCTTGGCGTCGATGAGCGCGCGGTCGGCCGCCGACAAGCTGAAATCGAAGATCGCGAAGTTCGCCGCCAGATGCTCGTGGCGCGACGATTTCGGAATCGCCGCGACGTTGGGCTGGTCGAGCAGCCAGCGCAGCGCTACTTGGCTCGGCGTTTTGCCGTACGCTTGGCCGATCCGCAGCAAGTCGCGGTCGGCGGCAACGTGGCCGCGGCCCAACGGCGAGTAGGCGGTCAGGAACAGTGCGTACTTGGCCAGTGCCGCGAGCACCGGCCGTTGCGACAGGTAGGCGTGATATTCGACCTGGTTGCAGACGATGTTGGCGCTATGGATTTCGATGGCTTCGCGCAATAGCGCCACCGTGAAATTGCTGACGCCGATGAAGCGCGTCTGGCCCTTGGCGCGCGCTTCGGCGAAGGCGCCGAGCGTCTCGGCCAAAGGCTCGCGCTCGCTCGGCCAATGGATCAAGAGCAGGTCGACATAATCGCTGCCCAAGCGCTTCAGGCTTTGTTCGACGTTGCGGCGGATCTGCGCCGCGCGCAGCTCGCCCATCGGTATCTTGGTGGTGACGAAAATATCGCCGCGCGGCACGCCCGAATCGCGGATGGCGGCGCCGACTTCGCTCTCGTTGCCATAAAGCTGGGCGGTGTCGATGTGGCGATAGCCGATGGCGAGCGCCGCGCGGACCGCGTCGTAGCAAGTGCGGCCCGAAAGCGCCCAGGTGCCGACGCCGAGTGCCGGCAATTGCGCGCCCTTGGCCGAAACGAATTGCATACCTCGCTCCCTTCGCAATCCGGCACCCGGACGCTAGCATGCGCGTCGCAAGCCAAGGGCAAAACATGCGAATTCTGGTTCTGGGGGCAGGGGCCGTCGGCGGTTATTTCGGCGGCCGTATGGCTGAGGGCGGCGCCGACGTCACGTTTCTGGTGCGCGCCAAGCGCCGCGCTACGCTTGAACGCGACGGGCTGCAGGTCAAAAGCGCCGTCGGCGACCTGCAGCTCGCGGTCAAAACCGTTGGCGCCGGCGAGAAGACGGTACCCTTCGACATCGTGCTGCTGTCCGCCAAATCCTACGATCTCGACAGCGCGATCGAGTCGATCGCGCCGGCGGTGGGTGCGGATACCGCCATCGTGCCGCTGCTCAACGGCATGGCGCATCTCGATCGGCTGAGCGCGCGCTTCGGTGCCCAACGCGTGCTCGGCGGCGCCTGCTATATCGGCGCGACGCTCGACGCCGATGGCGTCGTGCACCACATGGGCCGCATGCAATCGCTGGTTTTCGGCGAGATCGACGGACAAGCGAGCGCCCGCGTGCAGGCTTTCGCCGACATCCTCGCGCCCACCAAGCTCGATTTCGAGGCGAGCCGCACGATCCGTCAGGCGATGTGGGACAAGTTCGTGCTGCTGGTGGCGCTGGCGGCGACGACTACGCTCACGCGCGCAACCATCGGCGAGATCATGGCCGCGCCGTCGGGCGAAGCGTTCGTGCTCGCGACGCTCGCCGAATGCGCCGCCGTCGCCAAGGCGGAAGGCTTTGCGCCGACGCCGGCCGCCTACGACGGCGCGCGCGGCACCCTGACCCAGCGTGGCTCCGGCTTCTCGGCCTCGATGATGCGCGACATGCTCAAAGGCGGCCCGACCGAGGGCGATCACGTCATCGGCGACATGGTTCGCCGCGGCGCCGCGCGGCGAGTCGATACGCCGATCTTGCGCGCCGCGCTGACCAATCTCGAAGCCTACGAGGCCAAACGCGCCCACGCCGCGGTCCATCCCTAGAATCGCTCGGGCTTCATGCAGTTGTCGGAACGCGGCGGTTCGCGGAAGATGGCCGCCGAAAGGTCCCTGCCGCCGATGCGGTTTCTGCCGATTCGATTCCCCGCCTTGCTCATCGCCGGATCGCTCCTATGGGCCGGCGCGGCGCACGCCGATGCCGATCCAGCGGCGATCGCCGCCTTGCTGCAAAAGAGCAGCACCATCACGCTGGCGGGTCGGCCGGTCCAAACCGCGACTTTGCAGCGAATCTATGCCGCGCGCGGCGATCGGCCGATCTGGAACGATGAACGACGCGCGGCGTTGATGGCCGCATTGGCCGAGGCGCCGTCGCACGGCCTCGATCCCCGTGCCTTCGCCGTGCCGCGCGCCGATCCGACGGCGGCCGAACTGCTGCTCACCGACGCGTTCGTCCGTTACGCGCAAGCGCTGGGTCGCGGCCTGGTCGCGATGAACGACGTCGATCGTGACTGGGCGATGACGCAACCGTCCGTCGATTCCGGCGCCGTGCTGAAGCGGGCTTTGGCGCACGGCATTGCGCCGACGCTCGCCGCGCTGGCGCCGCAGGATGCCGGCTACGCGCGGTTGCGTCGGGCCTATCTGCGCTACCGCTACTATGCCCAGCACGCGGCGTGGAAGCCGATCGCGCTCGCACTGCCGTTGAAGCCCGGCGCCAGCGGTCCCGACGTGGTCACGTTGCGGCAGCGGCTTGCGGCCGAAGGCCTCGTTCCGCCGGGCGACAGTCCGGACTTCGATGCCGATCTGTCGGCGGCTCTTGGCCGCTTCCAGGGTGCACGCGGTTTGCCGGCGGGCGGCGTGGTGACGGAAGCAACGCTTGCCGCTCTGAACATTGCGCCGGGCGCGCGCCTGCGCACGATCCGACTCAACCTCGAACGCTTGCGTGCGATGCCGCGCGACCTGCCGTCGACGCGGATCGAGGTCAACGTGCCGGGCTCGCAAGTCGTGCTGTACCAGGACGGCCAGCCCGCGCTGACGATGCGCGCCGTCGTCGGCGCCTTGGAGCATCCGACGCCGGTGTTGCAAACGCGCATGGTCGCGGTGACGTTCAACCCGCCGTGGGTCGTGCCGAGCTCGATCATCGCCAAGGAAATCCGGCCGGCAATTGCCAAGGATCCGGATTACCTGAAACGGCACGATTACACCTATGTCGACGTGCCGGGCGGCAAGCAGCTCATCCAGCGGCCCGGACCGCAGAACGCGCTCGGCCGGATTAAGTTCGAGATGCCCAACCGCTTCGACGTCTATCTGCACGACACGTCGCGCCAGGATCTGATGGATCGCACGCGCCGCGCGCTGAGCCACGGCTGCATCCGGCTCGACAATCCGCGCGAGCTGGCGCGTCGTCTCCTCGCCAGCGACAGCGCCTGGACGTTGGAAGCGATCGACGCGGCGATCGTCACCGGCAAGACACGAACGGTGTCGTTGCCCAAGCCGGTTCCGGTCGACGTGCTGTACGAGACGGCGTTTGCCGATGCCGACGGCACCGTCGAATTCCGCAACGACATTTACGACCGTGACGGCCGCCTCGACGAAGCGTTGGTGGCGCGGGACCTGCGCGAACAGCTGCGCCCGCCGCCGGCGGCCGCCAGCCACGATTGATGGAAGCCGCATGACCGCCGCGGCTCAGCCCGCCGAATCCACCGCCGCGCAAAATCCCGGCCTGTGGGATCTGTTTCTCCACTTCATGCTGATTTCGGCGGTCGCTTTCGGCGGCGTGCTGCCGTGGGCGCGGCGCAAGCTGGTCGACGACCGAAGGTGGCTGACCGAGCGTGAATTCCTCGACACGCTCGCGCTCTGTCAGTTTCTGCCCGGCCCCAACATCGTCAATCTGTCGATCGCGGTCGGCGCGCGCTTTCGCGGCTTTCCGGGATCGGTCGCCGCCTTTCTCGGCATCCTCGGCCTGCCATGCATCGTCGTCGTCATTCTCGGCGCTCTCTACAGTCGGTACGGCAATCTGCCTGAAGTCGGCGGTGGCTTGCTGGCGGTTTCGGCGGCGGCCGCGGGAATGATTCTCGCGATGGCCGGCAAGATCGCGGCGCCGCTGCTGCGCCGGCGGCCGCTCGAGGCGGCGCCGACCATCGTCGCGGTCTTCGTCGCCGTCGCGTTGCTGCGCTTTCCGCTGCCGTGGGTTCTGTTGACGGCAGCGCCCGTGAGCATCGGCATCAGCTGGTGGCGGCGCCCATAAAGAACACGGACGTGCTGGCCGCGCTGGCGATCAATTTCCTGATCCTGTCGTTGATGGCCTTCGGCGGCGCCAACGCGGTCATTCCCGAAATGCAGCGTCAGGCCGTCGAGATCCAGCACTGGATGACCGGCACACAATTCGCGGCGCTGTTCGCCATCGCCCAGGCGGCGCCCGGACCGAACGTCATGGTGGTGACCCTAGTCGGCTGGCAGGTCGCGGGCGTGATCGGTGCCATCGTGGCGACGGCGGCGATGATGGGGCCGAGCTGGGTCGTAACCTTCGCGGTGTTCCGCGTCTGGGACAAGTTCAAGTACCAGCCGTGGTGCATGACGATTCAGAACGGCTTGGCGCCGGTTACCGTCGGCTTCGTCGCGTCGTCGGCCTTCCTGCTGGCGCGCGACGCCGATCACAACACGGTCACCTTCGTGCTGACGGCGGCGACGGCGGCCGTCGCGTATTGGACGCGGATCAATCCGCTGTGGGTTTTCGCCGCCGCCGCCGTGCTCGGCATTGTCGGCGTGGTCTAGACGTTGCTTGCCCATTGCATGGCTGGATTGAGGCGCCGCCAGGCCGAAATCTCTTGCCCGTCGCACCGCCGCCTCGCTAAGGAATCGGCTCGCTTGGGAGGAGGCCGATGACCGACGCGCCGCAACTCAAAATCGCCGGCATCGCCGGTAGCCTGCGCAAAGGCTCGTTCAACCGCGCCGCGCTCAAAGCGGCGGTCGAGCTCGCGCCGCCCGGCATAACGATCGAGATCGTCGAGCTCGGCGCGCTGCCGCTCTACAACGACGACATCCGCGTCGAAGGCTATCCGCCGGCGGTGCACGCCTATCGCGAAGCCATCCGTGCCGCCGACGGCATCCTGTTCGCGACGCCGGAATTCAACTATTCGGTCTCGGCGCCGCTCAAGAACGCCATCGACTGGGGCTCGCGCATTCCCGATCCGCCCTATGTCGGCAAGGCGACCGCGATGATCAGCGCGTCGGTGTCGCCGGTCGGTGGCGTGCGCGCGCAGTACCATCTCCGCCATATGTGCGTGTCGCTCAATTGCTTCTGCATGAACACGCCGCAGGTCTATATCGGCGACGCCGCCAAGAAGTTCGACGCCAACCTCAAATTGATCGACGCGGGCGTGCGCGACGAGCTGACCAAGTTTCTGACGGCGTTCCGCGACTACGTCGTCCGGCTCAAGCGCTGAGCCGTGTCGCCCGCCGTCGCATTGCTCTGCGCCCTCGGGCTGCTCGCCGGCAGCACGGTCAAGGGCGTGGCCGGCATCGGCCTGCCGTTGGTCGCCGTGCCGCTGCTGACCGTTCTGGTCAATCTCAAGACCGCGGTGACGATGACGACGGTGCCGATCATCGGCTCCAATTTCGTGCAGAGCCTTCAAGGCGGCCGGTTTCCGCATCTGGTCAAGCGCTTCTGGACGTTGCTGGTGCCGTTGTTCGTCGCGATCATTATCAGCACGCGGTTGCTGGTCGTGCTGCCGGAGCACGTCCTCGAGCTCATCATCGGCGTTGTGATCATCTCGATCCCGCTGTTCCTGCATTTCAGTCCACAGATCCGGGTGACGCGCGAACACGAACGCTGGGCCAATCCGCTCATCGGCATCGCCAGTGGCTTGCTCGGCGGCATCTCGACCTTCTACGGTCCGCCGATCATGCTCTATGTCTTCAGCATGCGCCTGCCGAAGGACGAGTTCATTCCGACGATCTCGCTGATGTACACCGTCGCCGGCATCGGCATGCTGTTCGGCATTTACGCCAATCAGGTCGCCACCCCGGCCGAAATCGGCGTCGCCTTCCTGATGCTGATTCCGACCGCGATTGGCATGTGGATTGGGCGCTTCGTCCGCGTCCAATTGAGCGAGCGCCGCTTCCAGCAGCTCATCGTCGCGATCTACGTCATCACCGGTCTGACCTTCCTGGTGGATGCCCTCGTGGGTTGGCGCGGCTGACGGGCTTTCCGTGGTCCATCGCCGTCGCTAAGATCGCCGCCATGCCGCCAAAAAAGAATCCGCTCAATCTCAATCCGTTGCAGCTGCGGACGCTGGCGTTGTTGCAGGCGCTGGCGCGCATCCCCGGCCACGCGCGGCCGGCGGACGAAAACGGCGCGTTTCTAGTCGGCAATCTGCCGCGGCCGCACGGCGACCATTTCCATCTCGGCGATGCGGTCGTGATGACGCGCGACGCCACCGGCCTGCACAACCAGGCGGTCTGGGTCGCGCTCGAGCGCAAGGGCCTGATCAAGTCGTTCTTTCCCGACGGCGCGGCGGTGACGGCCGCCGGCCTCGCTTACGAAACCGGCGTCGATGGCGCCATCCTGCATCGCGCCGACCACGCGGCGCACTGACGGCTTACCAGCGGAATTCGCCCATGGCTGCGGTCGGCACCGTGCTGCCGGCGGTGGCCGCCAGCGCGGCGATCCGTTGCGGATCGAGCGGCGTCGTATGCGTCAGGCCGATTTCGTCGGCATGGATGCCGCTCGCCGTTAGCACGCTGGCGATGCCGACGCCGGCGGCACCGGCGATGTCGGTGCGGAAGCTGTCGCCGAAGGCGACGATCCGCCGCCGATCGGCTACGCCGAGTTCGGCGAAACGCGCGAAGCAGAAATCGTAGACCGAGCGATAGGGCTTGCCGTGCCAGCGCACGCTGCCGCCGCGTTGTTCGTAATATTCCGCCATGGCGCCGGCGCAGATGCTGCGCCGGCCTTGGTGAACGACCACCAGGTCGGCGTTGGCGCATACCATCGGCAGCTTGCGCGCCAGTCCGGCATCGAGCACGGCGGTGAAGGCGGAAAGATCCTCCTCCCAATTCTCCGGTCCGACGGCGAGAAAGAAGTCCGCCTGCGCCACGTCGGCGACACGCTGATATTCCAGTCCGAATAGCAGCGGATCGTCGCGCTGCGGTCCGATGAAATAGCAGCGGCGGCCCAGCGCGCGGAAGAACGGATCGTCGCGGTGTTTCAGGTGTAGCCACGCCTCTTCGCCGGACGAGTGCATGGCGTCGTAAAGCGCCTTCGGAATGCCGATTTCGACCAGACGATCGGCGACCATGACGGCGCGGCGCGGCGCGTTGGACAGGATGACCAGCGTCTTGCGGGCCGCCTTGAGGCGCCGGAGCGCGTCGAGGACCTCGGGAAACGGCTGGCTGCCGTCGTGCAATACGCCCCAAAGGTCGAGCAGAAACCCATCGTAGTCGGCGGCGATCTCGCGGATGCCGTGCAGGATGCGCACGCTCATTGCAACGCCGTGCCCACCGCCTCGCCGACCGACACGAATCCATCCCGCTGCAACAGGCGGGCGAGGTCGGCCTTGATGCGCGCGGCCAGACCCGGCCCCTGATAGATCAGCGCGGTATAGAGCTGCACCACCGTGGCGCCGGCGCGGATCTTGGTGTAGGCGTCGGCGCCCGAGGCGATGCCGCCGACGCCGATCAGCGGCAGGCGGCCGCCAGTCAGCCGGTACATTTCCGACAGGAGCGCGGTCGACGGCGCGAACAGCGGCTTGCCGGTGAGGCCGCCGGTTTCGTGCGCCTGCGCGCTTTGGAGCGATGCCGGCCGCGCCACCGTGCTGTTGGCAATGATCAGGCCGTCGAGACCGGAGAACAGCGCCACCTCGGCGATCTCGTTGCGCGCCTGGGGCTCGAGATCGGGCGCGATCTTGAGCAGCAGCGGCGGCGGCCGCCGCGGCGTCGCCTTGGCGCGCGCCAGCTGCAAGCGCGCGATGAATTCGGGCAGCACGGTCTTGCGCTGCATGTCGCGCAAGCCCGGCGTGTTGGGTGAGGAGATATTGACCGTCAGATAATCGGCATAAGGGGCGAGCGCGGTGACACCGGCCTCGTAATCGGCGATCGGATCGTGCGTATCCTTGTTGCGGCCGATGTTGACGCCGAGGATGCCGCGCGAACGGTCGCGCGTCTTCAAGCGCGGCGCCACCGCCTCGAGCCCGTGGCTGTTGAAGCCAAGCCGGTTGATCGCCGCGCCGTCCTGGCGCAAGCGAAACACCCGTGGCTTCGAGTTGCCGGGCTGCGGTAGCGGTGTCACGGTGCCGATCTCGACAAAGCCAAAGCCGAATCCGAACAACGGGTCGATCGCTTCGGCGTTCTTATCGTAGCCCGCGGCCAAGCCGACCGGATTGGGAAAGACGCGATCCCAAGGCTTGACCGCCAGCACCGGCGGGTCGGCGGCAACGGTGCGGCTGGGCAGGGCCTTCAGCGCCCACAGACTCGCGCGGTGCGCCGCCTCGGGCGGCAGCGCGCGCAATACCGGAAGCGCGAGGTCGGTCAAGGCGGGCATCGGCGCGCACGCTATCGTCCGGCGCGGCAAATTGGAATACCGACTCCGCGGCTGCGGCTTTATGCTCCGCGCATGAGTGCCGATGGCGGCGTTGCCGGTCCCGTTCGCTTGCCCAAGGCCGCGTCGCTGGTTGCCGGAATGACCCAGGCGGCGTGGCTGTCGCCGGAAGGCGAGATCACGCTGCTGCCCCTGAACGAGGCCGCACGGCGCGCGCGGTCGTCGCCGGCGTTCGTCTGCCACGCGCGCGCGACGGCGCGGCGACTCGGCGTGACGCCGTTTCCCTGCTTCGACGTGCTCGAGCTGTTCGCCTTCGTGCGGCCGGCGCGTTTCTGCGTGCCGACGCCGCGCGGCATTGCCGCCGCGCTCGATCTCGCCGTGCCCGATGGCGGCGATCTGCCGGGCGCGGCCGCCGCCTTGCGCGACAGCGTGCGCGCGTTGCTTGCCGAAATGCCGTTGCAGGCCGGCGATGGCGACGCCCGCGCCATTGCCGAAGCCATGGCCAAAGGCGGCTGGCCGTGGGCCGAGGCCGTGCTCGCCGCGCTGCCCGCCGCGTCCAACGCCGACGCACCATCGCCCGTCGGTCTTGCCGTCTGGAACCGGCTCGGCGAATGGGCCGAGCACGCGCCCGAGCCGCCGCCGGGCAACATTCCCGTCGGCGAGGACGAGGCGCGGTTGCGCCTGGCCGAGCTGGTCGGTGACCGCGCCGAGCCGCGGCCGCAACAGGCCGACTATGCCGGCGCCTGCGCCTATGCCTTCGCGCCGCGCGACGATGAAGCGGCGCCGCGTGTATTGCTGGCCGAGGCGGGCACCGGCGTCGGCAAGACGCTGGGTTACATCGCGCCAGCCAGCGTCTGGGCCGAGAAGAACGTCGGCGCGGTGTGGATCTCGACTTTTACCCGTAACCTCCAGCACCAGATTTCGACCGAGCTCGACCGGCTTTATCCCGATCCGGCGGTGAAGACGCGGCGGGTCGTCGTGCGCAAGGGCCGCGAGAATTATCTCTGCCTGCTCAATTTCGAGGACAGTCTGGGCGGGCTGGCGATGCGGCCGCAGGACGCGGCGGCGGCTGGCCTGGTGGCGCGCTGGGTGGCGGCGACGCGCGACGGCGACATGGTTGGCGGCGATCTGCCGGGCTGGTTGCTCGAGCTGGTCGGCCGCGCCGGTACCGTCGGCCTGACCGACCGGCGCGGCGAATGCGTGCACAGCGCCTGTTCGCACTATCACCGCTGTTTCATTGAAAAAAGCGTGCGGCGCGCGCGGCGCGCGCGCATCGTCGTCGCCAATCATGCGCTGGTGATGATCCAGGCGGCGCTCGGCGGCCTCGACGACGACAATCTGCCGCGGCGCTATGTCTTCGACGAAGGCCATCACGTTTTCGACGCCGCCGACGGCGCATTTTCGCTGGCGCTCACCGGCCGCGAGGCGGCGGAGCTGCGGCGCTGGATTTTAGGCGCGGAGGACGGACGGCGCAGCCGCGCGCGCGGCCTGAAGCGCCGGCTCGACGATCTGCTGGTCAACGACGCCACCGGCCAGCGCCTGCTCGACGACGCGATCGAGGGCGCGCGCAACGTGCTGCCGGCCGATGGCTGGCTCAAGCGTGTCGCCGAAGGGCGCGCGCAGCGCGCCTGCGAGCGGTTTCTGGCGCTCGCGCGCGATCAGGTGCTGGCGCGAAGCGGCGACGCCGATCAGGGCTACAGCCTCGAAACCGAGCCACGCCCGCCAATCCCGGGTCTAATCGATGCCGCGCGCGAACTGGCGGCCGAATTGAAGCGCATCGAGACGCCGCTCAAGGCGCTAGCGCAACGTTTGCGCGCCAAGCTCGCCGACGAAGCGGCCAAGCTCGACACCGCCGTGCGGCTGCGGATCGAAGCGGCGGTGCGCGGTCTCGAACGTCGGGCCATGCTCGAGCTCGGCGGCTGGCGGCGCATGGTGGAGGAATTGGAGCGCGAGCCGGTCGCCGAGTTCGTCGACTGGCTCGCGGTCGAGCGCGCCGATGGCCATGCGGTCGATGTCGGCATGCACCGGCATTTCACCGATCCGACCCGGCCGTTCACCGAATTCGTCGTCGCACCGGCGCACGGCGCGCTGGTGACGTCGGCGACGCTGACCGACGGCAGCGGCGACACCGAAGCCGATTGGCTCGGCGCCGAAGCCCGCACCGGCGCGCGGCACCTGAAGGCGCCGGCGATGCGCGCGCGCGTCAAATCGCCCTTCGACTATGCGGAACAAACCCGCGTGTTCATCGTCAACGACATCGACCGCAACGATGTCGACCAAATCGCCGCCGCCTATCGCGAGCTGATCGTGGCGTCGGGCGGCGGCGCCTTGGGATTGTTCACCGCCATCCAGCGATTGCGCGCCGTGCACAAGCGCATCGCGGCGCCGCTCGAAGCCGCCGGCCTGGCGCTGCTGGCGCAGCATGTCGACGCCATGGACACGGCGACGCTGGTCGATATTTTCCGCGCCGAAGAGGATTCGTCGCTGCTCGGCACCGATGCGGTGCGCGACGGCGTCGACGTGCCGGGGCGGTCGTTGCGTCTCATCGTCTTCGACCGCGTGCCGTGGCCGCGGCCCGATATCCTGCATCGCGCGCGCAAGGCGCTGTTCGGCGGCGCGGCTTACGACGATTCGATCACGCGGTTGCGCCTCAAGCAGGCTTTCGGCCGGCTGGTGCGCCGCTCGACCGACCACGGCGTCTTCGTGTTGCTCGACCGGGCGATGCCGTCGCGGCTGTTGGGCGCGTTTCCCGAAGGCGTTACCGTGGCCCGGATCGGCCTGAAGGACACGATCGCGGCGACGGCGGAATTCCTCAAGACGGCGGCGAAGACGCCATAGATTGCGCGGAACGCGGCGCATGGGCAAAATTCATGGACGGACGATCCGGAACCGGGAGTTTTTGATGCGGATGAAAGTTACGTTAGTCGGCGTCGCGCTCGCGACGTTGGTCGTCGTCGGCAACGCCTGGGCCGATAGCCTCGGCCAAGAGTGGCGCGGATGCGCCAGCGACGACGCAGACAAGAGTATTCCTGCGTGCACCACGATCATTCAATGGAGTCATGGGAGGCCGTCGGCGAAAGAATTGGCGCAGGCCTACATGTACCGCGGCAATGGCTACGCCGATCGGGGCGACACGCAGAAGGCGATCGCCGATTACACGGCCGCAATCAACCGCGATGGCACGCTCGGCAATGCCTTCGCCGCACGCGGTGTGCTGTATTGCAAGGCGGCCGACTACAAGCGTGCCGTGGCGGATTTAGACGCCGCGATCCGCCTCGATCCCACCAACGCAGATAGCTGGGCCTGGCGCAGCCGCGCGAAGGGCCAGCTGGGCGATGCGGACGGGGCCAACGCCGACGAGGCGCATGCGCTTCAGCTCGATCCGAGCGTCGAAGACAACATGTCGGACGACGATTGAACGACCGCACAAACGAAAAGGGCCGCGGAGCGATCCGCGGCCCTTTGCTTTGCTTCGCACGACGCCGAAGGCCGCGTGTGGCCTTCGGCGGTGCTTCGCGGTTTAGGCTTAGTACATACCGTCCATGCCGCCCATGCCGCCGCCGTGGTCGTGGCCGCCGGCGGCCGCTTTCTTCTCCGGCTTCTCAGCGACCATTGCTTCAGTCGTAACCAGGAGCCCGGCGACCGAAGCCGCGTCCTGGAGCGCCAGGCGCACGACCTTGGTCGGATCGACGACGCCGGCCTTCACCATGTCGACATACTCGCCGCTCTGGGCGTTGAAGCCCCAGTTGGCGTCGTCCTTGTCGTTGAGCTTGCCGACGACCACCGCGCCGTCCTGGCCGGCGTTCTCGGCGATGAGCCGGGCCGGCATCTGGATCGCGCGCCGCACGATGTCGATGCCGTGCCGCTCGTCGTCGTTGGCGGCACGCACCTTGCTCAGCACCTTGGCGGCGTAGAGCAGGGCCGAGCCGCCGCCGGCGACGATGCCTTCCTCGACCGCGGCGCGGGTCGCATGCATCGCGTCGTCAACGCGATCCTTGCGCTCCTTCACCTCGACCTCGGTCGCACCGCCGACGCGGATCACCGCAACGCCGCCGGCCAGCTTGGCCAGCCGCTCTTGCAGCTTTTCACGGTCGTAATCGGAGGTGGTTTCCTCGATCTGGGCCTTGATCTGGCCGACGCGGGCCTGGATGTCGGCCTTCTTGCCGGCGCCGTCGATGATGGTGGTGTTTTCCTTCTCGATGCGCACCTTCTTCGACCGGCCGAGCATGTCGAGCGTGACGTTCTCGAGCTTGATGCCCAGATCTTCCGAGATCATCTGACCGCCGGTCAGGATCGCGATGTCTTCGAGCATCGCCTTGCGGCGATCGCCGAAGCCCGGCGCCTTCACCGCCGCGACCTTGAGGCCGCCGCGCAGCTTGTTGACGACCAGGGTCGCCAAAGCCTCGCCCTCGACCTCTTCGGCGATGATCAGCAGCGGCTTGCCCGACTGCACCACCGCTTCCAACAGCGGCAGCATCGGCTGGAGGCCCGAAAGCTTCTTCTCGAAGATCAACAGGTACGGATCGTCGAGCTCGGCCACCATCTTGTCGGCGTTGGTGACGAAGTACGGCGAAATGTAGCCGCGATCGAACTGCATGCCTTCGACGACGTCGAGTTCGGTCTCGAGGCTCTTCGCCTCTTCGACCGTGATCACGCCCTCGTTGCCGACCTTCTGCATGGCCTTGGCCAGCATCTCGCCGACTTCCTTGTCGCCGTTGGCCGAGATGGTGCCGACCTGGGCGATCTCGTCGTTGGTCGAAACCTTCTTCGAGCGCTTCTTGATGTCCTCGACGACGGCCTCGACGGCCTTGTCGATGCCGCGCTTCAGATCCATCGGATTGAGGCCGGCGGCGACCGCCTTGACGCCTTCGCGCACGATGGCCTGAGCCAGCACGGTGGCGGTGGTGGTGCCGTCACCCGCGGTGTCGCTGGTCTTGCTCGCGACTTCGCGGATCATCTGCGCGCCCATGTTCTCGAACTTGTCCGAAAGCTCGATCTCCTTGGCGACGGTCACGCCGTCCTTGGTGATGCGCGGCGCGCCGAACGATTTGTCGAGCACGACGTTGCGGCCCTTGGGGCCGAGGGTCACCTTGACCGCGTTGGCCAGAATGTCGACGCCGCGGAGCATCCGCTCGCGCGCGTCGGCGTGGAACTTGACGTCCTTAGCAGCCATTGAAATGTCTCCTTGAAAAGGTCTTTAGGCGGCTTTGCGCTTTGCGGCGCGGCCTTCGACGATGCCGAGAACGTCCGACTCCTTGACGATGACGAGCTCTTCGCCGTCGATCTTCACGTCGGTGCCGGACCACTTGCCGAACAGCACGCGATCGCCCGGTTTGACGTCGAGCGCGTGGAGCTTGCCGTCCTCGGTGCGGGTGCCGGGACCGACGGCGACGATTTCGCCCTCCATCGGCTTCTCCTTCGCGGTGTCCGGAATGATGATGCCGCCCGCCGTCTTCTCCTCGGACTCGAGGCGACGGATCAGGACACGGTCCTGCAACGGCTTGAACTTCATGGGAAAATCCCTCCTCGTTGATGCCTTCGGCGCGCGATTGCCAACCGCCATTTTCGCGGCGGCGTTAGCACTCGTGGCCGTTGAGTGCCAGTGAGATAGGGGCTGCAACCGGCTCTGTCAACGGGCCGACTCGGATTTAGCAGCACTTTTTGACGTAGGCTTCTAAGTCATTGAAATAAATAATATTTTCTTGATGGAGAGTGGCCAAGCTGGAACGCTGTCGGCAACGGAAAGTGGTGCGGTGACGTCTGTATTGGTGAGGTGCGCGCGATGGAGCATTGGCGGCTGCAACGCGTCGACGGCTATCGGCTGACCACGGCGGAAATCCTCTATCGGCTGCCGGATCACCCGCACCTGCTGCAAAGTTTTTTATGGCAGGAGCTCGATATCGCGCCGCGTTTTCCGGTGCTGCGCCGCTTTCTCGACTTTTGGGCGCACAACCTCGATGGCCGGCTGCACTCGGTCGAAGTGGCGCAGGCGCCGCTGCTGGTGCCGGCGCGGCTCTCCCATGCCCAGATTTCGTTGAGTCTGCACTGAGCGCGCCGGCGGCGCGGCAACGCGTCGCTTGCCAGACCGCGCCGGCCGGAAGAGTGTCGCGCCATGACCGCAACCGAAGCCGGACGCGCGCGCAGCCTCGCCGCGGCGGAAGAGACGCCGCGCAATCGCGCGGTCGCCGTGTGGCTGCTCGTCTGTGCGGCGATGATCTTCATGATGGTGGCGCTCGGCGGCGTGACGCGGCTCACCGAATCCGGCCTGTCGATCACGCAGTGGCAACCGGTATCCGGCGTGCTGCCGCCGCTGAGCGCGGCTGAATGGCAAGGGGCGTTCGACGCCTACAAGCAAATTCCGCAATACGACGCGGTCCATGCCGGCATGACGCTGGCGCAATTCAAGACGATCTACTTCTGGGAATGGTTCCACCGCCTGTGGGGTCGGCTGATCGGCGTCGTCTTCCTGCTGCCGTTCCTCTATTTCCTGTTGCGGCGGAAAATTCCGCCGAGCTTGGCGCCGCGACTCATGCTGCTGTTCCTGCTCGGCGCGTTCCAGGGCGCGCTCGGCTGGTGGATGGTCGAAAGCGGTCTCGAAAGCCGTATCGAGGTCAGCCAGTATCGCCTGGCCGCGCATCTCGCCATGGCGATCGTGATCTATGGCGCAATCGTGTGGGTGGCGCTCGACCTGTTGCGGCCGGTGCGGAATGAAACCGCGCCCGGCATGCGCCGCGGCGCCGGCGCGCTGCTGGCGCTCGCGTTCGTCACGCTGATTGCCGGTGCCTTCACCGCCGGCTTGCGTGCCGGCTATATCGACAACACTTTTCCGCTGATGGACGGTCACATCGTGCCGCCGGCGTGGGGCCATCTGGTGCCGTGGTGGCGCAATCTGTTCGAAAATCCCGAAGCGGTGCAGTTCGACCATCGTGTCCTGGCGATCGCGACGTGGCTCGGCGCGCTGGCGCTGTTCCTCGGCTCGTTCAAGGCGGCGCTATCGCGCTTCGCGCGCGGCGCGGTGCACGCCCTGTTCGCGCTGGTGACGATCCAGGCCGCGCTCGGCATCTCGACGCTGCTGCTGGTCGTGCCGCTGCCGCTGGCGCTGGCGCATCAGCTCGGCGCCACGCTCGTCATCACCGCGGCGGTGGTCGTGCGGCACGCCTTGGCAAGCCCCGCCTAGAGCCGCAACCGGCGTGAACTCGCGCCCGGCGGACCGCCGGGCTAATATCGCGCCATGGCCGATTTTCCGCGCAAAACGCCGGCGGATTGGGCCGCTCTTGCCGCCAAGGAACTCGGCGGCAAGGGCGCCGATGCGCTGACCTGGCAGACGCCCGAGGGCATCGCGGTCAAGCCGCTCTACACCGCCGCCGATCTCGAGGCGCTCGAGCGGCGCGGCGAATTGCCGGGCTTCGCGCCGTTCACGCGCGGCGTGCGCGCGACGATGTACGCCAACCGGCCGTGGACCATCCGGCAATATGCCGGCTTCTCGACCGCCGAGGAATCGAACCGCTTCTATCGCGAGAACCTCGCCGCCGGCCAGATGGGACTGTCGGTGGCTTTCGACCTCGCCACCCACCGCGGCTACGACAGCGACCATCCGCGCGTCGTCGGCGACGTCGGCAAGGCCGGCGTGGCGATCGATTCGGTCGAGGACATGAAGATCTTGTTCGACGGCATTCCGCTCGATCGCATGTCGGTGTCGATGACGATGAACGGCGCGGTGCTGCCGGTGCTGGCCGGCTACATCGTCGCGGCGGAGGAGCAGGGCGTGGCGGCGTCGAAGCTCGCCGGCACCATCCAGAACGACATCCTCAAAGAGTTCATGGTGCGCAACACCTACATCTATCCGCCGGCGCCTTCGATGCGCATCGTCGCCGACATCATCGAATACACCGCGCGCAAGATGCCCAAATTCAATTCGATCTCGATCTCGGGCTATCACATGCAGGAGGCCGGCGCGACCTGCGTGCAGGAGCTGGCCTTCACGCTCGCCGACGGACTCGAATATGTGCGCGCGGCACTGTCGAAGGGTTTGAAGATCGACGATTTCGCACCGCGGCTGTCGTTCTTCTTCTGCATCGGCATGAATTTCTTTATGGAGATCGCCAAGTTGCGCGCCGCGCGGCTGTTGTGGGCGACGCTGGTGCAGGAGAAGTTCAAGCCGGCCAATCCGGCGAGCCTGGCGCTGCGCACGCATTGCCAGACCTCGGGCGTCTCGCTCACCGAGCAGGATCCGCACAACAACATCATCCGCACCACCGTCGAGGCGCTGGCGGCGGTCCTGGGCGGCACGCAGTCGCTGCACACCAATTCCTTCGACGAGGCGATGGCGCTGCCGACGCCGTTCTCGGCGCGCATCGCCCGCAACACGCAGCTCATCATCGCCGAGGAATCCGGCGTGCCGCACGTCGTCGATCCGCTCGGCGGCAGCTATTACGTCGAAAGCCTGACGCACTCGGTGACATCGGCGGCGCGGACCCTGATCGACGAGGTCGAGGCGATGGGCGGAATGACCAAGGCGGTCGAAAGCGGCCTGCCCAAGCTCCGCATTGAAGAGGCGGCGGCGCGGCGCCAGGCGCGGGTCGATCGCGGCGAGGAGATCATCGTCGGCGTCAACAAATACCGCGCCAACCAGGGCGACGACGCCGAAGTGCGCCTGCTCGACATCGACAATTCCAAAGTGCGCGCGCAACAGGTGGCGCGGCTCGAGGCGATGCGGAAAAAGCGCGACGCCGCGAAGGTGAAGGCCGCGCTCGACGCGCTGAGCGAAGCCGCCAAAAGCGGGCAGGGCAATTTGTTGGCGCTCGCCATCGAGGCGACCCGTGCGCGCGCCAGCGTCGGCGAAATCTCGGACGCGCTCGAACGAATCTTCACACGACACCGCGCCACCGTCCGGTCGGTCTCGGGCGTCTATGGCGGCGCCTACGAAGGCGACGAAGGCTTCCACCGCGTGCGCGAAGAAGTCGAAACCTTCGCCCGCGCCGAAGGCCGGCGGCCGCGGCTGCTGGTGGTCAAGCTTGGCCAGGACGGCCACGACCGCGGCGCCAAGGTGATCGCCACCGGCTTCGCCGATCTGGGCTTCGACGTCGATATCGGACCGCTGTTCCAGACGCCCGACGAAGCCGCGCGCCAGGCGGTCGAGAACGACGTGCATGTCATCGGTGTGTCGTCGCAGGCGGCCGGCCACAAGACGCTGGTGCCGGCGTTGATCAAGACGCTCAAAAACCAGGGTGCGGGCAACATCCTCGTCGTTTGCGGCGGCGTCATTCCGCCGCAGGACTACGCCTTCCTCCAGGAAGCCGGCGTCGCCGCGATCTATGGGCCGGGCACCAACATTCCGCTGGCCGTGTCCGAAGTCCTGCAACTCATCGCCAAGAAACGCATGGCGGCCTAGCCTCGGGAAGGCTCGCGGAAACCGTGCCGCCACGCTATCTAGAGACCCCGTGGGCACGCTTTTCTTCATCGTCTTCATCGATCTGGTCGGTTTCGGCGTGGTGATCCCGCTGCTGCCGTATTACGGGCTCGATTTCCACGCTACGCCGTTCGCGATCACGTCGATGATGGCGTGCTATTCGCTGGCGCAGTTCTTCGCTTCGCCGCTGCTCGGCCATCTGAGCGACCGGCTCGGCCGCAAGCCCGTGATTCTGGCGAGCCTGGTGTGCTCGGTTCTCTCCTATCTCTGGCTCGGCTTCGCGACGCAGCTCTGGATGCTGTTCGCGGCGAGGCTGCTGGCGGGTGCCGGCGCCGGCAATATCTCGGCGGCGCAGGCCTATGTCGCCGACGTCACGCCGCCGGATCAGCGCGCCAAGGGCATGGGCATGATCGGTGCCGCCATTGGCCTGGGGTTCACGGTCGGTCCGGCGATCGGCGGCGCGGTCGCCGGCGGCAACGCGCAAAGCGCGCATCTCGCGTGGCCGGCGTTCGTCGCCGCGGCGCTGTCGGCCGCCGCCTTCGTGTTCGCCTACACCCGGCTTGAGGAAAGCCTGACGCACAAGCCAACGGCGCGCGTCGGCCGCATCGCCATGGCCAAGGCCGCGGCCGGCCGGCCGATGCTGCGCACGTTGCTCGTGCTGGTCTTCGTTTCGATCGCCGCCTTTGCCGGCATGGAAACCACCTTCGCGCTGTGGGCGCATGACGGCTTCGGCTGGGGCCCGTTCCAGGTCGGCATGATCTTTTTCTACGTCGGCATCCTGCTGTCGGCGCTACAGGGCGGCGCCATCGGCAAGCTCGCCAAGGCGGTGGGCGAGATCAATCTGGTGATCGCCGGCTCCG
>JBOHLR010000006.1:0-36085 GCA_050729555.1 Allostellaceae bacterium
ACCAATCGCCTCGGCGGCGTCGAACCCGAAGACACGGGCTGCGCCGACGTTCCAGAACCGGATGACGCCGTCGTTGTCGGCGTAGACGATCGCATCGGCGGCGTCCCGTGCGAGATCGCGTGCGAACTGGTCGGCATCGAAACTCATGGTCCGGCGATGAGACCGCGTTGTGCCGTCCGGGTCACGCGGCGCGCCGCGCGAAGGCCTCGGACATCGCCGTGCCAACCAGATGCGCGCTCGACGCGATGACGACGCCGGCGTCCTGCAACGCCTTGATCTTGCTGTCGGCATCATCGGACGGCTGCGCGGTCAAGGCACCAGCATGACCCATGCGGCACTGCGCCGGCGCCGCGCGTCCGACGATCAAGGCCACCACCGGCTTTTTCAGGCCGGCCTCGCGGATGTAGCGCGCGGCTTCCTGCTCCTCGGCGCCGCCGATCTCGCCGACCAGAACCACGCCTTCGGTATCGGGGTCCTTGAAGAAGAGATCGAGACATTCGGCGAACCCGATGCCGTGGACGGGATCGCCGCCGATGCCGACCGTCGTCGATTGGCCGAGGCCGGCGGCGGTGAGCTGGCTGACGACCTCGCTGGTCAACGACGCGGATCGCGAGGCGACGCCGATCGGGCCGCGGCGGGCGCGATCCGTCGCCATGACGCCGATCTTGCAGATTTCAGGCGCCAAGATGCCCTGCGAGTTCGGCCCGATGAGCCGCGTGTGCGAACCGACCAGCGCCTCGCGGACGCGCACCATGTCGAGCACCGGCACGCGCTCGGTGACGGCGACGACCAGCGGCATCTCGGCCTCGATCGCTTCGAGCATCGCGCGGCCGGCATTCGCCGGCGGCACGAAGACGATGCTGGCGTTGGCGCCGGTCGCGCTTTTCGCCTCGGCGACGGCGTTGAAGACCGGCACGCCGAGATGGGTCGTGCCGCCTTTGCCGGGCGTGACGCCGGCAACGACGGCGGTGCCGTATTGGATCATGCGGTCGGTGTGATAGGTGCCGGCCCAGCCGGTCATGCCCTGGCACAACAGCCGCGTCTCTTTGTCGACCAGGGCCGGCATCAAGCCCTGCCTTGCGCGATCGCCACCGCGCGCGTCGCCGCCTGCCACATGTCGGCGCATTCGGTCTTCGGCAGGTTGAAGTTGGCGAGCCGCATACGGGCGAAATTCTCGTTGTTGCCGGTGATGCGCAGAACCATCGGCATGACGCGCCCGCTCTTGCGGAACGCGATAGCCAAGCCGTCGACCACCGTATCGCAAGCCTGCATGCCGCCGCCATAGACGTTGACCAACAGGACCTTGGCGCGCGGATTGTCGAGAATCATGCCGACGCCGTGCGCGATATCGAGGCTTTTGGCGGTGGTGCGGATATCCATGAAATTCGCGGGCACACCGCCTGCCGCTTGAACCAAATCGAGCGTCGCCAGCCCCAAACCGGCGCCGTTCACGACGATGCCGATGTTGCCGTCCATCTGCACGTAGTTGATGTGATGGCGCTGTGCCTGAAGCTGGATCAGGTCGACATCGTCTTCACTGCGCAGCTGCGCAGTTTCGGCGTGGCGGAAGATCGCGTTGTCGTCGATCGTAACCTTGGCGTCGGCCGCAACGAGGTCGTCGGCCGCCGTCCGAATGAGCGGGTTGATCTCGATCAGCGACGCGTCGAGCTCGACGAAGGCGCGATGCAGCTGGCCGATCAGCGCCCCGAACTTGTCCGCGGTATCGCCAACCAGGCCGAGCTTGCGGCAAAAATCAGCGATGTCGCCCGGGTGGCGCTCGCCGGCGATGCCCAGCACCACGGTCGGAAAATCCGGCGCGCCGGCGGCCAGATGCTGCTCGATGTCGGGCCGATGGACGCCGGCAATCGCGGTGATGGCGCCGACCGCCGGATCGACGCGCAACGCCACGTAGAACTCCTGCGCGGCGGCGACGCCGGCCTCGATCAGCACGCGCTTCACGACCTGACCGGCCGGTCCGGTCTGCGACGTCACCAGCTTGCGGCCGAGCAACTCGGCAGCGGCGGCGCGCGCACCGGACGGCGAGCACACCGCGCGGACACCGCCCGCGGCGGCACGGCTGCCGGCAAGGATCTGCGCCTTGACGAAGAGGGAATCCAACCCGATTTGGCGGGCTGCGGCGGCGGCTTCGTCGGGGGTCAGCGCGATTTGGCCCGGAGGAGTATCGACCCGATAACGACGCAGGAGATCCTTGGCTTGGAATTCGTGCAGCTGCATGCGTGCTCCTTCCCGGCGTCGTCTTCGGCTCTTTAGCGCTCCTTCATCGGCCGCTCAAACCGCAACGACGTTGGACGGCTGGCCCGCGTGGAAATTCTCGATATGACTCACGACCTGATTCCACAGCACCTGCATCGCCTCGTCGCTGGCCCAGCTGATGTGCGGCGTCACGATGACATTCGGGCGACCGAGGATCGCGTTGAACGGGTGATCCGGCCGCGGCGGCTCCGACGTCAGGCAATCGAAGCCGATGCCCGACAGCAGACCTTCGTCCAACGCCTGCACCACGTCGGCTTCGACCACCAAGCCGCCGCGCGCCGTGTTGACCAGCAGCGGCCGCTTTTTCATTTTGCGGAACTCCGCGATGCCGAGCATGTTGCGCGTGTTCGGCATCAGCGGGCAGTGCAAGGTGATGACGTCGCTTGTCGCCAGCACCTCTTCGAAGGGTGTGTAGAGCGGCCCCAGCCCCTGGACGCCTTTGTGCGCGGCGAACAGGGTCTTCATGCCGAAGGCCTGCCCGAGATGAGCGACTGACTGGCCGATGATGCCTTCGCCCATGATGCCGAGCGTGCTGCCGGCGAGTTCGTGGATCGGATGGTTGAAGAAGCAGAACTGGCCCGCCTTCTGCCACTCGCCATTGATGACGTCCTGCCGGAAGCCGACGATGCCGCGGCGAAGCGCCAGGATGAGCGCGAAGGCGTGTTCGGCCACCGTGTTTATCGCATAGCCGCGGACGTTGGAGACGATGATGCCGCGCTCGCGGCAAGCGGCGACGTCGACGACGTCGTGGCCGGTGGCCGCGATGGCGATCATCTTCAGCTTCGGCAGCTTGGCAAGGTCGTTGGCGCGGATCGGCGCTTTGTTGGTGACCGCGATCGTGGCGCGGGCGAGCCGTTCGCCGACCTGGTCCGGCGCGCTGGCGCCGTATTCGACCCATTCGTGATCGAAACGCGGCCGATTCACACGGACAGCCGGTCCCATCGTATTGCGGTCGAGAAAGACGATGGTGGGCGGCGACTTAGACGCGGTGTCGGGCGGCATCCCCCTATGTTCCGACCATTAGGGGGGGGTGCGCAACCTCGGCGGCAGGCGGTCGGAAGGCCGGGTAAATCGCCAGCGAGCGGCCGAGCTGCTGCACCAGGCCCAGCACGACATCAATATAAGGCGTCTTAACGTCGACCAGGCGGCCCATCTCCTGAACCGCGGTCAGCAGCGCGTCGATTTCGAGCGGCCGGCCGCCTTCGAGATCCTGCAGCATCGAGGTGCGATGAGCGCCGACGCGCGCCGCGCCGTTGATCCGCTTTTCGATGTCGACGCGGAACGACGCGCCGAACCGGGTCGCGATCGCTTGCGCCTCGGTCATCATCTTCACCGACAGCGCGCGTAAATCAGGTTGAGTGGCGACGATATCGAGCGTCGCACGGGTCAAGGCGCTGATCGGGTTGAAACACAAATTGCCCCATAGCTTCAGCCAGATCTCGCTGCGGACATCGTCGAGCACCGGCGCATCGAATCCGCCGGCTTCGAGAACTTCCGAGAGCTTACGGCAGCGCTCGGATTTGCTGCCGTCCGGCTCGCCGAGCGAGAATTTGTCGCCGTAGGTGTGGCGCACGACGCCGGGGCTGACGATGTCGGTCGCCGGATAGACGACGCACCCGATGGCGCGCTCCGGTCCGATGGCGTTCCACTGCCGATTGTCGGGATCGACGCTGTGTAGCCGCATGTCTTCAAAGCCCGGGAGACCGTAGCCGTACCACCAGGGCACGCCGTTCTGGCAAGTCACCACGGCAGTGTCTTTGCCGAAGAGCACGCGCGTCTGTTCGGCCGTCTCCCACGCCTGATGCGCCTTGAGGCCGATGATGACGTAATCCTGCGGCCCAAGCGTCGCGGGATCGTTGGTGGCGATCGGGTGGCAGACCCGCTCTTCACCATTGATCAGCAGCTTCAATCCCGACTGCTGAATCTTTGCGAGATGCGGGCCGCGCGCAACGAGCGACAGCTCGACGCCCTCGACCGCGCTCAGGCCGGCGGCGAGATAGCCGCCGATGGCGCCCGCACCATAGATGCAGATCCGCATTGCCGCCCCTCCGGCTCGGATCTCAGGCGACTTTGCCTAATTTGAGCTTCGGCGCAGTCGCCCGGATATGTTCCTCCGCCGCGCCAACGCCCGAGCCCGCTTCGATCGGGACGCCAACGTCGCGCAGCGCCATCTCGGCGCCGGCGAGCCCCTGCAACACCATGATCTCGTTGACGTGGCCGAGATGGCCGATGCGGAAGACGCGACCCGCGACCTTCGACAGGCCGGTGCCGAGCGACACTTGATACCGGTGATACGCCGCCTTGATGACGTCGTCGCTGTTGAAGTTCTTCGGCACGCACACCGCCGACACCGTGTCCGAGTACCATTTCGGGTCCTTGGCGCAGAGCGTCAGACCCCAGGCGGCGACGCCGCGCCGCACCGCGTCGGCCAGCCGACGATGGCGCTTGAAGACGTTCTCCATGCCCTCGGCGAACAGCATGTCGAGCGACGCGCGCAAGCCGTGCAGCAAGGTGGTGGCCGGCGTATAGGGAAAATAACCGTCCTTGTTGGTCTTGATCATGTCGGAATAGTCGAAGAAGCAGCGCGGCAGCTGCGCCTTCTTGTGCGCCTCGAGCGCCTTCTGGCTGACGCCGACGATGGCGAGACCGGGCGGCAACATGAAGCCCTTCTGCGAACCCGACACGACGACATCGGCACCCCACTCATCCATGCGGAAATCGATGCTGGCGATCGAGCTCACGCCGTCGACGAACAGCAGCGCCGGATGCTTGGCCACGTCGAGCGCCTTGCGGATGGCGGCGACGTCGCTGGTGACGCCGGTCGCGGTCTCATTATGGCAGACCAGAACGGCCTTGATCTTGTGCGCCTTGTCCGCCTCGAGCCGGCGCTGATACTCCTCGGCCGGTGCGCCTTCGCCCCATTCGGTGTCGATGACATCGACCGCCAGGCCGAACCGCCGGCACATATCCGCCCAGAGATGGGAGAACTGGCCGAAGACCGCGACCAGCACACCGTCGCCCGGCGACAACGTATTGGCAATCGCCGATTCCCAACCGCCGGTGCCCGAGCTCGGGAACACGAAGACCTGGCCCTTTTCGGTCTTGAAGACCTTCTTCAGGTCCTGAAACAGCGGCAGCGTGAAGGCCGGGAAGTCAGGCGCGCGATGATCCTCGAGCGGCACGTCCATCGCCTGCCGGACACGGAACGGCAGGTTCGTCGGACCGGGAATGAAGAGACCATGGAAACCTGACATTACATCCTCCCTGAATTGCACCGCGCGGCCATCGCCGGCGAAAAACGTCCGTCTCGCTGGATCAGTAAATCGGGAATCGCTCGCACAGCTTGATCGCCTGCTCTTTAACGCGCGCCTCGAGCGTTGCGTTGCCGGCGTCGCCGTTGGCGGCGAGGCCGTCGAGCACTTCGGCGATCATACGGCCGACGTCGCGGAACTCGGCGACGCCGAAGCCGCGGGTCGTACCGGCGGCGGCACCGAGCCGGATGCCCGACGTCACCGTCGGCTTCTCCGGATCGAACGGCACGCCGTTCTTGTTGCAGGTGATGCGCGCGCGACCGAGGCTCTTCTCGGCGACGTTGCCGGTGAGCTTCTTCGGCCGCAGATCGACGAGAATGAGATGCGTGTCGGTACCGCCGGAGACCAGATCGTAGCCCGCGCTGCGCAGCACTTCGCCCATCGCGCGGCAGTTCTCGATGACCGAGCGGGCGTAATCCTTGAAGGCCGGCCGCAGCGCTTCGCCGAAGGCCACCGCCTTGGCGGCGACGATGTGCATCAACGGACCGCCTTGCAGGCCCGGGAACACCGCCGAATCGATCTTCTTGGCGATCGCTTCGTCGTTGGTCAGCACCATGCCGCCACGCGGTCCGCGCAGCGTTTTGTGCGTCGTCGTGGTGACGACATGCGCGTGCGCCAACGGGTTTGAATGCACGCCGCCGGCGACCAAGCCGGCGAAATGCGCCATGTCGACCATGAGGAAGGCACCGACTTCATCGGCCACCGCGCGGAACGCGGCGAAATCGATGGTGCGCGGATAGGCCGAGCCGCCGGTGATGATGATCTTCGGCTTGTGCTCGCGCGCGAGCCGCGCGACCTCGTCCATGTCGATGCGATGATCGTCGCGGCGAACGCCGTAATGCACCGCGTGGAACCACTTGCCCGACAGATTGGGCGGCGCACCGTGCGTCAGATGGCCGCCGGCGGCGAGCGACAGGCCGAGAATGGTGTCGCCCGGCTTGGCGAGCGCGAGCAACACCGCCTGGTTGGCCTGGCTGCCCGAGCTCGGCTGGACGTTGACGAACCGGCAATCGAAGAGCCGCCTGGCGCGCTCGATTGCGAGCGTCTCGGCCTCGTCGACATATTGGCAGCCGCCGTAGTAGCGCCGGCCGGGATAACCTTCGGCGTACTTATTGGTGAGCGGCGAGCCCGCCGCTTCGAGCACCGCGCGGCTGACAATATTCTCGGAGGCGATCAGCTCGATCTCAAAGCGCTGACGGCAGATTTCGCGATTGACTGCGCCGGCGACGTCCGGATCGGCCTCGCCGAGGCCGGCCGAGAAGAAGGCACCCCAATCACGACTCGCCAGATTTTCCGCCGTACGCGCCATCGCACCGCCCTTCAATCAAACCCTGGTATACCGGATAACATTGCCGTTATGGAACCCACAATGGAAATGTTTTCCATTTCCTGTGGTATTTTATTTTTGGCTCTTACCCTTGCGAAAATGGCCATATGCGGCAATAATGAGACATGATTCCGTCACAGGCAATGCGGCAACCGGCCGCAGGAATCGAGTAATGGCGGGACGACAGCAAGCGACGACGACGGCACCGACCGAGCTGCAATCGCTCACGCCGCATCTCGGCGGTTCGATCCAGGCGCTGGAACGCGGGCTGAAGCTGCTGGCGGTCATCGCCGAGGCCGACGGCCTGTCGCTGACCAGCCTGGCGCAGCGCGCCGGCATCGCGCCGTCGACGGCGCATCGCATTCTCGCCACGCTCAAGGCCAGCGGCTTCGTCCATTGCGACGAGGCGAACGGCGTCTATCTGATCGGCGTTCAGGCTTTCCGCATCGGCAACGCATTCTTGCGCAACCGCAAGCTCGCCGACGCCGGCCGCAGTGCCATGCGAAAGCTGATGGAAGCGACCGGCGAGACCGTGAATATGGGTATCGAAGACGAAGGTTATGTCGTCTTCATTTCGCAAGCTGAAAGCCACCAATCGGTGCGCGCGTTCCATCGTCCGGGCTCGCGCAGCCTGCTGCACGCGTCGAGTATCGGCAAAGCCATCATGGCGGCGCTGCCGGATGACGCCGCGACCGAACGGTTGCTCCGGACCGGCATGCCGAAATTCACCGAACACACGATCGTCGACCCACAGGCATTGCTGGCCGACCTCGCGCGCGTGCGCAAGCGCGGCTGGTCGATCGACAATGAAGAGCGCGCCGAAGGCCTGCTTTGCGTCGGCGCCGCGGTTTATAACGAACACGCCGAAGTCGTCGGCGCGATCTCGATCTCGGGACCGGTCGTGCGCATGACGGAGGAACGCATCGGCGAGCTCGGTCCGATGGTCAAGCGCACCGCCGCCGAAATCACCGCTCGCATCGGCGGTCGATTGTCGTCATAGATCTGAAACCATCGTCGTCGCGCATCGATCCGCGCGACACCGGCAATTGGACAGTCTCCAACAATTGTTAGCTGCGACCTACGAGCGTTGTTCGTCGGCATTGGTGATTCTCGTTCATCGATTTGTCACGACGGGCCCCAGTCACGCGGTTTTGATGCGGCCATGCGGCTTTTCGTTTTTGATCCGCCGGCGGGATCGCTAACCTTGGCATCGGAGCGGCAAGACCACCGTCGGCCGGCCGCACATCACACAAAGGGGTGTCACATGACCAAGAGGCTTGGTCTTCTCGCGATCACGGCGGCCGTCATGGCGTATGCGCCGATGGCGGCTTGGGGATGCAGCGGCAGCTCGGCGCAACTGAACGACGGCACCAAAGTCGCGCAAGGCTACGGTTCCCCGGCGGCGCAGCCGATGCCGGACCAGAGCGGGTCGCAGCCGATGGACCAAAACAACGCCGGCAGCAGCGATTCGAATTCGTCGAGCGACCACTGAGCCAGAATTCCGGCGTTACCGACCTTTAAGACACGTCGCAGAACGCATAACGGCCGAGGGTGCCAGTGGCACCCTCGGCCGTTGAATTTTGATCGCCCCTCGCCGCGCGATCAGCGCATCCCGATCAAGCCGAAGAAGCGGATGGGCAGGCATTGTGGAACCGCCGGTCCGCGATATTGCCAGCCGCCTGGCAAACCGGGATGCAAGACGTCGGCACACACCGCCCGTGTCGTGTTCGCTGAAGCAACTTGTGCGACTTGCCGCGACGGCGCCACCGGCGTTGACGGCGTGACAGGGCGACGGACCTGATGCTCGACTGTCGGACGCTGTGGAATTGGTTTCGGCTGCACGATTGTCGCCGTCCGGACCGGCGGGATTTTTGCGGATGTACCGTTGCCCGACGGCGTGCCGGGCGGCGCCGGCACGGGTAGTGGTACTACGGCGGACGCGCTTGGCGATGGCGCAGCCGCGGCCAGTGTTGCTGCCGATGCAACGTGGGCGGTCGGCCGCGTATTCGCGACCTCGTCAGCCGGTGGCGACGCTTGGCGCGAGACCAAAGCAACGGTACCGAGCGCGAGCAGTGTCATCGCCGCGGCGACCGGCGAGATCGGCCAGTTGCGCCATGTCGGCTGCGGCGGCATCGATTCCGGCATCGCCCGCCAACGCTCGCGCGCTGGTGCCGAGAGCGCCACGGGCAACGGTGATGCAACGTGCGGCTTGCGAATTTCAATTTCGCCGCCACTTGGGACGGCCGGCGCCGCGACAGCCGCCGGTGCTGGTGCCGGCGCGGACGGCCGCAAGCGCACCAGCATCAGATCGGGCGTTGCGAGCAGAAGATCGACGACGGCCTCGCACCAGTTCGGATTGGCGAGGCCGCACGGCGACCCACCGAATGCGGCGTTGATCTCATCGACGACGGTGTCGGACGTTTTCGCCGTGATCATCACCGCGACGATGCACAGCGCACCGTCTTGCAGCGCGGCGAACCCGGTGTGCCACAGGAAATCGTCGAGTGGCGCGATCGCGGGCCCGGCATCGTCGATATCGACCAGCGCGATACCCTTGTCCGGATGGAGCACGACGTAACGAACCCAGGGCGGCCCATCGGTACCGGAGGCGCGACGAGTGGCAAGCACAATCCAAGGCTCGGTCAGCGCTGCAAGCGCCGTGCGCAACCGCCCGACGAGATGTACATCCGCCGAATTTGCGAACCGGTCCTGCTCGGAAATTTCTGCCGTCACGTTGCGCGACCTTCCACCTGCTTGCTGCGGCCAACCGATTGCCGCAGGACGCGCCGTTCCGAACTTGGTGCCAGCATGCACCTGATTTACGAACGGACTAAGGCGCGAGTGGTGATCAATTGGTGGCACGCCATGGCGCGCAGAGCGATCGCGCGGGCACATGGTGGACTGGCGGAGGGAGTGGGATTCGAACCCACGTTACGGTTTCCCGTAAACACGCTTTCCAAGCGTGCGCCTTAAACCACTCGGCCACCCCTCCCAAGAGCGCGCGAAGCCTAATGAAGCGGGGAAACGGACGCAACCGCCGGACGGCGAACGTGGTCAGGCTACCTGGTTGCCGATCTCGGGTTCGGCGATCGGCGGATCGAGCGGCAGGCCGGAATAATGGTCGCGCAGCTCGGCGCGGATGCGGTTGATCTCGGAGATGATGTCGACCCAGATCGCGGCCGCGCCAACGTCGCCACTATCCATCAACGAAGCGGCGCGGAAGCCGGCCTTGATCGTCGCGCCGGTGCCGTGCCGACGGATCATCAACTGGGCGGCTTCACGCAATTCCGAATGACGCAGCATGGCAGCAAGGTTCCGGCGGAGTGGTCGGCGGGCGCGAAACCCGCGCACTTTTCATAACATTGAGACGTGAATAGGGTATTTACGCGGTAACCCTGCCGCCGCAGCGCGTTTACCGGGCCTTTTTCTTATTCTTATGCGCCGTTAACCAAACCAGCGTCCGCGTTGGTGCTATTCGTCGCCCATCTTGAGCGCGGCGATGAAGGCCGACTGCGGAATCTCGACCTTGCCGAACTGGCGCATGCGCTTGCGGCCTTCCTTCTGCTTCTCCAGAAGCTTGCGTTTCCGGGTGACGTCGCCGCCGTAGCATTTGGCGAGCACGTCTTTCCGCAGCGCCTTCACCGTTTCGCGCGCGATGACGCGGTTGCCGATCGCTGCCTGAATGGCGATCAGGAACAGCTGGCGCGGAATGAGTTCCTTCAGCCGCTCGCACATCGCGCGGCCGCGCCGCTCCGCCTGGCTGCGGTGGACGATGGTGGCGAGCGCATCCACCGGATCGCCGTTGACCAGGATGTTCATCTGCACCAGATCGCCGGGCTCGTAGCCGTCCATCTGGTAGTCGAAACTGGCATAGCCGCGACTCACCGACTTGAGCCGATCGTAGAAATCGAACACGACCTCGTTCAACGGCAGCCGGTAGACCACCATGGCGCGGCGGCCGGCATAGGTCAGATCCTTCTGCGCGCCCCGCCGCTCCTCGCACAGCTTCAGCACACTGCCGAGGTAATCGTCGGGCACCAGGATGGTCGCCTTGATCCACGGCTCTTCCATGTGATCAAGCTTGACCGGATCCGGCATGTCGACCGGGTTGTGCAACGCCACCATCGAGCCGCCGGTCAGATGGACGTGGTAGACGACCGAAGGCGCCGTCGGAATGAGATCGAGATTGAATTCGCGTTCGAGCCGTTCCTGGATGATCTCCAGATGCAACAACCCGAGAAATCCGCAGCGGAAGCCGAAGCCCAGCGCGGCCGAGGTCTCGGGCTCGTACTCGAAGCTGGCATCGTTGAGCCGGAGCTTCGCCAGGCTGTCGCGCAGATGGTCGTAATCGGCGGCATCGGCGGGAAACAGGCCGCAGAACACCACGGGTTGCAACGGCTTGAAACCGGGCAGCGGTTGCGCCGCCGGCCGCCGGTCCTCGGTGATGGTATCGCCGATCTTGCAGTCGGCGACCGTCTTGATGCCGGCGGTGATGAATCCGATGTCGCCGGGACCGAGCTCGGGCATCGGCAACGGCTTGGGCGTGAACACGCCGACTTTCTCGACGACGTGATCAGCGCCGGTCGCCATGAAGCGGATTTTCAGCTCGGGCTTCAGGATGCCGTCCTTGACCCGCACCAGGATGACGACGCCGAGATAGGCATCGTACCAGCTATCGACCAGCAGCGCCTTGAGCGGCAATTGCGCATCGCCCACCGGCGGCGGCAGGCGCTCGACCAGCGCCTCGAGCACGGCATCGATGTTCAATCCGGTCTTGGCCGAAATCTCGACCGCGCCCGAGGCATCGAGGCCGATCACTTCCTCGATCTGCTCCTTGACGCGTTGCGGCTCTGCCGCCGGCAGATCGATCTTGTTCAACACCGGAACGATCTCGTGCCCGGCATCGATCGCCTGGTAGACGTTGGCCAGCGTCTGCGCCTCGACGCCCTGGCTCGCATCGACCACCAGCAGCGAGCCCTCGCAGGCGGCGAGCGAGCGGCTGACCTCGTACGCGAAATCGACGTGGCCCGGCGTGTCCATCAGATTGAGCTCGTAGGTCTCGCCGTTCTTGGCCGTGTAGTTGAGCCGCACCGTCTGCGCCTTGATGGTGATGCCGCGCTCGCGCTCGATATCCATCGAGTCGAGCACCTGGGCGCGCATCTCGCGCGCCTCGAGCCCGCCGCAGCGCTCGATCAGGCGATCGGCCAGCGTCGACTTGCCGTGATCGATATGGGCGATGATCGCGAAGTTACGGATATGTGCGAGATCGGTCATAAACCTATTTGCGTAACGTACCACCGGTGGCTTTTTCGACCGCGGCGACCAGCTTGGCCGAAAAGCCTTCGATCTCCGCGTCGGTCAGCGTCGCTTCGGTCGGCTGCAAGGTGACGCTGATCGCGAGCGACTTTTTGCCCTCAGGTAGGCCCTTGCCTTGATAGAGGTCGAACAAGCGAACCTCGGATACCAGCTTGCGATCGACCCCGCGCGCCACGCGCAACAAAGTTTCCGCCGACACTCCGGCGTCGACGACGAAGGCGAAGTCGCGGCTCACCGGCTGGAACGGCGACAGTTTGAGCAACGGACGCGCGGTGCCCTTGGCGCGCGGTTCGGGCACGGCGTCGAGAAACACTTCGAAGCCGGCGACCGGACCTTCGACCGCCATCGACCGCAACACGCCCGGGTGGATTTCGCCGAACGTCGCCAGCACTTTCGGCCCCTGGCGCAGGGTGCCGGAGCGGCCGGGATGGTACCAATCCGGCGCCGACGCTTCGAGCTGCGCCGCATCGGACGCCACGCCGGCGGCGGCCAAGGCGACGAGCGCGTCTTCCTTGGCGTCGAACACGCTTGCTGCGCGTGCGGATTCATCCCACGTCTTCGGCCGGACAGCGCCGGCGCGAATGCCGGCGGCGACCAGGTCCTGGCCCGTCTCCGTATCGTCGCGATACTGCGGTCCGAGCTCGAACAGCGCGACGTCGGCCATGCCGCGATCGGTATTGCGCCGCGCGGCGGCGAGCAGGTTGGGCAGGATCGACGGCCGCATCGCGTCGAGATCGGCGCTGATCGGGTTGAGCAGCGTCATGTTTGCGGCGGCGCCGCCGAACAGCGCGGCATCCTTGAGCGCCAGGAACGAGAAGCTGACCGCCTCGACCAGGCCGTGCGCCGCCAGGGTGCGCCGGATAATGCCAGCGCGACGTTGCGCCGGCCTCAAAGCCGGCGCCGGCACGGCACCATCGCGCGGCAGCGATTCTGCCGGAATCGAATCGTAGCCGTGGATGCGCAGAACTTCCTCGACGAGGCACGCCTCGCCTTCGATGTCGGCGCGCCACGACGGCGGCTCGACGTCGAAATGGTTGCCGGCTTCACGCACCGTGCAGCCGAGCGCCTGCAGGATGCGACGCTGCTCGGCGGCAGCGATCTCGACGCCGCCCAGACTACGCACCCGATCGGGCCGCAACCGGATGGTGCGCCGCCACGCCGGCGCCGCGCCGGCGACACCGACTTCGGACGCCATACCGCCGCAGATTTCGAGGATCAGGCGCGTCGCGATTTCGAGCCCCGGGCGGACGAATTCGGGATCGAGCCCGCGTTCGAAGCGATAGCGTGCGTCGCTTTGCAGATTGAGTTTGCGGCCGGTGGCCGCCGTCCGCACCGGGTCGAACAACGCGGCTTCGATGAAGACGTTGGTCGTGGCGTCGGTGCAGCCGGACGATTCACCGCCGATCACGCCGCCAAGGCTGAGCACGCCGTTGGCATCCGCGATCACCGTCATGTCCGGCTCGAGCGCATAGACCTTGCCGTTGAGCGCGGCGAGGCTTTCGCCCGGACGCGCGCCGCGCACGGCGAGATCGCCTTTGAGCTTGTCGGCGTCGAAGACATGCAGCGGCCGGCCGAGATCGAAGGTCAAGAAATTGGTGATGTCGACCAGCGCCGAGATCGGCCGCAGGCCGATCGACGCCAGCCGTTCCTGCAACCAGGCCGGGCTCGGCTTGTTCTTGAGGCCGCGCACGACGCGGCCGAGGAACAGCGGACATGCCTTGTCGTCCGGACCGGCGAGATGAACGGCGGTCGGGCAAGGAAACCTGTCGGCGACCGGCTTCGCGTCCAATGCCGCGAGCTTGCCGAGGCCGGCGGCCGCCAGGTCGCGCGCCAAGCCGCGCACGCTCAGGCAATCGGCGCGATTGGGCGTCACCTTGACGTCGACCACCGGATCGTCGAGGCCGGCCACTTTGACAAAGCCGTCGCCGGGATGTGCACCCTCGGGCAATTCGATGATGCCGGCATGATCGTCCGACAGCATGAGCTCGTAGCCCGAGCACAACATGCCGTTCGACACGACGCCGCGAATCTTGCTCGCCTTCAACGCTTGGCCCGTGCGCGGAATCACCGCGCCGGGCGGCGCGAAAACGCCGAGCATTCCGGCGCGCGCATTGGGCGCGCCGCACACCACCTCGACCTTGCCATTGCCGGTATCGACTAGGCAGAGCTTCAGTTTGTCAGCGTCGGGATGCGGTTTCGCTTCGAGCACGCGCGCGACGACAAACGGCGTGAGCGGCTTGCTGCGGTCGACGACGCTTTCGACCTCGAGACCGAGCATCGCCAGCTTGCCGACGATCGCATCGCGCGCGGCATCAGTTGCGAGATGCGTCTTGAGCCAGGCGAGCGTCGTTTTCATCGCGCCAGGCCCCCGGCGAGCGTCGGCACGTCGAGCGGCACGAAGCCGTAATGCCGCAGCCAGCGCAGGTCGCTGTCGTAGAAGGTGCGCAGATCGGGAATGCCGTACTTCAGCATGGCGATGCGCTCGATCCCCATGCCAAACGCGAAGCCCTGGTACGTATCGGGATCGATGTTGCAGTTACGCAGCACTTTGGGATGGACCATGCCGCAGCCCAGAATCTCGAGCCAATCGGCGCCGGCGCCGATCTTGAGCCCGCCGCCTTCGCGCGAGCAGCCGATGTCGACCTCGGCCGACGGTTCGGTGAACGGGAAATAGCTCGGCCGGAAGCGCACCGGCAGGTCGGCCATGCCGAAATAGGCGCGGCAGAAATCGATCAGGCAGCCCTTGAGATGGCCCATGTGCGTCGCGCGATCGACGATCAGGCCTTCGACCTGATGGAACATCGGCGAATGGGTGGCGTCGTGGTCCGACCGGAACGTGCGGCCGGGCACGATGATGCGGATCGGCGGTTTCTGCTTCAACATGGTGCGGATCTGCACCGGCGAGGTGTGGGTGCGCAGCACCTTGCGGCTGCCATCCGCCGCCGCCGCCGCCAGATAGAACGTGTCTTGCTCCTGCCGCGCCGGATGCTCGGGCGGAATGTTGAGCGCGGTGAAGTTGTGGAAGTCGTCCTCGATATGCGGACCTTCGGCGACGACGAAGCCCATGGCGCCGAAGATCGCGACGATCTCATCGACGGTCTGGCTCACCGGATGGATGCGGCCGGCGGTCGCCGCGTCGACGGGCAGCGTCACGTCGACGCGCTCCTGCGTCAGCCGGGCGTTGAGCGCCCGATCATTGAGGTGCGCATGCGCCTCGGCGAGCGCCGCCTCGATCTCGTCCTTGAGCTGATTGAGCGCCGCGCCGCGCGTCTTGCGCGCGTCGGGCGCGAGACCGCCGAGCTCCTTCAACAGGCCCGTGAGCCGGCCTTTGCGGCCGAGCGCGCCGACCCGGACCTGCTCCAGCCCGTCGAGGCTGGTCGCGCCTTTCACCAGGCGCAACAACTCGTCGCGGATGTGGTCGAGGCTTTCCATCGCCGCGTGCACGCTCCTCAGGCCAAGGACACCGATCGGCCCGCGCTCACAGTCGGGACGACCTCGTCCGGCATATTACGCAGGGCCCGGCGCGAAGGCCTAGGCCTTGGGCAGGGCGTCGCGCGCCTGGGCAACGATGGCCTTGAACGCGGCCGGCTCGCGCATGGCGATGTCGGCCAGCATCTTGCGGTCGAGCGTGACGCCGGCGAGCCGCAAGCCGTTCATGAACTGCGAATAGGTCAGACCCTCTTCGCGCGCGCCGGCGTTGATGCGCTGAATCCACAGGGCGCGGAAATTCCGCTTCTTCGCCCGGCGGTCGCGATACGCATAGCGCAGGCCCTTTTCGACCTTCTCGATCGCGATGCGGAACGACGATTTGGCGCGGCCGCGGTAACCCTTGGCCAGGCCGAGCACCTTCTTGTGACGGGCGCGGCCGGTGACGCCGCGTTTGACGTGTGCCATGGCGCGCTCCTAGCCCCTCATATAAGGCATGTAAGTCATCACCAGCTTGGCGTCGCCCGGCTGGAGCGTGACGGTGCCCTTGGCGTTGCGCTTGCCGCGCTTCGACTTGTTGATGAGGAGATGGCGCTTATGCGCGTTGGCCGCCTTGATCTTGCCCGAGGCGGTGCGGCCGAAGCGCTTTTTCGCTCCGGATTTGGTCTTGAGCTTGGGCATTTGATTGCCTTTCCGAAAAAGTCCGTTGTGCAGAAAAAGGCGGTCAAGGCATGCCCGCAAGCCCGCCGCCCGGTTCGGCGCGGTTTATACAGTCCGAGGGATGGATTGGCAAGCGGCCGGGACATGGCGCGCCGCCCGGCTATTTGGGCGACATCACCATCGTCATCTGGCGGCCTTCGGTGCGCGGCGACTGTTCGATCTTGGCCACCTTGTCGAGGCCGTCCTTGACGCGCATCAACACGACCATGCCGAGATCCTGGTGCGCCATCTCGCGGCCGCGGAAGCGCATGACGACCTTCACCTTGTCGCCTTCCTCGATGAATTTCAGCATCTGGCGCATCTTGACGTCGTAGTCGTGGTCGTCGATGCCCGGCCGGAGCTTGATCTCCTTGACGTCGATGACCTTCTGCTTTTTGCGCGCTTCGTTTTTGCGTTTCTGCTCCTCGTACTTGAACTTGCCGAAGTCGAGGATCTTGCAGACCGGCGGGTTGGCTTGCGGTGCGACCTCGACCAGATCGAGGCCGGCGTCTTGGGCGCGGGTCAGGGCTTCGTGTCGGGTGACGACGCCCACCATATTGCCACGTTCGTCGACGAGGCGCAGACGCGCCGCGGCGATCTCGTCGTTGACGCGAGGTCCGTCATGTGCGGCGGCCCCTCGATGCGCAACGGCGGGGGGTAGTCTAGGCGGTATGAAACACCTCCAACACGCTCCTTGCTTGCCTAAGATGTGGGCGCCGCGGACGGCACGGCTGCCTCGCCTTTCAATCTAGCGATGGCTTCGCCCAGCGCAAGGACTTCCTGTTCTTTGCCGCCCAGCCGACGCAGCGCAACGCTTTGGGTTTCGGCTTCGCGGGCACCCACGACCAGTAGCAATGGCACCTTGGCGAGACTGTGTTCGCGCACCTTGAGATTGATCTTTTCGTTGCGCAGGTCGGCGGTCGCCCGTAGGCCGGCTTTGGTTAAAGCCTCGAGCACCGCACCGGCATAGGCATCGGCGTCCGAGGTGATGGTCGCGACGACCGCCTGCACCGGCGCCAGCCACAGCGGGAAACGGCCGGCGTGCTGCTCGATCAGGATGGCGATGAAGCGCTCGAGCGAGCCGAGGATGGCGCGATGCAACATCACCGGCCGATGGCGCTGGCCGTCCTCGCCGATGTAATTGGCATCGAGCCGTTCGGGCAGGACGAAATCGACCTGCAATGTGCCGCACTGCCAATCGCGGCCGATCGCATCGCGCAACACGAATTCGAGCTTGGGCCCGTAGAACGCGCCTTCGCCGGGATTGAGCGTGTAGGGCAGCTTCGCCGCCTCGACCGCGGTCTTGAGCGCGGCTTCGGCGCGATCCCACACCGCGTCGTCGCCGGCGCGCTTGGCGGGCCGATCGGAAAATTTGACCGACACGTCTTCGAAGCCGAAATCGCGATAGACCGAGCGCAGCAGATCGCAGAACGAGACGCTCTCGGACGTGATCTGGTCCTCGGTGCAGAAGATGTGCGCGTCGTCCTGGGTGAAGGCGCGCACGCGCATGATGCCGTGCAGCGCGCCAGACGGCTCGTTGCGGTGGCACGAACCGAACTCGGCCATGCGCAGCGGCAGCTCGCGATAGGAATGCAGATGCTGGCGATAGATCTGCACGTGGCCGGGACAATTCATCGGCTTGATCGCCAGCACGCGCTTGACGCCGGTTTCCTTGTCGGCGTTCTCGACGGTGAACATGTGCTCGGCAAATTTTTCCCAGTGACCGGATTCCTCCCACAGCTTCCGATCGATCAGCTGCGGCGTGCGCACCTCGACGTAACCAGTGCGCGCGAGCCGCATGCGGATGTAATTCTCGATGGTGCGATAGAGCGTCCAACCTTTGGGGTGCCAGAAGACGCTGCCGGCGGCTTCTTCCTGCTGGTGGAAGAGATCGAGCTCGCGGCCGAGACGGCGATGGTCACGCTTCTCGGCCTCTTCGAGCTGGACCAAATACTGTTTGAGGTCCTTCTCATGCGCCCAGGCGGTGCCGTAGACGCGTTGGAGCTGCGCGTTGCGCGCGTCGCCGCGCCAATAGGCGCCGGCGACCTTGGTAAGCTTGAAGGCGTGGCCGAGCTTGCCAGTCGACGGCAAATGCGGCCCGGTGCAGAGATCGACGAAGCGGCCCTGGCGATAGAGGCTGATCGCCTCGTGCGCCGGAATTTCATGAATCCACTCCGCCTTATACTTCTCGCCCTGGTCGGCGAAGAACTGCACTGCCCTGTCGCGTTCCCATTCCTCGCGCGTGATCCCTTCGTCGCGATCGACGATCTCGTGCATCCGCTGTTCGATCTTCCCCAGATCCTCGGGCGTGAACGGCGTGTCACGCGCGAAATCGTAGTAAAAGCCGGTGTCGGTCGCCGGACCGAACGTCACCTGGGTTTCGGGATAGAGCTCCTTCACCGCCTCGGCCATGACGTGCGCCGCGTCGTGGCGAATGATCTCGAGCGCCGGCGGCGAATCGCGCGTCAGGATGGCGATCTTGGCGTCCCGCTTCACCGGCGCCGCCAGATCCCGCGGCGTGCCGTCGATCATGACCGCAAGCGCCGCTTTGGCGAGACCGGGGCCGATTGCCTTGGCGATGTCGGCGCCGGTGACGCCGCGCGGAAAGTGGCGCGCGGCGCCGTCAGGCAGCGTGATCGTAATCGAATCGGCGGCTTTGGCCTCGGGCATGGGCGCCGGTTTATCGCAAGGGAAGCGTCGCGGCAACCGCCTCTACCGGCAAATCGCCGAGGTTGTCGCGGCGGAGAATCGTGACGCGCGCGCCGCGCGGCGCCGTCAATGCGGGATCGGACGCGGCGGAATAAAGCACAGACGCGGGCGCGCCGCCGGCCACGATCAGATGAATCGGACCGGTATCGTTGCCGACGGCGTAGACGCAGGCGCGGCCGAGCGCCACCAGATCGCCGAAACCGGTCAGGCCGATCAGATTGCGGACCGTCGGGCAATCGCGCACGATTTCGCCGCCGGCGGCCGCATCGTCCGGCCCGCCAACCAGGACCGGGGTCAACCCGATATTGGTCAGGAAACTCGCCAGCCGCATGTACCGCCCGGCCGGCCAGCGTTTCTCCGGCCGATGCCGGGAGCCGCCGGGCACCAACAGGACGAACCGATCCGGCAATTCGAACCGCGCGATGTCGGTCGCCGCCCACGACAGGTCCGGCTGCGGAACTGCGGCGATCCCGGCCATCGCCAGCTGATCGCGTTGGCGGTCGATTGTGTGCATCCGGTCGCGTTCGGGATTGGCGTGCGGATGCGACGCACCGGCGGCGATGCCGGACCATTCGGGGCGCCGCGGCCACAGCAGATGGAAATAGAGACTCGAGCGATCGGACGTCTGCAAGTCGTAGACCCGATCGAAGGAAGCGACGCGCAACCGGCGCGCCAGACACGCCAGCGCCCAGGGACGCATCCAGCCCGGCCGCTCATCGGTCCATACGTCGTCGAAATAAGGCGCGCGCCGGCCAAGTTCGGCATAGGCCGGCGTCGTCAGCAGCGTGATCCGCGCCTGTGGATGATGCGCGCGGATCGCTGCGGCCGGTCCCATCGCCTGGACGAAATCGCCCAGCGCACCAAGCTTGATGACGAGGATCCGTTCCGTCACCCGGTCGCGTCCGCTCAGGCGGCGACGGTTGCGGTGACCGGCGCCGGCGCGGCGCCCAACAACTCCTGATACACGGCAATCGTGCGCGCCACCATCACCGCGGTCGTGAAGTTGGCCCGCACATGAGCGATCGCGCAGGTGGCGAGTTGCGCGCGGCCGGGACCGTCGAGCGCCAAGGCTTCCGCGATCGCCGTGCTCAGCGCGTCGGCGTCGCTCGGCGGCGCCAGCCAGCCGGTCTGACCGGGCACGACGGTCTCGACGGCGCCGCCGTGCGACGTCGCTACCATCGGCCGACCCATCGCTTGCGCTTCGACGATGACGCGGCCGAAACCCTCTGGCTCGGTCGAGGCCGACACGACGACATCGGCCAGCATGTATGCCGCCGGCATGTCGCGGCATTCATCGAGGATGCGGAACGTGACGTTCGACCCGGCGCGCGTGATCGCGGCGTCGAGCCGCGCGCGATATTTGGGATCGCCGCCGGCGCCGACGATCAGCGTATGGATCTGCGGCCGGTTGAGCCGCTTCATCGCCTCGATGAGGACAAAATGCCCTTTCCAGCGCGACAGCCGGCCCGGCAGCATCACCACCGGCACGCCGTCGGGCAGGCGCCATTCCTGGGCCAACCGGACCATGCGCTCGGCGCTGATTTTTTCGGGATCGAAGCGCGTAACGTCGACGCCGCGGTGAATCACGCGCAGACGTTCGCGCGGGATGCCATAAGTGGCGGCGGCGTGATCGGCGACGAAATTGGAATTGGCGATGACCAGTTCGCCGCCCGCCATCACTGCGTTGTAGCGCCGCTTGAGCCAGGATTTGCTGCCGTAGGCGTTGTGGAACGTGGTGAGGAAATGCACGCCGGCATTCTGCGCCGCGGCGCGCGCGCTCCACGCCGGCGCCCGCGAGCGCGCATGGACGATATCGACTTCGTTCGCGCGGATGAACGCCGCGAGCCGGCCGACATTGGCGTGAATGATGAACGGATTTTTCGACGCGAGCGGCAAGGTGAAATGCGTCGCGCCGGCGCGCTCGATCTCGCGCGTCATCGGACCGCCGGCGCTGGCCACCAACGAGCGCCAGCCGGCGGCCGCAAGCGCCGCGGCAACGTCGACCGTGCCACGCTCGACGCCGCCCGCGACCAACGCGGGCAAAACCTGGAGGACGGTTGGGCGTCGTTTCGCGTCCGCAGCCCGGATGCTAGGCTCGGCGTCCTTCATTTGGCGTTCACCGGATCGACGATGGCTGAATTGCAAAACCTTCCGCCGTCCATCTTAACACGCGAGGACGGCGCGACAATCGCCTACCATCGCCGTCGCGGTCGCGGCCCGGGCGTCATGTTTCTCGGCGGATTCATGTCGGACATGACCGGCACCAAGGCGCTCGCGCTCGACCGCTTCTGTGAATCGCGCGGCCAGGCTTTCCTTCGCTTCGATTATTTTGGCCACGGCCAGTCGTCCGGCGCGTTCGCCGACGCCACCGTGAGCCGGTGGCGCGACGACGCTCTCGCCGTATTCGAGACCTTGACCGACGGTCCGCAGGTCCTGATCGGATCGAGCCTCGGCGGCTGGATCATGCTGTTGCTCGCGGCCGCACGGCCGCAGCGGATCAAGGCGCTGATCGGCATCGCTGCGGCACCTGACGCGACCGAGGATTTGATGTGGGCCCAATTTCCGCCGGCGGTGCGACAGGCCATCGAACGCGACGGTGCGGCTCGGATTCCGTCGGCCTATAGCGAGCAGGGCTACCTCATTACGCGCAAACTGATCGAGGATGGCCGCCAACACCTGATTATGCGATCGGCGATTCCGTTCGACGGTCCGGTGCGCCTCCTCCATGGCATGCGCGACGATGACGTGCCGTGGCAGCGCAGCCTTGCGCTGGCCGAGCGCCTCGCCGCCACCGACGTACGGATCACGCTGGTCAAGGACGGCGATCACCGCCTGTCGCGCGACGCCGATCTCGCGGTGCTGATGCAGACGCTGGCCGTGTTCCTCGACTAGCTGTCAGTTGCGCAAGCTGGGCCTGAGCTCGAACCCGACGCCAAGACGATTGTAGGCGTTCATCGTCGCGATGACGAAGGTCAGGTCGGCGAACTCCTTGTCGGAAAAGGCGCGCCGCATTTCCTCATGCAGCGCTTCGCTCGGCGGCTCGACCGGCAGCCGGGTCAGCGCCTCGGCCCAGGCGAGCGCGGCGCGTTCGCGCGGCGAAAAGAACGGCGCCTCGCGCCAGACCGTCATGTTGTAAAGCTTCTGCGGCTTCTCGCCGGCCGCGAGCAGGTCGTGGGTGTGCAGATCGACGCAATAGGCGCAGCCGTTGAGTTGCGATACGCGCAGATAGATCAGATCGACGAGCGTCGTCTCGATCGACGAATTGCGGATCAACGTGTGCAACGCGCCGAGCGCGCGATAGGCGTCGGCGGCGAGCTCGCGATAATTCGGTTGTGCCATCGGGAACTCCTCGTAACGGGAGGCTTAACGCTAGGACCGGCGGCCGCGGTGCGGCAACCCGTAATGCGGCAGCCCTGCCATGAAGCGCAGTTAAACGATGGCACAGATGCCGTCGCGTAAAATTGACCGAAACGAGGACCGGCAGCGGCGAAATCGCGAGGGATAGGCATTGGCCTTCTGGCATATGACCGATAGGGCCGGTATAGTGGGGAATCAATGTTAAACTATTGGCGCCAAGGGCGCTTTTCGGGCTTGCGCCGCATGGCAGTCATTGAAAAAGCAGGCCATCGCATCCGTCTCGTGTGGTTGGTCGCGGCCGCCGCGATCGTGGCCGTCGCCGCCGTCAGCTATGCCATCCTTGCGCCGCCGCGCGTCGCGACCGCGCCGGCACAACCGCCGGTTCCGGTCATGGTCGCCGCCGTGACGCAGCAGCCGATGCCGGTGCGGATCGACACCATCGGCACCGTGCAGACGATCGCCAACGTCGTCGTCAAATCGCGCGTCGACGGCTACATCACCGACGTCCTCATCAAGGACGGCCAGTTCGTCAAGACCGGCGAGGTCATGTTCAAGCTCGACGATCGCGCGGCGCGCGCGCAGCTCGAGCAGATGAAGGCGCAGCTCGAAAACGCCAAGCGCGACGTAGCGCGTTACAAGCCGCTGGTGTCGCAGCAGTTCGTCTCGCGCCAGGTTTACGACACGGCCGTAGCGAATCAACAGGCGCTGCAGGCGCAGGTCGACGATCTTCAGGCGCAGCTGAGCTATTACACGATCGTCGCGCCGATCGACGGCCGCGCCGGCACGATCAACATCAAAGCGGGCAACAGCATCAAGGCCAATGATCTGCCGTTCGTCACCATCAATCAGATTTCGCCGATCTATGTCGGCTTCACCTTGCCGCAAGCCGAATTGCCGGGTCTGCGCGACGCCATGGCGAAAGGACCGGTCGCGGTTCAAGTAAACCCGAACGGCGACAGCGGCCCGGCGATCGCCGGCAGGCTCGCCTTCTTCGACAACACCGTCGACGTCAATTCCGGCACGATCGCGGCAAAGGCAGTGTTCGAGAATTCACAGCAGCGTCTGTGGCCCGGGCAGTTCGTCAACGTCTCGGTGACCGAACGGGTCGATCCCAACGCGCTCACCGTGCCGGCGGCGGCCGTGCTCGTCGGCCAGAACACCTCCTACGTCTACGTGATCAAGGACGGCGGCGTCGCACACGTGCAGCCGGTGACGGTCGCGCGCACCATTGACGGCGTCAGTGTCATCAGCGCCGGACTCGCCGCCGGCGAACAAGTCGCCACCGACGGCCAGCTGCGCCTGACGGATGGCAGCAAGGTCGAGATCCGTCATCCCGGAGCGAAACCGGACTCGCAGTCATGACGTTGCCGGAGACCTGCATACGTCGTCCGGTGATGACGACGTTGCTGATGATGGCCTTCGTGATCTTCGGTTTGTTCGGCTATCGGCTGCTGCCGGTGGCGGCGATCCCGCAGGTCGATTTTCCCACCATCGTGGTTGCGGCGCAGCTGCCGGGCGCCTCGCCCGAGACCATGGCGGCGTCGGTGGCGACGCCCCTTGAACGCCAGTTTTCGACGATTGCGGGCCTCGATTCGATGGTGTCGACCTCGGGCCAAGGCGTCACCAGCATCACGATGCAGTTCGAGCTTGGCCGCAATATCGATGGCGCTGCGCTCGACGTGCAGGCGGCAATGACCACGGCCGCCAAGCAGCTACCGGTCGAATTGACGACGCCGCCCAGCTTCCAGAAGGTCAATCCGGCCGATCTCTCCGTCATCCTGTTGGCGCTGCATTCGGACACGTTGCCGTTGTCGATGCTCGACGAATACGCCGAGACGATGATGGCCGAGCGCATCTCGACCTTGCCGGGGGTCGCGCTGGTCAACGTCTTCGGCGCGGCGAAATACGCGCTGCGCGTCCAGGCCAACCCCGAGGCGCTGGCCGCCAAGGGCCTGACGTTGCAAGACGTCCAAAACGCCGTCGCGGCGGCCAATTCGAACACGCCGGTCGGCACCCTCATGGGAACCGACCAGAGCTTCACGCTGCAAATGAAGCAGCATCACCGCGCGGCCGACTTCAAGCCGATCATCATCGCTTATCGCGACGGTGCGCCGGTACGGCTCCAGGACGTCGCCACGGTCGCCGATAGCGTCGAAAACGACCAGGTCGCGGCTTGGTACAACGGCCAGCGCTCGATCATCCTCGGCATCCAGAAACAGCCCGACGCCAACACCATCGAGGTCGTGGATTCGATCAAGCGGTTGCTGCCCGTCTTCGAGGCACAGCTGCCGGCGGCCGCCAAGCTCAACGTGATGGCCGACCGCTCGGTGTCGATCCGCAATTCGGTCAACGAAGTCCAGTTCACGCTGATGCTGACGGCGTTCCTAGTCGTGATGGTGATCTATCTGTTCCTGCGCAATGCGACCGCGACGATCATCCCCGCGCTCGCGCTGCCGGTCTCCATCATCGGCACCTTCGCTGGCATGTACGTCATGGGCTACAGCATCGACAATCTGTCGCTGCTGGCGCTGACGCTGTCCGTCGGCTTCGTCGTCGACGATGCCATCGTCATGCTCGAGAACATCGTGCGCCACATCGAGCGCGGCGAGCGCGTGATGGATGCGGCCTTCCGCGGATCGCGCGAGATCGGCTTCACCATCATATCGATCACCTTCTCGCTGGTGGCGGTGTTCATACCGGTGCTGTTCATGGGCGGCATCGTCGGCCGCGTCTTCCGCGAATTCGCCGTTACCATCAGCATGACCATCCTGATCTCGGGTCTGGTGTCGCTGACGCTGACGCCGATGCTGTGCTCGCGGCTGTTGAAGCCGCACCGCGAAGGCGAGAAGCAGTTCTTAGTGCTGCGCTGGTCGGAGGCGGGGTTCGAGAAGCTGCGCGCCGGCTATGAATGGATGCTGATCCGGGTGATGCGGCGGCGGCGCATGGTGCTTGGCATCACCATCCTGTCGATCGTCTTCAGCGCCGTGCTGTTCACGATCGTGCCCAAGGGCTTCTTCCCCAGCGTCGACACCGGCTATTTGTTCGCCTTCACCGAAGGGCCGCAGGACGCGTCCTTCCAGTCGATGGTCGAGCACCAGAAAATCGTCGCCAAGATCATCAGCGACGACCCCAACGTTTCGGATGTCAGCTCGATTATCGGCGCGACGAATTTCAGTCCCGCGCTCAACAACGGCCGTCTCTTCATCCAGTTGAAGCCGCGCGGCGAGCGCAGCCTGACGGCGGATGAAGTCATCCAGGAACTGCGGCCCAAGCTGGCGACGGTGCCCGGCATGCGCACGTTCCTGCAAAGCCTGCAGGACATCCGGCTCGGCGGCCGCCTGTCCAAAAGCACCTATCAGTACACGTTGCAGGACGCCGATACCGACGAGCTCTACCGCTACGCTACCGATATGGAAGGCCGCATCGCGCACCTGCCGGGCTTCCAGGACGTGAACTCGGACCTGGAGCTGCGTAACCGCCAGGCGATCGTCCATGTCGACACCGACAAGGCCGCGTCGCTCGGCATCACGGTCGACCAGATCCGCAACACTTTTTACAGCGCCTTCGGCGCACGGCAGATTTCGACCATCTACGAGCCGTCGGACGATTACGAAGTCATCCTCGAGCTCGACAAGCGTTTCCAGCAATCGCCGTCGGATCTGTCCAAGATCTATTTGAAGAGCGCCACGGGTCAGACCGTGCCGCTCGGCGCGGTCGCGACGATCGGCTCCGGCGTCGGTCCGGTCACGGTCAATCACCAAGGCCAGCTGCCGTCGGTCACCATCTCGTTCAACCTGGCACCTGGCGTGTCGCTCGGCGCCGCCGTCAACGAAATCAGCCGGCTCGAACGGCAGGTCAATCTGCCGGTCACGGTCAACACCGGCTTCCAAGGCAACGCCCAGGTCTTTCAGGCGGCGCTTCAGGGTCAGGGCCTGCTGCTGACGGCGGCCGTCCTGGTGATCTATATCGTGCTCGGCATTTTGTACGAGAGCTACATCCACCCAATCACGATCCTGTCCGGCCTGCCGGCTGCGGGGCTCGGCGCGCTCGGTACGCTGCTCGTCTTCCACGAGGATCTCAGCATCATCGCCATCATCGGCATCGTCATGCTGATCGGCATCGTCAAGAAGAACGCGATCATGATGATCGACTTCGCGCTCGAACGGCAGCGCGCCGGCGACGTCACCGCCGATCAGGCGATGTTCGAGGCCTGCCTGCTCCGCTTCCGGCCGATCATGATGACCACCATGGCCGCGATCATGGGCGGGTTGCCGATCGCCATCGGCTTCGGCGCCGGCTCCGAATTGCGCCGGCCGCTGGGTCTCGCCGTCGTCGGCGGTCTGATCGTGTCGCAGGCGCTGACGCTGTTCATCACCCCGGTGATTTATCTCTACCTCGAAAAGGTGCGGCTGTGGTTTGCGCCCGCTCACGCCGCGCCGGCACCCGCGCGCGGCGACACCGTCGATCGGGATCATGCAGCGCAGGCCGGCGAATAGGGCGGCACTTTTATTCGTTCTGCCGTTGCTGATCAGCGCCGCGCCGGCAGCCGTGCCCGTCATTCCCGTGCTGCCGCCGTCGGAACGCTATGATTCCTGTTTGGCGGACGCAAAACGCGATCCGGCGGCGGCGTTCAAGGCCGCCGAGGATTGGCGCGCGCTCGGCGGCGGATTTCCCGCAGAACACTGCGCGGCGATCGCTCTCATCGGGCTCAAGCGTTATTCCGAGGCGGCGCAGCGTCTCGAGGCGCTTGCCAGCCAGATGATGGGCGAGCCGGCAGAGCTGCGCGGCGACGCGCTCGACCAGGCGGGTCAGGCCTGGCTTCTTGCCGATCAGCCCGACCGCGCCAAGACCGCGTTCGACGCGGCGCTCGGCTTCACGCCGCGCAATCCGGAATTCCTGGTCGACCGCTCCGAAGCGCTGGCCGACGGCGGCCACTATTGGGAGGCGATCGACGATCTCAACCGCGCGCTCGAAGCCGATCCCAAGAACGTCGACGCGCTGGTGTTCCGCGCCTCGGCCTATCGCCATGTCGGCGGCGCCGATGCGCTCGAACTCGCGCAGGCCGACGCCACACGCGCCCTCGCCTTGTCGCCGAACTCGGTGCCGGGCTTGCTCGAGCGCGGCAACATCAGACGGCTGCGCGGCGACAGCGCCGGCGCCAAGGCCGACTGGCAGCGGGTCATCGCGCTCGCGCCCCAGTCGCAGGCGGCGCAGTACGCGCGGGACAATCTGGCGCATATCGACGACAACCCGCTGCTCACGGGCAATCCGCAGACGCCGCCACGCTGATCGCCGGCGGGTCAGAAATCCAGATCGGCGTAGTGCTTCGGCGGCGGTGCACCCGGAATGTGGTCCGCCAGCAGCGGCCGGAAGGCCGGACGCGACTTCACCCGCGCGTACCATTCCTTCGCCGGCTCGTGCGCGTCCCACGGCACGTCGCCGAGATAGTCGACAACCGAAAGGTGCGCCGCCGCCGCGATGTCGCCGAGCGAGAAATGGTCGCCGGCGAGCCAGCGCCGCCGTTCAGCCAGATAGGTGATGTATTCGAGGTGATAGGCGAGATTGCCCTTCGCCGCGCGCAGCACCGCCGAATCCGGCGTGCCGAAGCCGAGGAACCGTTTCATGATCTTCTCGGTCACGAGGCCATCGGTCACTTCGCTGTTCATCTTGTGATCGAACCAGGCGGCGACGCGGCGAACTTCGGCGCGGTCCACCGGATTCAATCCGATCAGCAGCTTGTCGCGATAGACCTCGTCGAGATATTCGGCGATCGGCCACGCGCCGGCCAGAACCGCGCCGTCCGGTTCGATCAGCACGGGCACCTCGCCGGCGGGATTGAGCGCGAGAAATTCGGCGCGCCGTTCCCAGGTCTTTTCGACCTTCATGGAGAATTCGAGTCCCTTCTCGGCGAGCACGAGGCGAACGGCGCGCGAGAAGGGCGATAGCCACAGATGATAAAGGACGCGCATGCCGGCCTATGATAACGCCACCCGGCGCGCGCCGTCAGTTGCAGGCTGCGCCGGCCCTCGATGCACCGTCAGAGCAACGCGGCGCCGGTCAGGCCGCCGTGCCGCCGGTACCGATCGAGGTAGGTCGGCAAAATCAGTTCGAGCGCCGTCGGTTCGACGCCGAGCGCGGCGAGGCCCGGCGCGCCGGACGCCGGAACCGAATCCCGTTGCAGCATGCGCACTTGGTCGCGGGTGAGCGGCGGCTGCGGCAGCAGCTCGTTGAACAGCGCGAGGACCGTCGCAACGCCGAACGGCACCGGCAGCAGGAGCCGGCGGCGCTTGATCTCGCGCAGAATCATCTCGAACAACGCCCGCAGCGTTTCGACCCCCGGGCCGCCGAGCTCATAGGTCCGGCCGGGCGCGTCTTCGCGATCGAGCGCCGCCGCAACCGCCGCCGCAACGTCGCCCACGTAGACCGGCGCGAAGCGCGTGCGGCCACCGCCGATCAGCGGCAGCACCGGCGACACGCGCGCGATGCCGGCGAAGCGGTTGAAGAACGAATCTTCGGGTCCGAAGATCAGCGACGGCCGCAAGATCGTCGCCGCCGGAAGCGCGGCGCGCACCGCCGCCTCGCCGGCCGCTTTCGAGCGGCCATAGCGCGCGGGCGACGCCGGATCGGCACCGAGCGCCGAGATATGCACGAAACGACGGACACCGGCGGCGGCAGCGAGCGCCGCGAGACCGGCCGGTCCGGTTTCGTGCAGCGCGTTAAAGCGCTGCGCGCCGCGCTGAAAGAGAATCCCGGCGGCGTAGACCACGCCCTCCGCCCCCTCGATGAGCGGCGCCAGCCGATTGCGATCGGCGACGTTGGCATCGATCAGCGCGATTTGGCCAACATCGCCCATCGGCCGGAGAAATCCGGCCGAGCTTGCCGTGCGGCTGACCGCAGCAATCACCGCGCCTTCGGCCGCGAGATGCTTGACCACATAGCGCCCGACGAAGCCCGAGGCGCCGACAACGACAATACGCCGATACCGCATGATCTCTGCCCGTTGTTTGCGGCGGTGTTTTACAACAGCCCGCGGCACCAAGCGAGCCCGGCCCGAAGCCCGGAAACGCGGAGACTCATTGACAGAGCGGGACCGCACCTCTAAGTCACAGACCGATTGCCCAGGTGGCGGAATTGGTAGACGCGCTAGATTCAGGTTCTAGTGGCCGAAAGGTCGTGGAAGTTCGAGTCTTCTCCTGGGCACCACCGCATGCCCGCGCGACACGGGCGTTTCCGACATGGCGAGGCCGATGACCATCCACCTGCATCGCGGCGATCTTCCGGCCGGTCTCGCTCTCGGCAAAGCGATTGCAATCGACACCGAGACCATGGGCCTCGATCCGACGCGCGACCGTCTGTGTCTCGTGCAGTTGTCCGCCGGCGACGGTCACAGCCATCTGGTGCAGTTCGCCGCCGGACAATACGACGCGCCGCGATTGAAGGCGCTGCTCGCCGATCCGAAGGTGCTCAAGATTTTCCACTTCGCGCGTTTCGACCTGGCGATGATCGACCGCTATCTCGGCGTGCGCGCGGCGCCGGTCTATTGCACCAAGGTGGCGTCGAAGCTGGCGCGGACCTTCACCGACCGTCATGGCCTCAAGGATCTTTGCCGTGAGATCCTCGGCGTCGAGTTGTCGAAGCAGCAGCAATCGTCCGATTGGGGCGCGGCCGAACTGAGCGACGAGCAAAAACGCTACGCGTCCGCCGACGTCGAACATCTGCATGCGCTCAAGGCGCGGCTCGACGCCATGTTGGCCCGCGAAGGACGCGCCGCGCTCGCCCAGGCGTGCTTCGATTTCCTGCCGACGCGGGCGGCGCTCGATCTCGCGGGCTTTCCCGGCCCCGATCTTTTCGAGCATTGAAAGTAAGTTTTAACTCGACCAAGCAAATAATGTGCCGTTCGCACCCCGTTCCGTTGATTTCGGGGGATCGCGGGAGCATAGTGCCCCTATGATGAGGGGGAATGTCCGTTCCCGCGCCCCGGTCGTCACTGTCGGAGACGCTCGCAACGGGAGAATGTCGTTGCGCCGCACCATCGCCAAAACGAAAGAGTCGCCGGATATCGCCGTCGCCCGCCGCGTGCTCGACACCGAGATCGCCGGTCTCGAAGCGTTGGCGGCTGAGCTCGACGGAAGTTTCGCCGAAGCCGTCGACAAGCTGGCGTCGATTGCCGGCCGCGTCACCGTCACCGGCATGGGCAAGAGCGGCCATGTCGCGCGCAAGATCGCTTCGACCTTGGCGTCGACGGGCACGCCAGCGCAGTTCGTGCACCCCGCCGAGGCGAGCCACGGCGATCTCGGCATGCTCGCCGCCGGCGACGCCGTGCTGGCGCTATCGAACTCGGGCGAGACCAACGAGCTCGCCGACGTCATCGCGCATGCGCGGCGCTTCACCTTGCCGCTGATCGCGATCACCGCGCGCGAGAACAGCGCGCTGGCCGAAGCCGCGGACGTGACGTTACGCCTGCCGGCCGCGGCCGAAGCCTGCTCGATGGGCCTGGCGCCGACGACGTCGACGACGATGATGATGGCGTTGGGCGACGCGCTCGCGGTGGCGCTGCTCGAACGCAAAGGCTTTTCCGCCGACGACTTCCAGCAACTGCACCCGGGCGGGCGGCTCGGCCGTCGCCTGCTGAAAGTCGCCGATATCATGCACAAAGGCGCCGCGGTGCCGCTGGTACCGATCGAGACCGAGATGGCGGATGCGATCCTGGCGATGACCGCGAAAAGCTTCGGCTGCGTCGGTATCGTCGACGGCACCGGCCGCTTGGCTGGCGTCATCACGGACGGCGACTTGCGCCGTCATATGGGCGACGGATTGCTGCGTGCCAGCGTCGCCGCGGTCATGAGCCGCCGGCCGAAGATCATCCGGCCTCAGGCGCTCGCCGCCGAAGCGCTGGCCAAGATGAATCAAGACGCCATCACCAGCTTGTTCGTCGTCGACGCGGCCAACAAGCCGCTCGGCATCCTGCACATCCACGACTGCCTGCGCGCGGGGATCGCGTGAAGACGCAGATCGATCTGGCGCAGACGCGCCCGACGGGTTCCGAACGCAGCGCGGCGTCGCTGCGCCGCTACAGCCGTTTCGTCGGCGTCGCTAAGCGCATCCTGCCAGCAACCGCCCTGGCGCTCCTGTTGCTGGTCGCGGTGTGGCCGCGGATTCAAGGCGCGATCGACCGGGTGCATTTTGCGCAGATGCCGAAGATCGACGTCAGCCAGGCGCGCCAAGTGCGCATGACCGATCCGCGCTATTCCGGCGTCGACCGCGACAATCGGCCTTTCGTCGTCACCGCCGACTCCGCCAGCCAGATGCCCAAGGTCGACGACGCAATCTCGCTCGATTCGCCCAAGGCGGATTTGACGACCAACACCGGCGACTGGGACGAATTGACCGCCTATGTCGGCCTTTATCAGCCGCAACAGCAGCTGCTCGACCTGTTCGGCAACGTCGAGCTCTACCAAGACAAAGGCAACGCGCTGCATTCCGACAGCGTGACGATCAACATGGCGCAAGGCACGGCGGTCAGCCATGATCCGGTCGAAGGCGACGGCACCTTCGGCCACGTCCAGGCACAAGGGCTGCGCATCCTCGACCGCGGCCAGACCATGATCTTCACCGGCCACGCGTCGCTCGACCTCAATTCACGGACGAAGGCGACGCCGTGAGCCCGCGGCTTGCGGTGGTTTTGCTGGTTGCGACCGTCATCGCCAGCGTGACAACGCCACGTGCCCTGGCGCAGCTTGCCGGCGCGCAGGCCAGCAGCCGTCCGATCCATATCGAAGCCGACAACGGCATCGAGTGGCAGCAAGCGCGCAACGTCTATATCGCGCGCGGCAACGCCTCCGCCACCCGCGGCAACGCGACCGTGACCGCCGACATTCTCTACGCCTATTACCGTCCGGCGGGCCAAGGCGCCGACCACCCTGCCACGCCGGCGCCGGCGTCGAGCAAGGAAGCGCAACGCACGCAGAGTCCGCTGCAAAGTGGGGCGTCGACCGAGATCTATCGGATCGAGGCCCAGGGCCACGTCCACTTCATCAACGGCGATCAGCAGGCGTTCGGTGACCACGCGGTTTACGACGTCGACCAGGCCGTCATGGTCCTTACCGGCAACGACCTGCGCATCGTGACGCCGGACGAGACCATCACCGCGCGTGATTCGCTCGAATGGTACGACAAGAAGCAGATCGCGGTGGCGCGCGGTGATGCGCTGGTGGTCCGTGCCGATCGCCGTATGCGCGCCGACATCGTCACGGCCGACGTCGAGAAGCAAGGCGATCAACCGGCGCAAATCACCCGGATCGACGGCTATGGCAACGTGCTGATCTCCGCGCCGGGGCAGATCGCCTACGGCGACGAGGGCGTCTACAACGTCGGACCGCAGATCGCGACGCTGATTGGCCACGTTCGGCTGACCAAGGGCGACAACGAGCTGCACGGTGAATATGGCGTCGTTGATCTGAAGAACAACGTGAGCGAGATCCTGGCCGCGCCGCCGAACCAGATTGCAACCGGCCCGACGCCGCGCGTCGAAGGCTTGTTGATTCCGAACCATAAGCCGGCTTCGGGCGGCGGCCAGTAGCGCGATGACCAAGCCGCCCGATCACAACCCATCTCCGAGCCACGCCACGCATGGCGCGCACGCCCATTCGCCGCAGGCGCATGCGCCCGGACGGCCGCAGCATATGGCGTCGCGGCGCGATGGGGCGCCGCGTCTCGTCGCCTCGAACGCCGGGCTGGTGGCGACCAATCTCGGCAAGAGCTTCAAGAAGCGTCCCGTGCTACGCGCGGTCAGCGTCGGGGTTCAGCGCGGCGAGGCAGTCGGCTTGCTCGGACCGAACGGCGCCGGCAAGACGACATGCTTCTATATCATCACCGGCCTGGCGCGGCCCGACGTCGGCACCATCGCGCTCGACGGCGAGGACATCACCGAGCTGCCGATGTATCGCCGCGCCCGCCTCGGCATCGGCTATCTGCCGCAAGAAGCGTCGATCTTCCGCGGCCTGACGGTCGAGCAAAATATCCGCGCGGTGCTCGAAATCGCGGAACCGGTGCTCGAGGCACGCGAAACCATGCTCGACGCGCTGCTCGCCGAATTCTCGATCACGCATCTCCGCCGCGCGCCGGCGATGGCGCTGTCCGGCGGCGAGCGGCGACGCGTCGAGATCGCGCGGGCGCTGGCAACGCGGCCGAATTTCATCCTGCTCGACGAGCCGCTGGCCGGCATCGACCCCATCGCCGTCAACGACATCCGCGATCTTGTCGCCCATTTGAAGGATCGCGGCATCGGCGTCTTGATTACCGACCACAATGTCCGCGAGACGCTCGAGATCGTCGATCGGGCCTATATCCTGCACCAGGGCCAGGTGCTGATGGAGGGCGCGCCCGACGAGATCGTGCGCGACGCGAATGTTCGGCGCGTTTACCTGGGCGAAAGGTTCAGCCTGTAGGTCTTCGCCATGGCCCTAACGCCGCGATTGGATCTCCGCCAGGGTCAGGCGCTCGTCATGACCCCGCAACTGCAGCAGGCGATCAAACTGCTGCAGATGTCGAGCATCGAACTCACGGTCTATGTCGACAACGAGCTTGAGCAGAATCCGCTGCTCGAACGTGACGAGACGGCGGACGAAGGCGGCGGCGCCGAACCCGTTGCGGCCGACGGCGCCACGACCGAAGCGCCGGCCGAAAGCGAAACGCCGCCGGACGAACGCCGCGACGCCGTTGCCGGCGCCGATACCGCCGACGCCGCCGAAACCTGGCACGAAGAAGCCGGACGCGACGGCGAAGGCAATCTCGATTACGCCGGCGATCCGGAAGCATGGAATACGCGCGGCGGCACGGCGCCGGCCGACGGTCTGCCCGGACTCGACCAGACACTGACCCGGCCGGTCAGCCTGCGCGAGCACCTGTTGGAGCAGCTCGCGGTCGAAATCCACGATCCCGCCGACCGCGTGATCGGCAGCCATCTCATCGATTTGGTCGACGAGGCCGGCTATATCACCAGCGACTTCACGGCCGTCGCCGAGTTGCTGTCGTGCGACGTGGCGCGCGTCGAGAAAACGCTCGCGCTGCTCCAGCGGTTCGACCCCGCCGGTATTTTTGCCCGCAATCTCGCCGAATGCCTGAGGTTGCAGCTCAAAGAACGCGACCGCTTCGATCCGGCGATGCAGGCTCTGGTCGAGAACCTGCCGCTGCTCGCCAATCGCGACGCGCAACAGCTGATGCGCGTTTGCCGCGTCGATGCCGCCGATCTCGCGCAGATGGTCGTCGAGATCAAGGCGCTCAACCCGAAGCCAGGTCTCGCCTTCGATAAGGCGGCGGCCGAAGTCGTGGTGCCCGACGTGTTGCTGCGCGCACTGCCGGATGGCAGCTGGGCGGTGGAGCTCAACAGCGAGAGCCTGCCGCGCGTCCTGGTCAACAACCGCTATTACGCCGAAGTCAGTGGCGCCACCCGGAATAAGAAGGAGAAGGAATATCTCTCCGAGCGCTACCAATCGGCCAATTGGCTTGTCAAGGCTCTGCACCAGCGGGCGACCACGATCCTGAAAGTCTCGCGCGAGATCGTCCGCCAGCAGGACAGATTCCTGCGCCACGGCGTGCAGCACCTGAAGCCACTGATCCTGCGCGACATCGCCTCGGCCATCGAGATGCACGAAAGCACCGTCAGCCGCGTCACGACCAATAAATACATCCTGACGCCGCGCGGAATTTACGAGCTCAAATATTTCTTCACTTCTGCCATCGCGGCAGCCTCGGGCGAAGAAGCGCATTCGGCCGAAGCCGTGCGGTTCCGTATCCGCTCGCTGATCGAGGTGGAATCGGGCGAGATTCTGTCCGATGATCGGATCGTGGAAATTTTAATGAAAGAGGGTATAGACATCGCCCGGCGGACGGTCGCCAAATACCGCGAGGCTATGAACATCCCCTCGTCGGTCCGGCGCCGCCGCGAGAGGACCTTGCAACTGTGACGGCAACGGACTAGCTAGCAAGCCAGCAATGCGGATTTCAGACCTGCTGACGCCGACATCGGTGACGACCCGTCTCAAGGCGGCGAACAAGAAGCAAGCCTTGCAGGATTTGGCCAGGCGCGCGGCGCCCGTGATCGGCGTCGGCGAACGGATTCTGTTCGAGACGCTGATGGAGCGCGAACGCCTCGGCTCGACCGGCATCGGCAACGGCGTCGCGGTGCCGCACGGCCGGCTGCCCGGCCTGTCGGCGCCGCGCGGGTTCTTCGCCCGGCTCGAGAAAGCGGTCGACTTCGAAGCGGTCGACAACCGTCCGGTCGATCTGATTTTCCTGCTGGTGACGCCCGAGGGCGCCAGCGGTGACCATCTGAAGGCGCTGGCCCTGGTCTCGCGACTGCTGCGCGACCGTAAGACCTGCGAGAAGTTGCGCGGCACCGACCGCGCCGACGCGCTTTACGCGCTGCTCGTCGATCATGCCGCCAGCGACGCCGCCTGAGACGCCGCCGGCAACTTTACTATTGCTGTTGGGCCGAACCGCTCAGTGAACGCTGAGCGGCTCGAGATCGTTCTGGCGGACCGCCGCCATGGCTATTTCCGGCGTGTTCATCACCGCAACCTGGGTGCCGTCCGCCGTGTGGACCGCATAGGCCTTGTGGCCTTCGACCGTCACCGGACGGATATAGGCGATGTCCTGGGTCCCCCAC
>JBOHLR010000007.1:0-34304 GCA_050729555.1 Allostellaceae bacterium
CGCGCCATTAGCCGCGACCTCGACGACGTATCGAAACGCCTCGCCGATCACGTCGAGGACGTCGAAAAAGCGGTCGAGCGTGCGGTCGAAGACGGCGGCAAGCGCGCCGAGGCGCGCGGCGCCGAGATCGAACGCAATCTCGCCCAAACGTTGGAACGCGTCGGCAGCAACGCGACATCCGAATTCGAACGCGCCACCGAACGGCTGACGCGGGATACGACGCTGGCCGCGGGTCGCATCGTCAGCGAGGCGGATGCCTTTCGCGCGGCGCTCGGCCGCAGCACCGAAGCGGCCGTGACGCGCTTCAATGAAGAAGCGAAGGCGATCGGCGGACGGCTCGACCAGGCCGCACGCGATCTCGACGCGGCCTCGGAACGGATCGCCAGCCAAAGCGCGGCGGCTGTGGCGCCGGCCACCGCGGCGCTCGACCGCGCCGAAAGCGTCGCCGAGAAGCTGCGCGCCGCCACGGACCAGCTGTCGCGGCAATCGGGCGAGGCGGTGAAGGATGCCGAAGCGGCGGGCGACGCGCTGATCCGGCGCGTGCAGGCACTCAACGAGAGCGCCGATCAGGCCTTGCTCCGCCTGAAGGAAGTCGGCACCGGCTTTGCGCGCGAAACCGAAGCGCTCGACGCCGCGGCACGTCAGGGCGGCGCGCGCTTCGACGAGGTCGCCGAACTCGTGCGGCAACGCACCCAGGAACTGGCGGCGCACAATGCGCGGGCCATCGCCGACATGCTCGCCACCGGCGAGACGTTGCAGGCGCGCGGCGCTGAGGCGACCAGCGCCGCCGAGGCCGGCACGCGCGGCATCCGCGACGCCATCCTCGCGCTCGAAGCCGGCGGCAGCAGCCTGAGCGCGCGGGCCAACGAGATCGAGCTGGCCGCCGAGCAGGCCAGAGCCGGTCTGGCACGCGCCGGCGGCGGCTTCGACGAGGAGGCGCGGAAGCTGTCGGCGACCATCGGCGAAAGCACACTGCGCTTCAATCAAGGCGGCGACGCACTGCGCCAGCAGATCGACACCATGCGTCAGACAACCGACGAGACCGAGCACCGCGTCACGGCGCTGGGCGAGACTTTCGGCCGCGAGCTCGACCATTTCAACCGCACGCGCGAAGCGATCGCGGCCGAAGTCGGCCAGATCCAGGGCAAGCTCCAGCAGCACACCGAGGATCTGGCGCGCGCCACCGAGCTGGCGATGCACAACGCGCACGGTGCCGGCCAGGCCTTCGAGAACAACGCCGAGCGCCTACGCGACGCGGCGACGGCGATCGGCGCGCAGGCGGATTCCGTCGGCGCCTCCCTCGCCCGACAGCTTGCCGAGTTCAAGATCGGCGCCGAAGGCCTGGTCGATCTCGGCGGCCGGTTCGAGAATTCGCTGCGTATCGGAGTCGCCGAGTTGACTCAGTCCAGCGACCGTGCCACCGGCCGCGCCGAGGAAGTCGGCCAGGTGTTCGCCGAGCAGGGCCGCATTCTCGGCCAGGTGAGCGAGCTCGCGTTGCAGCATATGGCGGCGAGCGGTGAAGCGCTGCGCGGCCGCGCCAAGGAAATCTCGGACGCGGTCGGCAACGCCGAGACGCAGATCGACGCGCTCGGCACGCGCTTCAGCGAACGCAGCCTGATGGTGGTCGCCGCCGGCGACGAGGCGCGGGTCAAGCTCGAGGAAGTCAGCAACCTATTCGGCCAGCAGGTGCAGCAGCTCGCCATCGCCATCGAGCGCACGGTGACGCGCGTCGAAGCGGCGCGCAACGCGCTGAACGAGCACTTCGCGTCCATAGGCAACGCGACCGACACCGTGGAGCAGCGACTTCAGGAAATGGGCACGATCGCGGAATCGCAGCTCGCGGGCCTGGCCGCGACCGGCACGGCGATGACCGAGCAAGGCGACAAGGCGACCGAAACCATGCGGCGGCAGCTGCGCGACCTCAACGGCGCGCTCGACGCCACCACCAAACGGCTCGAAAGCGTGCGGGCGGCGCTGTCGGATCACGCCGCGCAGCTCAACGGCGCGACCGATCTCGCGGTCGAGAAATTGCGCGACGTGATCTCGGGATACGACAAGCAATCGGCCACGCTGGTGGCGGCGGCCGAGCACATCAACCGCACCTCGCAGGAAGCCGCGGCGCTGTTCAGCGAGCAGACCGAGACGATGCTCAAGGTCGCCGACAACGCAACGGGCCTCGCCAAGCGCGCGCAGGAGCAGTCGCTCGCCAATCAGCAGGAAACCTTCCTGCGCGGCGCCACCTACATGATCGAGACGCTGCAATCGCTGTCGGTCGAGATCACCAAGGCGCTCGACCAGCCGGTGCCGGAGGCGATCTGGCGCCGCTTCCACGCGGGCGAGCGCGGCGTGTTCATCCGCCACTTGCTGCAAGCGCAGGAACGCCAGGCGAGCGTGGCGATCAAGAAGAAGTTCGAGGAAGACCTCACCTTCCGCGGCCACGCGCAGACCTATCTCGACCAGTTCGAGAACCTGTTGGCGCAGGCGCGCGCCTGCGACCATCTCGACGTGCTCGGCACCACCTTCGTGACCGCCGACGTCGGCAAGCTCTATCTCATCCTCGCCAACGCGGTCGGCCGGCTGAAGGCCTGACCTGTGCAACGAAAAGGGCGGCTCCGTTGGGGGACCGCCCTCTATCGTCGTAAGCCTGCCTGGGTCATGCGGCTTTCTGGTCGATCACCTTCGGGCCGCTGCCCCTGGCGATCTCGATCTTGCGTGGCTTCTTCTCTTCCGGCACCTCGCGCACGAGATCGACGTGCAACAGGCCGTTGTCGAGGCTCGCGCCCGCGACCTTCATGTGGTCAGCAAGCTGGAAGCGGCGCTCGAACGTGCGGCTGGCGATGCCGCGATGGAGATAGCTGGTGCTGGACTCGTCCTTCTTGGACTTGCCGGTCACCAATAGCTCGTTCTCCTTGACGGTGACATCGAACTCGTCTTGGGCGAAGCCCGCCACCGCCACGGTCAGGCGATAGGCGTTCTCGCCGGTGCTCTCGATGTTATAGGGCGGGTAGCCCGAGCCGTCGAAGCGGGTCGCCGCGTCGGCCAACCGCAGCAAGCGGTCGAAACCGATAGTCGAGCGAAACAGGGGAGCGAAATCGAAACCGTCCATGATCCACAACCTCCATTGAGCAAAGTGGGTTTTGCGCGTCCGCCGGAATGGCCGGACGCCTAGGTTCCGGACCCGCGAGGGCTCCGGACGAATGCTCAGATGGGATCGGAAGGACGGCCCGTCAAGGGCAGCGGGCTACTTTTTAACACCCAAGCCTTTGAAACGCTTGTTGAATCGGGCGAGCTGGCCGCCGTCGACGAGCTTCTGCTGGCCGCCGGTCCAGGCCGGATGCGAGCGCGAATCGATTTCGAGATGGAGCGAATCGCCCGCCTTGCCGTAGGTCGACCGGGTCTTGTAGGTCGTGCCGTCGGTCATGACGACCGTGATTTCGTGATAATCCGGGTGGATTCCGTCTTTCATGGGTACCGCTCCAGGGAGGCGCGCTTTATAGCGGCCGCACCCGACTCATGCAACCGCTTCACGGTTAACGCCCGGCGTAGCACGGCGGCCGCACCCTGGCCGCGTCGTGCGGAGCACGCTTAGCGTTCCGTCAGTTTCAACTCGATGCGTCGGTTTTGCCCATAGTCCGCATCGGTGTTGCCGGCCGCGATCGGGGTGTATTGGCCGAAACCCGCCGCCACAAGCCGCTTGGGCGGGATACCCTGGTCGATCAGGAACCGCACCACCGACTGGGCGCGCGCCGACGACAGCTCCCAATTCGACGGGAACTCGGCGGTGTGGATCGGCCGTGCGTCGGTATGCCCGTCGATCTCGAGCACCCAGTCGATATTGGTCGGAATTTCGCCGGACAGCTGCTTCAGCGCCAGTGCCACCGTGGCGAGCTGGGTCTGGGCGGCCGGCGTCAGCTCGGCGCTGGCGGTGTCGAACAATACGTCGGACTGAAACACGAAGCGGTCGCCGACGATGCGGATGTCCTTGCGGTTGGCCAGGATCGCACTCAGGCGGCCGAAGAATTCGGAGCGGAACTTCGCCAATTCCGCGACCTTCGTCGCCAGCGCCTGGTTGAGCTTGTTGCCGAGGTCGGCGATCTGCGCCTGCTGCTGCTTGGCCTTGGCTTCGGAGAGGTCGAGCGCGGCCGCAATCTGTGCCAGCTGTTGGCGCAACGCCGCGACCTGCTGGTTGAGTTGATCAACCGTGGTTTGCGCCTTGCCGAGATCCTCTGTCTTCTGGCTGAGTTGGCCGCCAAGCTGGGTCGCTTGCGCCTCGGCCGCATTCTTGGCCGCGGTCGTCGATTGGAGCTGCGAATTGAGCGTCGACAGCTTGAGCTCCAGCGCGGCGCTGTTGCTCTTCTGCAGCGACAGCATGTCGCTCAGCTGATTGAGCTGCTGCGTCAATTGTGCCAACGCGGCGTCGCGGTTTGACAGCGCGCCGCTGAGATAGAACTGGCCGGCGGTAAACACCAGTAGCACGAAGATGATCACCATGACGAGCTGCGTCAGGGCGTCGACGAAGCCCGGCCAGATGTTGATGGTCGACCGGCGCTGGCGGCGGGAATAGAGCGACATGCGGGTCTACCGCGTGCGCTCGGGTTCCGGGCGGAGCGCCGCGATGGTGCGCGCCACCAGCCGGAGCTCGTTGCGGATCTCCTGCACCGCCTCGCTGCGGCCTTGCGACACGTCTCCGGCAAGGCGGGCGAGATGGACTTCGATGGCGCGGAGATGGGCCCGACTTTCGTCGTTGAGCGCGCCGGCCGACCCGCCGCCGTCGGCCAGACGTTGCAGCACGGGCTTCATCTCGATCTGCTGCTCGGCGAATTTGAGCATCAGGCTTTGCTCGGCGCGCATCTGGTCGGTGAGCCCGGCCAGGCGTTCGGTCAGATTGACGATGTTGGCATTGGCCGAGATGCGGCTCTCCTCGCCCCGGCTGAGTACGCGTTGCAGATTGTCGAGCGTGTCGGCGGTCTGTTCGAGCAGCGCCTGGATATAGGCCGGCGCCGACCCCTCGCCGGCGGCGAATGCGGCCGGCGCGACGTCGAGCCGGGTTTGCGCCGTGAGCCATTCCTCAAGCTCGTTGAAGAACCGGTTCTGCGCGAGCCCGGCCTGAAGATCGAGAAAGCCGAGCACCAGCGATCCGGCGAGGCCGAACAACGAGGCGCTGAACGCGGTGCTCATGCCGCCGAGCGGCGTCTCGAGCCGCGCCTTGAGATCGGCGAAGGCGCGGACCGGATCGGCGGCGCCGGCCGATAGACCGCCGATCACGCCCTTGACCGACTGCACCGTCTCGAGCAAGCCGTAGAACGTTCCGAGCAGACCTAAAAAGATAAGCAGGCCAATGAGATAGCGCGAGGTTTCACGGGTCTCGTCGAGCCGCGAGCCAATGCTGTCGAGCAGCGTGCGCAAGGCGGTGGCCGATAGCGCCAAACGGCCGCGGCCCTCGCCGATCATGCGCGCCAGCGGCCTGAGCAGCGGGCTCGCCTTACCGGTCGGCTGGCCGCGCGATACGCGGGCGAGCCAGCGCGCATTGCCCGAGAGCTGGACGACCTGATGGAAGATATAGATCACGCCGGCGATCAGGATGCCGACGATCACCCCGTTCACCACGGGATTGCCCATAAAATAGGGATAGAGCCCGGGCGACAGCGCGCCGGCGATGAGCGCGATGACGATGACGAAAATCGTCATACGCGTCAGATAGCGGGAAGGGTGACTCACGGGGGACCTGCCTTCTGCAGAAGGGGGCTGAACGGAACGCGGTCGGCCTAACGGCCGATCGTCACCAAGTCGACGCGATCGGCGGACCCCCCGTCCGTCACCCGATTGCCCAGCGCGCGCACGTCGATTTGTGTGCTCGCCACCCCATGCTGGATCAAATAGGCGCGGACCGCGACCGACCGCGCCAAAGAAACCCGCCGCGCCTCGATCGCTTGGTCGGCGTCGCCGCTGGCGTAAGCGACCAACGAAATGCGCTCGGCGGGCGCGGCCTTGAGCTTTTGCGCCAAGCCATCGAGCACGCTCGACGCGTCGCCCTGGAGCTCGGTGGCGCCGGGCGCGAAACGGATCGCCCGGCTGTCCGATGGCGGCGCGGCGGGCGACGCGACCGGCGAGCGTGTCGCCGCCAAAGCGACGCCGCCGATCGGTAGCAGCGAAGCGAGCTCGTTCGTATCGGAGCGTGTTTCAGGCGCGGACGGCGCCGTGGCAACGCGCGGCGGCGGAGCGGCCGGGGTCGGCGACGGTGCCGGCTGACGGGCCGGCGGCGTCAACACGACAGGCTGCTGCGTCGCGCTGCGGACCGGCGGCGGCGTCGAAGACGCCTCCGGCTGGGCCACGACCGGCACGGCGGCCGCGACCGTCGCGAGGCCCGGACGGCGCAGCACGATGCGCGGCCCCTCGGCCGGATTCAGCGCCGCCAGGGCGCGGTAATCGATGGTGACGCTGCCGTCCTGAACGACCTCGGCGACGCGCTGGATCGGACGCGCTTGCGCGATGGCGCGCGCCGGACGGCGAACATTCTGCTGTGCCACCGCGCGCGGATGGCGCGGCGCTCTATGGGTGAGCGCGACATGACGCGCACCCGGTTGCGCCGGCACATGCAAAACGAAGCGGCTGTCCGGAACCTGCGGCGCCGGACCGAGACGGTTGAGCACGCTGTAATCGATGGTGACGCTCGAACCGGAATAGCTGTAGGCGGATTGGGCATGCGCCGAAACGAACGCGCCGCTGCCGACGGACAGCGCAAGCGCGCCAACCGCCGCCATGACGAACTGGCGGGCCGCGCGATGAGTCGTACGCGCCGTCACTGGCATCGCCGGGTTACCCTCCCATCCCCTCGATCCTTGACGAAAAGTTTATCGCAAGCGGCGCTTGGCCGCCACTGCCTCATGGAATCGGGGTCGCGCGCCGCGAACGCGCCCATGTGACGGCGCCGCGTCCAATGCGTTCAATTGTACGCAAACGTGCCGGTGTTTTTCAGGCGGCGGCGAACAGCCGCCGCAGCGCCTCATGCAGCGTCGGATTGGCGGCAAGCACCGAACCCGTGCCCAGCATGTCCTGGCCGCCGGCCATGTCGCTGACGTCGCCGCCGGCTTCGCGCACCAGCAGTAGGCCCGCGGCGATGTCCCATGGCTTAAGGTCGAATTCCCAGAACCCATCGAAGCGGCCGGCGGCGACGTAAGCGAGGTCGAGCGACGCGACGCCCCAGCGGCGCACGCCGGACGTGGTGCGCATCACCGGCGCCAGCGTTTTCAGATAATGCTCGTGATCGCCGCGGCCGCGAAACGGGATTCCAGTTGCGATTAGCGCGTCGGCGAGGTTGCGGCGCGCGGAGACGCGCAAGCGCCGGTCGTTGACATAGGTGCCGAGCCCCTTCTCGGCCCAGAACATCTCGTCCTTGATCGGATCGTAGACGGTCGCGGCAACCAGCTTGCCCTCGTGCTCGAGCGCAACCGAGATTGCGAAGTGCGGCAGGCCGTGGAGAAAGTTGGTCGTCCCGTCGAGCGGATCGACGATGAAGCGGTGGCTGGTGTCGCGGCCAGCCTGAAACCCGCCTTCTTCCGCGAGAAATCCAAAGTTTGGCCGCGCCTTGGCGAGCTCGCGCTTGAGCACTCTTTCGGCCGCGACATCGGCGGCCGAAACGAATTCGCCTGGCCCTTTGACCGAGACCTGAAGCTGCTCGACCTCGCCGAAATCGCGTTTCAGGCCCCGCGCCGCCTTGAGGCAGGCGGCCGCCATGACATTGATCAGCGCCGAGCGGGTTGCCATCGCCCGACGTCTAGTCCTTGGCGCGTTCGACGTAGCTGCCGTCGGCTGTATTGACGACGACGCGCGTGCCGGTGCCGACATGCGGCGGCAGCATGATGCGCCGGCCGTTCGACAGCTTACCCGGCTTGTAGGACGACGACGCGGTTTGGCCTTTCATCACCGGCTCGGCCTCAACGACCTCGAGGATCACGGTCTGCGGCAACGTGACGGCGAGCGCCACGCCCTCGTGCAACTGGATGGTGCAGATCATGCCTTCCTGGAGAAAGTCGGCGGGCTCGCCGATCAGTTCCTTGTTGACGGTCGTCTGCTCGAAATTCTCGTTGTCCATGAAGGTCGCCATGTCGCCGTCGAAATAGAGGAACTGCATGTCCTTCTCATCGAGGCGCGCGCGCTCGACCGTTTCTTGCGTACGGTAGCGCGCATTGGTCTTCGTGCCGGTCTTCAGGTCGCGCATCTCGACCTGGGCGAAGGAGCCGCCCTTGCCGGGCTGGATGAGCTCGCGTTTCAGGACGAGCCAGAGCTTGCCGTCCTGCTCCAGAACATTGCCCGGTTTGATGTCGATCGCATTGATCTTCATGGCGCCAATCCTCGCGCGAAAAGCCGGTCTCGTTGTGGGTTTGCGGGCTGCTTCGTAGCAGCTTGCCCCGTGCGCCCACAAGCGAAATACGGCTCTTGGCGGGCTCGCGGCGGCCGCCTAGCTTGCCCAACCGAAGGAGAGATCGGAATGGCCGAAATGCCCTGGTGGCGCCGCGACCGCTTTGTCGCACGGACGCGTTATCTCGTGGCGCGCGGCACAGCTTTGCGCGCAGTCCGAGGCTATTTCGAGGCCGAGGGCTTCGCCGAGGTCGATACCCCAGCCTTGCAGGTCAGCCCCGGTTTGGAGCCGCATTTGCGCGCTTTCGCGACCATGCTCGACGAACCCGGCGCCGGCCTGCGTCCGTTTTTTCTGCATACGTCGCCCGAATTCGCGATGAAAAAGCTGCTGGCGGCCGGTGTGCCCAAGCTGTTCCAGTTGGCACATGCGTTCCGTAACGGCGAACGCGGCGCCACGCATCATCCCGAATTCGCGCTCCTCGAATGGTACCGCGCCGGGGCGACCTATCAGACATTGATGACCGATTGCGAGCGGCTGCTGACCGCGGTTCTCGAAGGCGTCGGTGCACCCCATTATAGGTGGCGAGAACAGGCGGCCGATCCGCGCCGGCCGTGGCGCCGGGAAACCGTGGCCGGCGTCTTCGCCGACCGTTGCGGCATCGACATTCTCGCCACCGCGCCCGATCCGGAGCGGCCGCGGCTCGACCTGCTGGCAACGGCGGCGCGGCCGCTCGGCATTGCGCCGCATCCTGGCGACGAATGGGACGATCTCTTCTTTCGCATCTTCCTCGAACGGATCGAGCCGACGCTCGGTATCGGCGTACCGACCATCCTGGCCGATTATCCGATCGCCATGGCCGCCCTCGCCCGCGCCAAACCCGACGATCCGCGCGTGGCCGAACGATTCGAGGTCTATGTCGGCGGCCTCGAACTCGCCAACGGCTTTTCGGAGCTCACCGATCCGGTCGAGCAACGGCGGCGCTTCGAGCGCGACCGTGCGCGCAAGCAGGCCCGCTATGGCGAGGCCTATCCGATCGACGAAGATTTCTTGGCGGCGCTCGCGGCGATGCCGCCGAGCGCCGGCATCGCCCTCGGATTCGATCGCCTAGTCATGCTCGCGAGCGGCGCCGCGCGCATCGACGACGTCTTGTGGGTGCCGGTCGACTAAGCCCCGATTCGACTCTCAGGAGTCTTGGCGGAGCGCATCAAGGCGCCGCCACCCGGCCTCGCCCGGCACCCGGCACTGCCAGAATCGCCAGCCGTTGACATTGGTGCCGGTGACCGCGCGTGCGGCGTCGGACGGCGTCGCGAAGCGCTTGCCACCGACGACAATGCCGCCACGGTCGATCCGCGCGACATGAACCTCGCCTTTGTATTTCGCGCGTAGGCTGGTGCCGACGGAGAACCGGATTCCCTTGTAGAACCAGTCTGTTATGCCGTCTTTGGACGAGACCTCCACCCGACTACCGAGCCCGAACAAACGGCGCAAGCCTGCGGCGGGTTGGCTCAGCCCGAGCAAGGTCCGCAGCACGTCGTTGTAGCTGATGGCCTCGTCGCCGCGACGTGCGGTCAGCGCCTTGTAGACATCGAAATCGATCTCGATCGTCATCATTGCTAGGTTCCGGAACTGGAGAAATAGTGAAATAGTACTATAGCGCTATTTATGCCGAAGTCGAGTCCCCTAACCGGGCGGATAGACGGGAATATAGATGACGATCGACGTACGGACCTGCGGCAGTTCGGCCGGCAAAGGAGGGAACGGTTCGCTGGCGGCGATCATCTGGCGTGCGGCTTCGTCGATCAGGCTCTGGCCCGACGACGCCAACAAGGTGATGGTGCTCACCGTGCCGCCCGGGTTGACGCCGACGCTGTAAACCACCGTGCGCTCCGGCGCGCCATAGAAGGCCGACGCCGGCGGATAGACGCGATTGCCCTCAATCCGCTGCATGATCGCGTTGAGATAGGGATCGCCCGCCCGGTTGCGGTTGGCGTCGCCGCGCGTCGGTAGATGAAGCTCCAGCACGCGTAAGCCTTCGGTCGCCGGCTTCGGGTTGGCGACGGCGGCACGCGTCGAGTCCGGCACCGGTTCGGTCCGCGCACGCGGCGGCGGTGCCGGCTCGGGCTTGACCGTCTTCTTCGCTTCGGTGTTTTGGTCGGGACCGGATTCCCGCGGTTTGGGCGTCGCCGCGGGCGGCGGCGGCGCCGACTTGGGCGGTGCCCGCACCAGCGTCACTTGGAACGCCTGCGGCGGTGCGACCGATGCGGTCGGCCAATGCCACAGCCAGATCAACACCGGCAACATGTGCAAGAGCGCTGCGGCGACCAGCGCCCACGGCGGCAACCAGCCGCGGCGCTCGTGCGCAACCGGCAATACTGCTTCGCCTGAGGACGCCACCATGAAAGAGATCCGCGCTCGGTCAGCGCGCGGCGGCGATCGCCTCGGTGAATGCTTTGACCGCCGCGCGCGGCCCTTGCGGATGATCCCATACGGCGGCGATGACAGCGAGGAAATCGGCGTCGGCTTTAACCAACGGGCCGCAATTCGCCGGCGTAATGCCGCCGATCGCCACGCACGGCACCGTCGTCGCCGTGCTCCACCACTGCAATAGTTCGGGATCGGCGTGCCCTTTGGCGATTTTAGTCTGGGTCGGATAGAACGCGCCGAAGGCGACGTAGTCGGCGCCTTTTTCGGCCGCTTCGAGCGCCAGATCGCGGCTTGCATGACAGGTCACGCCGACAATGCGCTCCGGCCCCAGCAGGCGCCGCGCCGCGTCGTATGGCGTGTCTTCCTGGCCGACGTGAACGCCGTCGCAGCCGCAGGCAACCGCCAGATCGGCGCGGTCGTTCATCAGGAAGGCGACGCCGCGGTCCTGGGCGATCGGCCGCAGAACATCCGCCGCGCGGCGAATGGCGTCGTCATCCGCCGGCTTGAGGCGCAATTGAACGCAGGCGACGTCGCCGGCATCGAGCGCCTCGGCGAACGAACGCGCGAAGACAGGCGGATCGAACGCCGGCGGTGTGATGAGATAGAGGCGGGTCACGCCTCGCCGCGATAAATCCGAATAAGCTGACTGAGCAACTTGAGCGCTTCGTCGCGCGGCCGCTGGAACGTGTTGCGGCCGATGATCGAGCCGTTGCCGCCGCCGTCGCGAATAGCGCGGGCTTCGGCGTAAATGCCGTCGGCGTCTTTGGCTTCGCCGCCGGAGAAAACCACGATGCGCCGGCCATTGAAGCAGCACTGGACGACGTGACGGTAGCGCGCGGTCGGCGTCGAGATGTCGATCTTCTGCGCCTCGTAGACTTTCTTCGCCGCCTCGAGCTCGAGATGCGCGGTCGGCGGCTTGACCTTGATGATATGAGCGCCGAGGAGCGCGGCCATGTGCGCGGCATAGGCGCAAATGTCGATCGCGGTTTCGCCTTCCTTCGACAAAAAGCCGCCGCGCGGATAGGACCAGACGACGACCGCGAGCCCCGCCGCCTTGGCTTCGCGGCCGAGCGCGGCGAGCTCCTCCATCTGGTCATAGGCTTTGTCCGAGCCCGGATAGATGGTGAAGCCGACCGCCGCGCATTTGAGGCGGATCGCATCCTGCACCGAGGCCGTCACCGCTTGGTCGGCCGCCTCCTTGGCGCGCGACAGGCTGTTGGCCGAATTGCATTTGAGGATGGTCGGGATCTTGCCGGCGAAGGTGCGCGCGCCGGCCTCGAGCATGCCGAGCGGCGCGGCATAGGCCGACAGCCCGGCATCGATCGCCAGCCGGAAATGGTAATGCGGATCATAGGCCGGCGGATTGGGCGCGAAACTGCGCGCCGGACCGTGCTCGAAGCCCTGGTCGACCGGCAGGATCACCAGCTTGCCGGTGCCGCCGAGCTTTCCCTGCATCAGGATGCGCGCGATATTCGCCTTGGTTTTCGGCGTATCGCTTTCGTAGGCATCGAGGATCTTTTTAACGGTCTTGGTAACTGTCGCCATATCGCCTTCCCTGATGCGCCGGATATAGCAGAGGGCCTAAGCCCGCGTCACCGTCTCGCCGGCAAGCCACGCCCGACAACGCGCCTCCGGCTGGCGGACACCGCGCAGATCGAGCGCCGGTGCCGATTCCGTTTCGATCGCGGCATCGAACTGCGCGGCAATCGCTTGCAGACGGCGACGAGCTTCTTCGCCGCCGGTAAACCGCACCCGTTTCAACCCGAACTGCAACGCCGCGAGCGCAAAGCCGGGCGCCACGCCGCAATCGAGCACGATATCACAATGCGCCGTCGGAACGGCGCGCCTGGCTTCGTCGGTCAGCGCCTTGAACCAGCCGGGACCGGCATAGGCGCCGGCGCCAGCCGCGCTCGTCAGAGTGACGTCGCGCCCAAGCGCGGCGGCGGCCGACAGCGCGGCGCGCGCATCGGCGAACGAATGAACGACGATCCGCGCCGCCATCCGCTTAGCCCAAGCCACCGACCAGGGCCGCCATCTCGACCATACGGTTCGAGAAGCCCCATTCATTGTCGTACCAGGCGAGCACGCGGCAGAAACGCTTTCCCATGACAACCGTCTGCGTCAAGTCGAAGGTGGCGCTGTGCGGATCGTGCATAAAATCGCCCGACACCGTCTCTTCGCTGTTGACGGCGAGAATGCCCTTGAAGCGGTTCGAATTCGCCGCCTTGGTCATCAGTTCGTTGATTTCATCCTTGCTGGTATCACGCGCCGCGGTGAAATTGAAATCGATCAAGGAAACGTCGGCGGTCGGCACGCGGATCGACGTGCCGTCGAGCCTGCCCTGCAAGGCAGGGATCACAAGGCCGAGCGCCTTGGCGGCCCCCGTCGAGGTGGGGATCATGTTGAGGCCGGCAGCGCGGGCACGACGCATGTCCTTATGCAACGTGTCGACGGTGTTTTGATCGCCGGTGTAGGAATGGATCGTCGTCATGTAGCCCTGTTCGATACCGAGCGCCTCGTTCAGAACATAGGCGACAGGCGCGAGGCAATTGGTCGTGCAGGAGCCGTTCGATAGCACCTTGTGTTCGGGCTTGAGCTTGTCGCTGTTGACGCCCATCACGACGGTGACGTCGGCGCCGTCGGCTGGCGCCGAGATGATGACGCGCTTGGCGCCGGCTTCGAGATGCTTGGCGGCGACGTCGCGCTTGGTGAATAGGCCGGTGCACTCGAGCACGACATCGACCTTGAGTTCCTTCCACGGCAGCTTCGCCGGATCGCGTTCGGCCAGCACACGGATCGGTCCCTTGCCGATGTCGAGCCAGTCGTTGCCGGTCTTGATCTCGCCGTCGAAACGGCCGTGCACGCTGTCGTACTTCAGCAGATGTGCGTTCGCCCGGACCGAGCCTAGATCGTTGAGGGCGACACAGTGCACGTCGTTGCGATCCTGCTCGTGCAGGGCGCGCAAGGTCAGGCGGCCGATGCGCCCGAACCCGTTGATGGCAACGCGGGTGGCCATGCAGCTCTCCTAGAGCAACGCCTGCGCGGCGGCGACAACCGCCTCGGGCGTGATGTTGAAATGCTTATATAAGGCTTCGACGGGCGCCGAGGCGCCAAAACCGGTCATGCCGACGAACGACCCCTTGGGCGCGAGATAACGATCCCAGCCCTGTCGGCACGCGGCCTCGACCGCGACGCGCGGCGCCGCACCGAGCACGGTGCGCTTGTAGGCTTCGTCCTGCTGCTCGAACAGTTCCCAGCACGGCATCGAGACGACGGCGGCGGCGATCTTGGCGGCCGCCAACTGCTCGCGCGCCGCCATCGCGATGCTGACCTCCGAACCCGTGGCCAGCAGCGTCACGGCGCGTGGACCGGCCGCCTCGGCGAGCACATAGGCACCACGCGCCGATTTGTTGTCGACTGTATCGGTGCGCAACGCCGGCAGGCCCTGGCGCGACAACGCGAGGATCGACGGCGTGGTGAAATTCTCCAGCGCCAGCGCCCAGCACTCGGCGGTTTCGACGCCGTCGGCCGGCCGGAAGACGTTGAGATTCGGAATTGCGCGCAACGCCGCCAGATGCTCGACCGGCTGATGCGTCGGACCGTCTTCGCCGAGCCCGATCGAATCATGCGTCATCACGATAATGACACGCAGCTTCATCAGCGCCGCCAACCGGATCGACGGCCGGCAATAATCGGTGAACACCAGAAAGCTGCCGCCGTAGGGCACGATCCCGCCATGCGCGGCCATGCCATTCATCGCCGCCACCATGCCATGCTCGCGGATGCCGTAATGGATATAGCGGCCGTCGTAATCCGTCGCGGCGATGACTTTCTGGCCCTTGATCATGGTGTTGTTGGACGGCGTCAAATCGGCCGATCCGCCGATCAAGGCCGGAATCGCCGGCACCAAAACCTCGAGACAGTGTCCGGACGATTGCCGCGTCGCTTCTTTCTTCCGCTCAGCAGCAAACTCCTTGGCCTGGTTCGCCAACGCGTCGCGCCAGCCCGCCGGCAGATCGCCCTTCATGCGCCGCGTCAACTCGTCACGCGCCTGCGGTTCGGCGGACACCAGACGTTTGCACCAGGCTGCGTGTGGTGCGGCACCGCGCGCGCCGGCGGCGCGCCAGGCTTTCATCAAATCGTCGGGGATCACGAACGCCAGCGCATCCCAACCCAGTCGTCGGCGCGCACCGGCAATCTCTTCGGCGCCGAGCGGCGAGCCGTGCGCAGCAGCCGTGCCGGCTTTGGTCGGCGCGCCGAAGGCAATGATGGTGCGACAGGCGATGAGCGTCGGCCGATCGCTTTTCTGCGCTTGGGTTATGGCGGCCGCGATCTGATCGGTGTCGTGGCCGTCGATCGCGATCGTGTTCCAGCCGTGCGCCTTGAAGCGTGCGATCTGATCGTCGTCGCAGGCGAGCGACGTCGCGCCGTCGATCGAGATCGAATTGTTGTCCCAAAAGAGGATGAGCTTGCGCAGACGGAGATGCCCGGCGAGGCCGAGCGACTCATGGCTCAAGCCCTCCATCAGGCAGCCGTCGCCGGCAAAGACATAGGTGTAGTGATCGATCAGATCGTCGCCGAAGCGCGCGTTGAGAATGCGCTCGGCGAGCGCCATGCCGACCGAGTTGGCGATGCCCTGGCTCAACGGCCCGGTGGTGACTTCGATGCCGGGCGCGTGGTCGCGCTCCGGATGGCCGGCGGTCCGGCTGCCGAGCTGACGGAAATTCTTGATCTCGTCGATCGTCATGTCCGGATAGCCGAGCAGATAGAGCAGCCCGTAAAGCAGCATCGACCCGTGACCCGCGGACAAAATGAAGCGGTCGCGGTCGGGCCAGTTGGGATCGGCGGGATCGAACTTGAGAAACTTGGTGAAAAGGACGGTCGCGACATCGGCCATGCCCATCGGCATGCCGGGATGGCCGCTCTTGGCTTTTTCCACGGCGTCCATCGCCAGCGCCCGCAGGCAATTCGCCATGCGGAATAGCTGCGGATCACGCGGCTTCGGCAGCGGCGGCGCAGCTTCGGTCTTGATGTCGGCGGTGGCGCTCATGGAAACGAACGATTCGCGGCTCGGAATTCGATGGAACGCGCGGCACCTTCGCCTGCCGCGGCCGGTTGCGTCAACCGGGATATCCGACGACAGAACCGGACTCGACCCACTTTGGTTGCGACGCTCGGCGACAGCGGCTAAGGTCGCCCCGACACGCGACTTGGCCGCGTCGTGCAGCCGGATTGGGGCGTCGCCAAGTGGTAAGGCAGCGGATTTTGATTCCGCCATACGGAGGTTCGAATCCTCCCGCCCCAGCCAGTCTCGATCCCATTGGTCCTCCGCCCTTCGTTGTGGTCCGCGTTTCGCGGAAACGGCAATGCAGCAATGCCGTTTCCGCACCGCACCGCCGCCTCGTAAAGTGACGGAGCAACCTCGAGGAGGCCTCATGCCACTGACACGCATCGATCTGCGGCGGGGAAAGAGCGCCGAATACCGGCGCGCGATCATGGATCAGGTTTACGCGGCGATGCGCGAGACCTTCGAGGTACCCGACGAAGATCGATTCATGCTCCTGACCGAACATGACGCCGATACGATGAGCTATAGCCGTCGCTATCTCGGAATCGAACGATCGGACGATCTGGTCGTCATCCAGATTACCGTCAGCAAGACGCGTACGGTCGAGCAGAAGAAGGCGCTTTATCAGAGCGTCGCGCGGCACCTGGCGGTCTCGCCAGGAATCCGGCCGGCGGATGTTTTCATCAATCTGGTCGAGGTGGTGAAGGAGAACTGGTCCTTCGGTAACGGCGAAGCGCAATACGCCGCGGCCGCCGCCGATTAGACGCCGCCTTAAAAAGATCACCATCGGCCGCTTCACTCGCCGTCTAAGCGAGTAGCGGAGACGCGATGGCGCGACGAGGCGGCCCTGCTGATCCATCGTTCGAGACCGATATTCCCGCCCGGCTCGACCGATTGCCGTGGCATCGCTTTCATTGGCTGGTGGTCACCGCGCTCGGCGTGACCTGGATACTCGACGGCCTCGAAGTCACGCTCGTCGGCTCGCTCTCGGGCGCCTTCGCCGGCAGCGGCGGACTATCAATGAGTGAGAGCCAGGTCGGATTGGCGGCCAGCGCCTACCTTGCCGGCGCGATCGCTGGCGCGCTGGGTTTCGGCCAGCTCACCGATCTTTACGGCCGCAAGAAATTGTTCAGCATCACCGTCCTGGTCTATGCGGTCGCCACCATCGCCACCGGCCTGTCGTGGAATTTCTTTTCGTTTGCGCTGTTCCGATTCTGCACCGGCGCCGGCATCGGCGGCGAATATGCCGCGATCAATTCGGCGATCGACGAGCTGATCCCCGCCCGCGCCCGCGGCTGGACCGATCTGGCGATCAACGGCACGTTCTGGATCGGCGCGGCGCTCGGCGCCGGTGCGTCGCTGATCGTGCTCGATCCCCAGCTGCTGCCACCATGGCTCGGCTGGCGCCTTGCGTTCGGCATCGGCGGCGCGCTCGGCTTCGGTGTCGTCATCCTGCGGCGCTACGTTCCTGAAAGCCCGCGCTGGTTGATGACACACGGACGGATTGTCGAAGCGGAACGCATCGTGCGCGAAATCGAAAGCCGCATCGACAACGGTGCAGGCTGCGGGCTGCCGCCAACGGGCAAACCGATCCGGCTGAAGCCGCGCGGACCGGTACGACTCGTCGAGCTCGGCGTCGTGTTGCTGCGCCGTTACCCGCGACGCACCGTGCTGGGCTTGCTGCTGATGGCGGCGCAGGCGTTCTGCTACAACGCGGTCTTCTTCACCTATGCGCTGGTGCTCCAGCGCTTCTATGCGGTGCCGCCGGATCGCGTCGGCGAATACATCCTCGCGTTCGCGGCCGGAAATTTTCTCGGTCCGCTGCTGCTCGGCCGCCTGTTCGACACCATCGGCCGGCGCGTCATGATCACGCTGACCTATGGCGTTGCCGGCGGCTTGATGGCCGTCACGGCGCTGCTTTTCGCGTTCGGCGGGCTCGACGCAACCGGCCAGACGGCGCTGTGGACGGTAATCTTCTTCGTCGCATCGGCGGCGGCGAGCGCGGCTTATCTCACGGCGGGCGAGATCTTTCCGCTCGAGCTGCGCGCGCTGGTCATCGCGCTGTTTTATGCCTTTGGCACGGCCATCGGCGGCATCGCCGGCCCGGCGCTGTTCGGCATCTTGATTGAAAGCGGCTCGCGGTCGACGCTGATGTGGGGCTATCTGCTGGCCGCGACGTTGATGATCATCGCGGCGGCGGCCGAAGCGGCGATTGGCATCGCTGCCGAAGGCCGCTCGCTCGAAGACGTGGCCGCGCCGCTTTCCACCGGTCTCTGATCAGGCGCGGCGCTTTTGCCGCGCATGCCTCCCCGCAAAATATCTCATTGAACGGCCGGCACCGAACCGCGCTAGCTTGCGGCGAGAAATCCGGAGTCCTGAATGTCGGTCGAGATCGAAGCGCGCGGCGTGCCCGGCCCGCGGCCGCGGCATACCGCGATCGCCGGCCTGTCGGCGTTGCTGCTCGGCATCGGCCTGTCGCGATTCGGCTTTACACCGCTGATCCCGGCGCTGGTCCAGGCCGGATGGTTCACCGCCGCGCAGGCGGGGTATCTTGGCGCGACCAATCTTGCCGGCTATGTCGTTGGCGCGGCGATCGCCCGGCGCGCCGCTCACCACATCCCGGCCATGACGCTGGTGAAGGCGGCGATGATACTCGCCGCGGCAAGTTTCGCGGGCTGCGCCGCACCGTTGGGCTTCGGCTGGTATTTCGGATGGCGGCTGCTCTCCGGAATCGTCGGCGGCGTGTTGATGATCCTGGCGCCGACCGCCGTGCTCGCAGCGACACCAGTCGATCGTCGCGGCCGCGTCGCCGGCATCGTGTTCACCGGTGTCGGCGCCGGCATCGCCTTGTCCGGCACCGCGATCCCCTGGCTGGTGCGCGCCGGATTGCCGACCGCGTGGCTGACGTTGGCGGTCATTGGCGTCGTGTTGACCGCCGTGGCGTGGAGCGGCTGGCCGCACCACGCGCACATTCCTGACGGGCGTGGGCCAGCCACGCGGCCGCCGCTGTCGCCGATGGTCGTACGCCTAGTGATTTCGTACGGCATCATCGGCCTCGCATTCGCGCCGCACACCGTTTACTGGACCGATTTCATCGCCCGCGGCCTCGGCCTGGGCTTGGACGTCGGTGGGTTCTACTGGCTGGTGCTTGGCCTCGGCGCGGCTTGCGGTCCCATGCTGACCGGCTTCGTTGCCGAGCGCCTGGGTTTTGCACGCACCTATACGCTCATTCTCGTCGCGCTCGCGGTTTGCATCGGCGCGCCGGTGCTCTGGCCGAGCCTGCCGGTTCTGCTGCTTTCCTCGTTCGGCACGGGCGCATTTGGCCTCGCCACGACGTCGTTGGGATCCGGCCGCGCGGGTGAATTGGTACCCATTGAACAGCACCGACAACTTTGGGGCTGGATGACCATCGCTTACGCGGTCGTGTACGCCAGCGGCGGCTATATCAGCGCCTTCATCTTTGCGCATACCGGCTCGTATTCGCTGCTGTTCGCGTTTGGCGCGGCGATGGCGTTGGTGTCGGCGCTGTTCGCCTGGTGGTCGGCGCAGAGCGAACACCTCGGAGTCTCGATCTAAACCGCGGCGCACGGCGCGCAGCACGGCGAAAAAATGGCAGAGCCATGGCGGCTTGATGGCGCGCCGAAACGCGGCATGCCGAAAAAAGCCGCATCTCCGTCGTTCCCTTATGCAACAGAACCAACGGGCAGTCGTTCCCACGCGACGTTTTGTAAGCTTTCGTACCCTCTGAACCAGACGGGAGCGCATCATGCTCAATGAGAGCATCGGACGCCGTGTCACCGGAGGGGCCGGCAAAATCGGCCTGATTTTGTGCGGCTTCGGAATTATGACCGCTCTTGTTTTCTCGGTCGACGTCCGCGCGCTGTGGCGCGACCTGATGATGGTCGGATTCGGCCTGACCATCATCCTCGCGCTACACACCGTGGTGATCGCGATCGACGGAATGAGCTGGCGGACGCTGCTGCCGAAGCGCGATGCCGCGACATTCCCCTTGCTGGTATGGGCGCGTTGGGTGCGCGAATCCACCAACTTGTTGTTGCCGGTGGCGCAGGTCGGCGGCGAAGTCGCCGGCGTCCGCCTATTGACGTTGAACGGCGTGAGCCTGCGCATCGCCAGCGCCAGCGTCATCCTCGACAAACTTGCCGAGGGCATGAGCCAGCTGATCTTCGCCATGCTGGGCCTCGGCATCTTGATCGTGGCGCACGGTGCCAGCGATTTGGCGCTCGCCATCGCCACAGCGCTTGCCATCGTCAGCATCGCCATCATCGGCATCGTCGCGGTCCAGCGCGCTGGCGGCTTTGCCGGCGTCGAGCGCTGGCTGTTTAGCGTTTGCACACGAATCCATCCGCCCGCCCGCGACGCGCTCGCGAGCGTCGTCGAAACGATCCGGTCCACCGGCCGCGTGCGCCCCTTCGCCGTCAGCGTCGGCCAGCATCTGGCGGCCTGGTGCATCGGCAGCGGCGAGATATGGCTTGCTCTGCGCTTTATGGGACATCCCATCAGCGTGCCGACAACGCTCGCGATCGAAAGTCTCGGCAGCGTCATTACCGCCGCAGGCTTCATCGTACCCGGCGCGATCGGCGTGCAGGAAAGCGGCTACATGGCCATCGGCGCGGCATTGGGACTGCCCGCCGAACTCGGCTTGGCGATATCGCTGGTGAAACGCGCACGACAGATTCTGCTCGGCCTGCCGGCGCTCGCGTCCTGGCAAGCCTCTGAACTCGGTTGGCTGCGGTTGCGCCGGCGCGACCACGTCCGAATTGGGGCGCCGCCGAGCAGTGCATCGAACGCCTATGTCCGGCGTGCGATCCGCGTCGGGCTGCGGCCGCTCGCCAACACCGGCCTGACGCCCAATCATCTGACGACGTTACGGATCGCCACCGGCGTTGCCGCTTGTGCGGCCTGTTGCCTTGGTACGACGGCAGGCAATTGGTGGGCCGGCGGACTCTGGATCGTGTCGTGCGTGGTCGATCGCGCCGACGGCGAATTCGCCCGCCTCACCAAGCAATGCAGTCGCGTGGGCCATGTTTACGATTACTACGGCGACGTGGCGTTGAACGCGGTGATCTTCCTCGCGATCGGCATTGGATTGCGTCACGCGGTCGGCGCGTCGTGGACGATTGCCCTCGGTGTGTGGACCACACTCGCAATCGCTACCGCCTCGATCTTGGCCGAGACGCTGGAACGGCGCATTGGCGAAAAAAGCTTCCCGTCGCAGGCTGGATTCGATTTCGACGATATTCTGTTCGTCCTCGCGCCGGTGCTGTGGTTCGGGTACGGGTATCCGTTGCTCGTCGGCGGCGCGATCGGCGGCCCTGTGGCGGCGCTGATCCTTGCCGTGCGATTGAGCCAGTTGCCAGCACCGCCGCCGCGCGCTCTGGCGGCCGAATAAGCTCCCGGACTGAAACCGCAGCGGCGCCAAAGACCAGCCCCGGCCAAACCACGCCCGCACCGTAGAGCCGTTCTAACGGCATCGGCACGACCGCGATCCAGCGCGGAGCGCAAGAGCGCAGTGACTCCGCGCTGATGATCAAGCTATAATCAACGCCAAGGTTAGTGGATCAAAAAATCGTTTCGGGCGTCATGCTAACCAAGGAGAAAAACCAATGTCGGGAGGGACCCCACGTGCGCGCGGGGGCGCGTTTTTTGCCCCGCTGATCGCCGTCGCATTTCTGTTCGCAGCCACCGCGGCCCACGCTCAAAAGCCGATCGTCATTGGCGCGTCGATCTCGGAAACCGGACCGCTGGCCGTCGATGCCGCGTATCATCTCAAAGGCATCCAACTCGGCGTGGCGGACGCGAATACGCATGGCGGCTGGCTCGGCCGCAAGCTTGAGCTCAAATACTATGACGACCAGAGCAACCCCGGCACGGCGGTCCGGCTTTATACTCGGCTGATCACTGAGGATAAGGCCGATCTGCTTGTCGGACCGTATTCGAGCGGCATCAGCCAAGCCGTGGCGCCGTTGGTTAATAAGTACGAGCGGCCCACCCCGATGCCGGGCGCCTCGTTGCCGGCGATCTTCTCGGCGAGCAACAAATGGGCGTTCCAGCTGCTGCCGCCGGCCACCGGTTATCTCGACGGCATCCTGCCGCTGATGAAGAGCCAGGGTGCGCACAAGGTCGCCATCCTTCAGGCGCAGTTGTCGTTTACGCTGGCATGCGGCCAAGCGCGGCTCGACCAGGCCAAGGCACTCGGCATGGACGTGGTCTATTCCACGACCTATGCCATGCCGCCGCCGGACTTCTCTTCGATCGCGCTCGCGATCAAGAGCGCCAATCCGGATGGCGTGGTCGTCTGCTCCTACTATCCTGACGCCGTCGGCTTGGCGCAGGCGCTGCATCGCATCGGTTATGCGCCGAAGTTCTTCGCCGAGACCATCGGCCCGGCGGAAGACCAGTTCATCAGCGCGCTCGGACCCATCACCAATCGCATCATCTCTAACACCAGTTGGTGGCCGAGCCTGAAGACGCACGACAATGCGGGCTTCATCGCGCGGTACAAGGCGATGTTCCACGAGGATCCGGACTACCACGTGGCGGCGACCTATTCCGCCATGGAGGTGCTTGGTGCCGCGGTCAAGGCCACCAAGTCGCTCGATCCGGCGAAGTTGCGGGATTGGATCGCGACGCATGACGTGCCGACCGTGGAAGGCACGTTCAAGGCGGGCCCGACCGGCCTTTCGATCGGATTCGCCCAGTACATGTTCCAGATCCAGAACGGCAAACGCCTCCTGGTCTGGCCGGCGAAGGACGAGCAGGCGAAGGCGCAGGTGCCTTACACCGGCCAATAGCCGAAGCGGCCATAGTCGGGGGTTGATGGTCGGGGCGGCCGGGTGATCGTACTGCAGTTGGTCGTGAATGGGGTGCTCCTGGGCGGGACGTACATTCTACTCGCCCAGGGGCTCAACCTCGTGTTCGGCGTCATGGGCATCGTCAATCTCGCCCATGGTTCGATCATCACGTTCGTCGGCGTGTTTACCTATTGGCTCGTAACCCACACCAATCTTAATCCGCTGCTGCTGTTGCCGATCGTCTTCGTCGTCGCGCTCATCCTCGGCGGGGTGCTTCAACGCCTGTTGCTCGAGCCACTCGCCAAACTCGGCAACCGGCGCGAGCTGCTGAGCCTGATGGTCACGTTCGGCCTGTCCTATGTCATCGTCGAAACGGCGATCAACTGCTTCGGCTCGCAATACGTTTCGTTGCCGAACCTGCAAGAGACTTGGTCGGTTGCCGGGCTGGCGATCAACGAGGCCTTGGTCGTCGCCGGTGTCCTTGGCGCGGTAATTTCCGGTTGTCTGCATGTCTGGCTGCATTACACGGCATCAGGCAAGGCGCTGCTCGCGACGTCGCAGAACGCGACCGGCGCCGTCACGTGCGGCATCGACGTGCGGCGGATGCGCGGCATTTCATTCGCCGTCGGATCGGCGCTCGCTGCCATCGCGGGGGTGCTGCTGATTCTGATCCTGCCGCTCTCGGCGCCGACGGCGGACACGCTCACCATTCTGGCGTTCGTCATCGTCGCCCTCGGCGGCCTTGGCGACTATAAGGGCGCGGTCTTCGCCGGACTGCTTCTCGGCCTGGTGCAGTCGGCGGTCGGCTATTATCTCGGCGGCGACGTCGAGGTCGTCGTTCCTTATCTGCTGCTGATCGGCTTCATGGTCCTGCGCCCGCAAGGCCTCGGCCAGGCGGCTCGTTAGACTCCAGGCGCCCCGTGAATCTCGACGCGCGACAGGTCGGCCAATGGATCGAGCGGCGGCTTTCCGCTCCCGTCACCGCTGGCGTGTCGGGTCCGCGACCGCTGAGTATCGGGATTTTGGTAGCGCTGATCGTCTGCGCCGGGACCGTGCCGCTGGTCACCAGCGCCTACATCCTTCAGCTTGCCACCGACCTACTCACCTTCGCGGCGCTGGCCTATTCCTGGAACGTCATCAGCGGCTGCACCGGCTACCTTTCATTCGGCCAGGTGTCGTTCTTCGGCATCGGCGCCTACGCCACCGCGGCCCTGGTTATGCGCACGTCCGTGCCGTGGTACGCAGCCGCCGTTATCGGCGCCGTTATCGGCGGCGCGAGCGCGGCGCTGCTCGGTACCATCATGCTGCGGTTGCGCGGCATCATGTTCGCGCTCGGCATGCTCGGCCTGGCGCGCATTCTCACGGTCGTCTTCTCCAACTGGGATTTTATCGGCGGCGCCGCGGGATTGACCTTGCCGGCGCAGCTGACACCCGTTGCGGTCTATCTCGCGATGTGGGTCGCGGCTCTGGTCGCCTTTGGGCTGAACTATTTCTTGCTACGCTCGCAATGGGGCCTGTCCGTCATCGGCGTGCGCGACGACGAAGTCGCCGCCGCCGCGGTCGGCGTGCCGACGTCCTGGGCCAAGACCGTCGCCTTCATCATGAGCGCGCTCGCGCCGGCCGCGGTCGGCGGTCTGGTCGCGTGGAACCGCAGCTTTATCGATCCGCCGAGCGCCTTCGACCCGACGCTCGACTTGCAGGTCATCGTCTTCGCGCTCTTCGGCGGCATCGGTACGTTGTGGGGACCGGCGCTCGGCACCGTGATCCTCGTCATCGTCGGCGAGCAGTTCTGGGCCTATCTGCCCGAACTGCAGCTGGCGCTTTATGGCGTGCTGGTGATCGCCGTCGTACTCGCCTTCCCCGGCGGCATTGTCGGCGTCGCCAACCGTTTTGGCTGGCTGCGGCGCCGGCCGGTCGCCGCGCCGGCGGTGTTTCCGATCGTCTCCCGGCCACCGCATCCGGCGCCCCCGGGCAGCGATACGATCATCGAGGTGCGCGATCTGACGGTGCGGTTCGGCGGCCTCGTGGCGCTCAACGGCATCTCGCTCGCCGTTCGCCGCGGCGAGATGGTGAGCATCATCGGCGCCAACGGCGCCGGCAAGACCACGCTGTTCAATGCCATCACCGGCTTCGTCAAGCCCAGCGAAGGCGGCGTCTTCTATCAAGGCAAGTCGGTGTCCGGCATTCCGTCGCATCGCCGCGCCCATCAGGGCATCGCACGCACGTTCCAGATTCCGCGGCTGATGGAGTCGTTGACGGTCTGGGAAAACACCCTGCTAGCCGCGCGCCACGGCCGACGCAAGGATGCGGCCGTCGAACAGGCGGCCTGGGCGCTGCACACGGTGAAGCTCGACAATTTGTGGCTTGAGCCGCCGGGAAAACTGAGCCCGGGGCAGCAGCGGCGCCTCGAGATGGCGCGTGCCCTCGCGCTCGATCCGACGGTGATCCTGCTCGACGAGGTGATGGCCGGCATGACGCGCGACGAACAGGGTGAAATCCGCGAAGTCCTTCGCCATTTCCGCGACCTGGGCGTCGCGGCGGTCGCCGGCGTCGAGCATATCATCGCGGCCATCGCCGATATCTCCGATCGCATGATCGTGCTCGATCGCGGCAAGAAGATCGCCGAAGGCGTGCCGGAGGCGGTGTTGCGCGACCCCGTCGTCATCGAATCCTATCTCGGCAAAGTGTCGTGAGCGGGCCAACTTCGTCCTCCACCGAAACGGACGCTCTCCGCGTCGAAGGGCTGGTCGCCGGATTTGGCGACATCACCATCCTGCACGATGTTTCGCTGGCGGTGCCGACCGGGAAGGTAACCGTCCTGTTGGGCGCCAACGGCGCCGGCAAGACGACGCTGTTCCGCGCCATCACCGGTCTGATTATGCCGCGCACGGGCAGCGTCAAACTGTTCGGCGACGAGATCGCCGGCCGGGCACCGCATCTCATCGCCCGCGCCGGCATCGGCCACGTGCCGAGCGGCCGCGAGCTGTTTCCGCGCATGCCGGTGAGCGCGCATCTCGACCTTGGCGAGCGCCTCTGCCCGCCCGATCAGCGCGCGGCGCTGCGCCAGCGGGTGCTCGAGCTGTTTCCAGTGCTCGGCGAGCGCCTGCATCAGGCCGCCGGCACGCTCTCGGGCGGCGAGCAACAGATGGTGGCGATCGGGCGGGCGCTGATGACCAATCCGCGGCTGTTGCTGCTCGACGAGCCATCAGCGGGCTTGGCACCCAAGGTGGTGCTGTCGGTGTTCGACGCACTGGGCAAGCTGCTGAACCAGGGCATGAGCGTGCTGCTGGCCGAGCAAAGCATGACCTTCGGCCTCTCGGTCGCCAGCCGCGCCTATATCATTCGCGAAGGCCGCATCGTGCTGTCGGGCACGCCCGCCGAACTCTCCGCCGAGCGCAGCGTCGTCCAGGCCTATCTCGGCGCCTAGAACTGGTAACGGCGCAGGCCGCCGTCGACCGGAATGACCGTGCCGGTCATGTAGCGCGCCAGCGGCGAGGCGAGGAACACCGCCAGCACGGCAAGATCGTCCGGCTGGCCATATTCGCCGACGGGAATTTCGCGCTCGGCAAATTCACGGCGATCTTTCTCCGGATAAAGGCGGAGTATCTGCTCGGAAATGATTCGGCCGGGCGCAATCGAGTTGACCGTGATGCCGTGGCGGCCGACCTCGCGCGACAGGCCTTTGGCCCAGGCGTGTACCGCCGCCTTGGCGGCGAACGAGGCGTTGATCCGCTCCGGTTCGGACTTGCCGGTGATGTTGACGATACGGCCCCATTTCTGGGCGATCATGCCGGGCAGGACGGCGTGCGTCAGCTGACGCAGGCGGGTGAAGTTGAGCGTCAGCGCCTCGTCCCAGCTCTGATCGGGCGCGTCGGCCGGCAACGGTCGGCTGCCGCCAGCGCTGTTGACCAGGATATCGATCTTGCCCAGAGCGCGAACCGCCTCGTCGCGGATACGCTGCGGCGATTCCGGCTGCATGACATCGGCGACGACGATCGCCGGCCTGACGCCGCCGGCCTTCTCGATGCCGTCGGCAACCTGCCCGAGAAAATCCTTGCGACGCGCCGCAATCGCCAGTCTCGCGCCTTCGGCGGCGAGCCTGACGGCGATGGCCCGGCCGATGCCCATGCTCGCGCCGGTGACCAGCGCCGTGCGTCCTTTCAACTGTAAGTCCACATCGGCCCCCTATTCGATGGTGCGCTCGTCGCCGTGCGCCGGCGTGGTCTCGGCGGCATAGTGCACGAGCGCGCCGAGCCGATAAATGCCGTGCACGAACTTGCCGTACGGCAGGACGAGGAACACGGCGAGGACGAAACCAAGATGAACCGCCAAGAGGACGCCCATCGCCGCACTGTCGCGTAGACCAAGCAGCAGCAGACCGGTCGCCGCCACCGCCGCCAGCAGCAACAACAATGCGACGTCGGCGCCGAGCAATTCGCGAGCGCCGGGAACCGGATCGCGCACGATTTTGAGGATCAGCAGACCCGTCGTTCCGACTAATAGGCCGATGCCACCAACCATGCCCAGCACGACCGGTATACTGAGCAGCGGATAGGGTGCGACCCAGCCCAAGACGTGGTGATAGACCGTCGCTATGCAGGTCGCCGCGAAACACGCTACAAAGCCATAAAACATGGCGTGATGGAGCCAGCGCCGCACGCCGGAAAATGATTCGTTGCGGTCGTTGCAGCCGAACCCGCCGCCGGACAGATTGTTCAAGGTGGCAGCCGTGCCAAGCGCGCGCCGCCAGACGCTCAAATCCGGCCGCCGTTTGAGGCCGGCAGCCGTGTCGCGCCAGAACCGCGCATAGCCCATTGCCAGCGCCAGCACCGCATAACCGAAGGTCGCCAGCCCGACCGCGATCATCACGCCCAAGGGAATGACGGCATAGAACGCGCCGGCGCCGGTATGCCGTCCGTAGACGGCGGACGGCGCCTGCAAACCCGTGGTCAGCAGCAGCGCACCGGCCAGCGCGAACGCGACAATCAGCGAGACGATCACGCCATTGCGCCGGAACAGCGCGGCGAACGGACCCGGCCAGGCATATTCGCGATAGGTCTCGACGCGCAGCCGGGCGAAGGCTTGCGGCAGGTTGACGTTGAATTCGTGCGGCGGCGCATATTGGCAGGCGTAGAAGCAGCCGCGGCAATCGTGACAGAGGTTGGCGAGGTAACTCAAATCGGCATTGGAGAATTCGCGGCGCAGCTCCATTGCCGGAAAGACGGCGCAATAGCCTTCGCAATACCGGCAGGCATTGCAAATCTCCATGTCCCGCCGCGCTTCGTCGATAACATCACCGTCGCGCATACGTCGCGGCCTCCCGACCGGCAATGCATCCGAACACGGTGCCGATGGTCATGCCGAAGCCGGCGAGATAACCGCGCCCCAGGATGTTGCCCGCCATGATCTCGCCCGCGGCGAACAGGTTCCTGGCGCGCTCGCCGTTGCGCATGACGACGCGCGCCCGGTCGTCCACTTTGACGCCGAGATAGGTGAAGGTGATGCCCGGCCGCAGCGGATAGGCGACATAGGGCGGCGTATCGATGCGCTGTGCCCAATGCGACTTGGGCGGCGCCAGCCCATCGGTGCGGCAGCCATCGAGGATCTTGTCGTTGAACCGACCCGGTTGCACCGCGGCGTTGTAGGCGCGCAGGGTTTCGCCAAGCGCGGCGCGATCGAGTGCGAGCTTGCCGGCGATTTCATCGATCGTCGCGCCGGTGATCGCGGGATACATCGACGGCATGAACAGAGTCAGCGCCTTCGCATCGGTGATGGCGTAAGCGATCTGGCCGGGCTGCTGCGCGATCAGCCGGCCCCAGATGGCATAACGCTTGGGCCACAGATCCTCGCCCTCGTCATAGAAGCGCCGCGCCTCGCGGTTGACGACGATGCCGAACGGAATCACATCGAGGCGGGTGACGATGCCGCCGTCGAATTTCGGGGCCCGCGCATCGATCGCCACCGCATGACATTGCGTCGGATCGCCGATCGGCATCACATCCTGGTCGAGCAGATTGCGTAGCACCCGGCCCTTTGCATAAGGCGTGCCGCGGATCAGGAAATTATCGGCGGCCGCGCCCCAATATTGCCGCAGCCAATCGATGTTCGCCTGAAAGCCGCCCGCTGCCACGATGACGGTCTTGATGCGCGGGCGCATCGTCTGGCCGCCGGATTCAATCGCCACCGATTCGACCGCGCCGTCACGCAGGCGCACGTCCTGCACCTCAGTCTCGTAAGCGACCACGACTCCGAGCCGCTCGGCGGTCCGGTAATAGGCGTTGAGCAAAGCCTTGCCGCCGCCGAGAAAGAACGCGTTGGTGCGCGACAGGCTGAGCGTGCCGGTGAGCGACGGCTGAAAGCGAACGCCGCGGCTTTCCATCCAAGCCAACGCCGGTCCGGAGTTTCGGATCGTCAGCCGCGCCAGCGCTTCGTCGGTTTCGCCGCCGGTGACCCGGCGCAAATCGTCCCAATATTCGTCTTCGGTATAGGCTTCGGTCAGCGTTGCGGTTGGTGCAGCGTGCATGACCCGGAAATTGCGCGTGTGCCGGCTGTTGCCGCCGCGGAATTCACGCGGCGCATGCTCGGCCAGCAGGACGCTGGCGCCGGCCTCGCGGGCAGCGATTGCGGCACACAGCGCGGCATTGCCGCCCCCCGCCACCAGCACGTCGTACGATCCGGCCAGCTCGCTCATTCGCCCGCGATCAAACGGCGAAAACCGCTCGTACCGCAAGCAATACTGCGGGATACCGCTGTCGCCCGGCTAACGCCAGTCGAGCCCGATGTCGAGCGCCGTAACGCTGTGGGTAAGCCAGCCGCTCGACAGCAGGTCGACGCCGGTGGCGGCGACTGCCGGCGCGGTCTCGGGCGTGATGCGGCCAGAGGCTTCGGTCACCAGCTTGCCGCCGACCAACGCGACGGCCCGGCGCAAATCGTCCGGGCTCATATTGTCGAGCAGCACCGCGTCGACCTTGAGCTTGAGCGCTTCGGCAAGCTGCTCGAGCGTGTCGACTTCGAGCTCGATCTTGACCAGATGGCCGATGGCGGCGCGGGCACGCGCGACTGCCGCCGCGACGCTGCCGGCCGCCGCGACGTGATTGTCCTTGATGAGCACGCCGTCATCGAGACCGAAACGATGGTTGAAGCCACCACCGACGCGCACGGCGTATTTCTGCAACGCGCGCAAACCCGGCATGGTCTTGCGCGTGCATACGAGGCGCGCGCGGTGCTCCTTGATCGATTGGACGATCGCCGCTGCCGCCGACGCGATGCCGCTCAAATGGCACAGGAAATTGAGCGCCACGCGTTCCCCCGTCAGGATGCCGCGCGTCGGACCCGCAATCGTCGCAATGGTTTCGCCGGCAGTCACGGCACTCCCGTCAGGCCGCGCGATGTCGATTTTGAGCGCCGGCTCGATGAGCCGAAACGCGATCGCCGCGCAATCCAGCCCAGCGACGACGCCCGCCTTCCGCGCGACCAGCGCCGTCGTCGCCCGCATGTCCACGGGCACAATCGCATCCGTCGTGATGTCGCCCGCCCGGCCGAGATCTTCGAGCAGCGCGGCACGCACCAGAGGCTCGACCATGATTGTCGGCAACGGCGGCACGGTCATCGCTCAACTCCCCACGGCAACGCGCCGATCGTCGACGTCCAGCAGGCGGGTGATGTCCTCAAGTCGCAGCCGCGACCGGCGCGGGCCCGCAGACGAATGGTTCGGGAAGTCGGTTCGAGCGTGGCTGCCGCGACTCTCCTCGCGCTGGAGCGCCGCCACTGCGACGAACAGGCCGACGAGCGCCGGATCGGCCTCCGGCCCGGCCGCAAAGGCGAGCGACGCCAGCGTTGCGACCGCCGCCGTAAGGCCGTCGCGATCGCGCAACACGCCAACCCGTTGCGCCATGATCGTCCGAACGCTATCCGTACGCGCCGCCGCCGGCAGTGGCGGTACGGCAGCCGAGCGCGGTCGCGTCAAACGGGACGTAGCGCCAGCAACGGATTCCGCGACCGTGCGGCCAACGACACAGGCTTCAAGCAGCGAGTTGCTGGCCAAACGATTGGCCCCGTGGAGGCCAGTGGACGCGACCTCACCGACCGCCCACAGGCCGGAAAGCGAGCTCCGCCCCGCCGGATCGACTGCAATGCCGCCCATATGATAGTGCGCGGCCGCACGCACCGGGATCGGATCGGCCGCCGGATCGACACCGCCAGCGCGACAGGCAGCCGCGATGCCGGGGAAACGTTCGGCAAACCGGCTGCCGAGCGCGCGCCGGGCATCGAGGAAGACGGAACGGCCGGCAGCGGTTTCTCGCCACACGGCGCGCGCGACGATGTCGCGCGGCTCAAGCTCCGCCCGCGGATAATCGGCCATGAACCGGCGGCCCGCTGCATCGACGAGCAGCGCGCCTTCGCCGCGGACGGCCTCGCTGACGAGCGGCATCGGATCGCGGCCGATCGCCAGCGCCGTCGGGTGAAACTGCACGAATTCCATGTCGGATAGCGCCGCCGCTGCCCATGCAGCGAGCGCCAGGCCCTGGCCGATGGCAGCGAGCGGGTTGGTCGTCTCGCGATAAAGGCCACCGATGCCGCCCGTAGCAACCACGACCCGTGCTGTAGGCAGCACCACCGGCTTACCGCCGGCGGCCGCGAGCACGCCGGTGACGGTACCATCTTCCACGATGAGTCGCCGTGCCTCGACGCCTTCGAGCACGGTGATCGACGGCGTCCGCCGGACCGCCGCGATCAGTGCCGCCGTCATCGCCCGTCCGGTGCCGTCGCCCGCGGCATGAACGATACGGCGGCGGCCGTGACCGCCTTCGAGCCCAAGCTTGTAGCGTCCATCCGACGCGCGATCGAAGGCGGCACCGAGCTCCAGGAGATCGGCCAATGCCCCCCGACCGGCAGCGGTAATGCGTTCGACGGCACGCGCATCGCACAACGCGTCGCCGGCGGCAATCGTGTCGGCGGCGTGATGCGCCGGGGTGTCGTCCGCCCCGACCGCGACGGCGATACCGCCCTGCGCCCAGGCGCTGGCGCAACCGGAACCAAGCGGCGCCTTGGCCAGGAGAATGACCGGTTCGGGTGCGAGGCGCAGCGCCGTCATCAGGCCGGCGATACCGGCGCCGATCACGACGGGGCAGCCGGCGGCCTGCGCGATCGAATCCATCAGGACCTAGACCGCCAGCATGCGCTCGACGGCACGGCGGGCCGGCGCGGCGACAACCGGATCGATCGTCACTTCGTGCCTCAAGGTTTCAAGCGCCTGGCGGATGTTGGCGAGCGTGATGCGCTTCATGTGCGGACACAGATTGCACGGCCGCACGAACGACGTTTCCGGGTGCTCCAACGCGACGTTGTCGCTCATCGAGCATTCGGTCAGCAGCACGACGCGCGCGGGATGCTTGGTCGCGACGTATTGGGACATGGCCGCCGTCGAACCGGCGAAATCGGCAGCCGCGACCACGTCCGGCGGACATTCCGGATGCGCCAGCACGACGATATCCGGATGCTGGGCGCGGAGCGTTTCGACTTCGGCAGCGGTGAAACGCTCATGCACTTCGCAATGGCCGCGCCAAGCGATGATCTCGACATCGGTTTCGGCCGCCACGTTGCGCGCCAGATATTCGTCCGGCAACATGATGACGCGCGGTACGCCTAAGGATTCCACGACGCGTTTCGCGTTCCCCGAGGTGCAGCAGATATCGGATTCGGCTTTCACCGCTGCCGACGTGTTGACATAGGTAACCACCGGCACGCCGGGATAGCGCTCGCGCAACAGCCGCACGTCGGCCGCTGCAATCGATTCCGCCAGCGAGCAGCCGGCGCGCACGTCCGGTATCAGTACGGTCTTGTCGGGATTGAGCAGCTTCGCCGTCTCGGCCATGAAATGCACGCCGGCCAGCACGATCATCCGCGCCGAGGTCTTGGCGGCTTCGCGCGCGAGCACCAGGCTGTCGCCGGTGATGTCGGCGACGCAGCGATAGATTTCGGGCGTCTGATAATTGTGCGCCAGGATCACGGCGTCGCGTTCGCGCTTCAGCGTCAGGATTGCCGCAATGTCGTCGGCGAAGACCGGCCATTCGACTGGCGGAACGACCGGACGGACACGTTCGTATAGCGATTCCAACGCGATCGTGTCGGGCATTTTATTATGCTCCCGTTGAGCATTTCTGGGCGCTAAGAAAACAGGCGCAAGCGCCCTTTCATCGACTTATGCTATGATTGACTATAATGCCTGTCAAGACGAGACGATGACCGCAACCCTACGGCCTGACGAGCGTCGTGAGCCGGCGTCGGCGCAAGCCGCGCTGGCCGTCGAGCTGACCGCGGTAATCGTCGCGGTGACAACCGACGCACCGCGCGTGCTCACCTTACGCAACGGCGAGGCCCTGCCCTCGGGCCCGCTGCAAACGCGTCATCGTACCTTGCAAAGTGGCGTGCGGTCGTGGGTCGAAGACCAGACCGGTCACGCGCTGGGCTATGTCGAGCAGCTCTATACCTTCGCCGACCGCGAGCGCACGCGCGAGGAAACTGTCGAGCACCGTATTTCGATCAGCTACCTGGGCTTGACGCGCGAGCGCGGTGACGGCGAGGCGGCGGATTCTGCCTGGCACGAATGGTATCGGTTTTTCCCGTGGGAGGATTGGCGGCGGGGCCAACCGCGCATGATCGCCGATGCGATCCTGCCGCGCTTGCGCGCCTGGGCGCGCAAAAGTGCGTCGGCACTGATCCGCGAAAGACGCGAACGCATCGACGTCGCGTTCGGCGCCAAGCCGCACGGCTGGAACGAGGAGTTCGTGCTGCAGCGTTACGAGCTGCTGTGGGAAGCCGGCCTGGTACTCGAAGCGCGCGGCCATGCCGGCCCTGCCGACGCGATCGCCGGAACGCCGATGCTGCACGATTACCGGCGCATCCTGGCGACGGGCATCGCGCGGTTGCGCGCCAAGATCAAATACCGGCCGGTGGTGTTCGAGCTGATGCCGGCGAGCTTCACGCTGTTCCAGCTTCAGCGCGCGGTCGAGGCGCTGGCCGGCCAGCGGCTGCACAAGCAGAATTTCCGCCGCCTTATCGAACAGCAAGGACTGGTCGAGGAAACCGGCAAGGTCACGACCGCAACCGGCGGCCGGCCTGCGAAGTTGTTCCGGTTCCGCCGCACCGTGGTGGTCCAGCGCGCCGCGGCGGGCTCGAAGCTGCCGCTGCATCGGTCGGCCTGACCCGCCCGTTTTAACGGTTTATTAGCCCTAACCGGCCGAACGGCATTCCGCGGCGGCGCGCGCTGCAATCGGCGCCGGCGATTAACCATGATCCGCGAGGCAAACCGCGGGCAATAACGTCAAATTTACGCTCCACCGCTTAAGGTTTCCGGCGCGCGCGTTCCGGCGCGCACGGGATACCTCCTCGCGCGATGGTCGATACTCTGGACAGCGATAACGAAAGCGGCGGTCTCGCAACCAACACCGTCGCAACCGGCTCGTTTGCCGCCAAGACGGTGCGCGGCGCCGGCTGGATGGTGACATGGCGCTTCTGACCTGCCCCCCTTGAAGTGGTCCGACCTGAAGTATGGTTTTGACCAAGGAGGATCGGATCGATGGCAAGGAAGAGGCATACAGCAGAAGAGATTGTGACGAAGCTGCGCCAGGTCGATGTGCTG